>CAXDTK010000138.1:0-13640 GCA_963992225.1 uncultured Comamonadaceae bacterium | reverse complement strand
ACGCTGGACCCTGCGGCGCCCGGCCAGGCACCCGGCGGCGGGCTGCCGCCGGGCGACCTGGCGTCCCGCCCCCCCTTTGCCGGCTCGGCGTTCCCGCTGGGCGTGATGGGGCTGCTGGCCGAGTACGTCTACTACGACGAGGAGCGCCTGCGGCTGCTCGACGCCACGCGGGCCAAGCTTGAACGCATCCGCAACAGCCTCGACGCCACGCACGATGGCCCCTTGCCGCTGTCCCGCCAGGGCCTACTGATCCGGGCGGTCCGGGCCAGCTACGAGAAAGCCGAGAAGGACTGGGCGCATTACCAGGCCAAGCTGGAGGACAAGCAGCGCTTCCTGTCCGGCCAGGCCCAGCTGCTGCCGCAGGCGCTGCCCGCCGCCGCGGCCGTGCCGCTGTCGTCCTTCCGGGGCGAGCTGTACCGGCATGCGTCCAGCGGCGAGACGCTGCTGGTGTTCCGCGGCAGCCATTCCGCGCTCGACTGGCTGACCAACCTCTGGCTGGGCATCGACCTGGCGCAGCAGGAGGCGCCCAACTACAACGTCGCGCGGCAGGTGGCAGCGGCGGTGGTCAAGGGCGGCGCCCGGCCCATCGTGGTCGGGCACTCGCTGGGCGCCGGCATGGCGCAGTACGTCGGGGCGCTCAACGGGCTGCGCGTCGTGGGCTTCAACAGCTCACCGCTGCCCGAGCGCTACCTCACCGGTCGCGCGGCGGATCCGGCCCAGGTACGGCTGTTCTCCGCGCTGGAGACCGGCGTGGTGGACGAAGCCGCGCCCGCCGGCAGCGCGCCGCCCAAGCTGCGCCGCGACCTGGTGTCGCTGGGCATACCCGACGTGGGCGAATGGGCCAGCCAGAACGACCGGCCGCTGGGCTTCCTGAAGGCGCATCAGCACCTCCACAAGCCGGTCTGCGTGGTCTCGCGGCCGCAGCCCTTCACCACACCGCGCGAGGACGAGCAGCTGATGGCCATCGTCAGCCGCTTCGTCGCCAAGGGCATGTTCAGCGGCGTGCTGATGCCGGGCATCGGTAATCTGCACAAGTCCGCGCCCAGCGAGGCGGCGATGAAGGTGGCCATCAAGGCGCTGATGAGCGGCGAGATGAAGCAGCCGCTGTTCATGCCCGACTCCCGATCGGCCTTCGACCAGGCGGTCGCCGAGGAGATCGCCGATCGCGTGAAGGTCGCCGCCATCCAGTCCTACCAGAAGTACTTCACCGTCGCGGCGGTCGGCCGGACCGCCGTCGAATACAAGTGGGGCGCGAAGTGGAAGGTGTTCGCGGAGCTGGGCGCCAGCGCAGCGAAAGCCTATGCCGGCTACCGGCTGGTCACCGACGTGCTGCGCCCCCACAGCATGGACCGGCTCAACCGAGGACTGCAGGGCGCATGGTCAAGTGACGTCTTTGACACGACCGCCGTCGAGGATCGCTGCATCGGCCCCTTGGCCGTGAACTGACGGCAGCGCATAGGCGCGACGATCGTACCGGTGGATCCGTGGCGCTGTCCTGCCAGAAGGCCAGCGCGACGGACAGCGACATGGCCGGGGGCGGATTCGGCGCCTCGAGGGAGGCGTACACGCGAGAACGACGAACCCGCGCGGCGCCGGTCGAGCAGGCCCTGCACAAGTGATTGCCGGAGGACATTGCCGTCACTGCATGTGCGACAACTACGTCACCCACAGCCACCCGAAGATCAAGGCGTAGTTGGTCACGAGGCCGCGCTGGCGAAAGCACTTCATTCCGAGCTACAGCTCGTGGCTGAACCAGCTCGAGCGCTTCTTCGCGCTGATCACCGACAAGGCTATCCGCCGCGGTTCGTTCACCGGCGTCAAGCTTGTCGCCGCTTACAACACGAACTGCCAGCCTTTCAAGTGGACCGCTACCGCCGATTCCATCCTCGCAAAGCCGCATCGACTTTGCTCATGTATCAGCGGGACAGGACACTAGCCGGTCTCAGCGCAAAGGAGCGAGTCGGTGCTAGTCCGCGTCCAACGGGTCTGAAAACCTGTCCGGGTCCACGAGGTCCCGCAGTGGAATGCCGAGTGCGGCTGCCAGCCTGCTCATGCTGTCGATGGAGAGGTTGCGGGCAGCCCGCTCAACGTCACTGACGAAGGTTCGGCTCAGCCCAGCTTCATAGCCCAGCGCGTCCTGCGACAAGCCCCGGATAAGCCGTGCTCGCTTCAGGTTCTTGCCGAATATCGCGCGGTCGCTGGTCGGCTTTCTCTTCTCTGTCATCCATGGTGAGCATGCGAAAAGCCTGATTTATGTGCGACGTTGTTTGAGCGTACTTGTAAACTGTTTGAGAGTCATTTACGCTAGTGGCCTAGTCGAACCGACTCTCAATAGCTGCACGCGAGGCAGTGGGCGGTCCTGTCCGCGAGCCGGAGCCTTTTCAAGCCGCCTATTTGCATCGCCACCCACTTGGCGTTGCGCGGGCCTGGAATCAGGAGCAAGCGATGAACGACCTTTTAACAACCCATCCGGGTATCTCACCGGTATGTCGCTCGTACGTTTGCGTGGCATTCGGCTCGACCGACCTCAAGGATCGAGTAGAAGCGCGGGGGACGCGATGGCGTCGCGCGTGGGCGGTTGGCGTGCTTTCCGATGGAAGCGCGCATTACATGGGGTCTTGGCAGTTGCCCGACCCACCGCATGTTTCCTGGAGCGGCATCGCGGCCGACCTTCATGTACTTGGTGTCGAGCGGGTGCGTATCGTCCTGACGAAACACACCGCTGTCGTCTCAGCCGCCATGACGCGCGCTTTCCCAGGCGTCATGGTGCTGTCGATGTCCGCCAAGGGCGCCGCGACTTCTGCTGCCGTCAGCCCGGGCCACCGCGGCTACGTCGAGCGTGCTCTTGAACTCGTGGCGCAGCTCGATCGCTGCCTCAGGCGCGCGGCGGTTCGCCACGCAAGCTGTGCAGATCCAGCCGCGGCAGCGTCGCTCGTGCGTCGCTCAGCCGAAAGGTGTTTCCTTGCTGCACGACGGCATCCGGCAGCTGTGCCGTCCCTGGTCCGTCAGCCTGGTCGAGCGATCGCTTTGCAGGCGGCCGGCTGACTTCCGGGCTTGCACTCATTGCTCCGACATGGACCTCAAGGCCACCTTCGCAAGCATCCGTGCGGCCCTGCGCCGCCGCGGGGCGACGGCGCAGGATGCCGACGATCTCGTCCAGGAGGCCTGGATCCGGCTGGCCCGCTACGAGGGCGGCGCATCCGTCCAACGCCCTGAGGCCTTCATGATGCGCACGGCACTGAACCTGGCCGTCGACGCCCATCGCATGAAGGTGGCGCACGGCGAGGAGGTACTGGTAGATGACGTGGTCCTGCTGGACACCACCCCGGACGCCGAGGCAGCCTTGCTGGCCAAGGAGCGCGTCGTGCGCCTGAGCGAAGGGGTGGGACGCTTGAGCGAGACGACGCGCAGCATCTTCCTCGCCCACCGCATCGATGGTCTGCCCTACACCGAGATCGCAAAACTCCACGGCGTGAGTGTCACCACGGTCCACACGCATGTGGCGAAGGCGACATTGCAGCTGACCCGGTGGATGCAGGGTTGGTGAATCGCCAGGCTCTGCAAGCCGTTTGAACGATTCTGGTGATCGATCAGCCGATCAGCCGATCAGTCGATCAGCCGCCCAGGCGATCCACCTCGTCCGTGATCAGGCCGTCAATGCCAGCGTCGATCAGCCGCTGCGCCACCGCCGCGTCGTTGACCGTGTAGACCAGCGCCCGCCAGCCGCGGTCATGCAGCTGCTCGATCAGGCCGCGTTCCATCAGCCGCCAGTTCGTGATGACGGCCACCACGCCCAGCGCCGCGGCGGCGTCCGGCCAACCGGCCCACAGCTCGTCCAGCAGCAAGGCGCGGGGCAGGGCGGGCTCAGCGTCACGCGCTGCAGCCAGAGCCTCCGGCTTGAATGAGCTCAGCAGCGGCGGCAGCGCCTGGCCGGCCCACAGCCGCGCGGCTTCGCGGGCCACGGCGGCGCCGGTGCGGGCCTCCTCGCCGGGGCAGGGCTTGATCTCGATGTTCAGCGCGCAGCCGTTGGCCTGGCAGAAGGTGGCGATCTGCGCGAGGCGCGGCAGCGGCTCGGCCGCGTACGCGGGGCCGTGCCAGGCGCCGGCGTCCAGCCGGGCCAGCTGCGCCCAGTCCTGCGCCGCGGGGGAGCCTACGCCGCTGGTGGTGCGGTCCAGCGTGTCGTCATGCAGCAAAAAGGCTTCGCCGTCCTGGCTGAGCTTGACGTCACATTCGAAGGCTCGGTAGCCGAAACTCGCCCCCAACCGGAATGCAGCCAGCGTGTTCTCCGGGGCAAGACGGCCCGCGCCGCGGTGGGCGAGCCACAAGGGATAGGGCCAGGGCTTCATCCCGCTGGATTCTGAAGGGAAAACCCCCTGCGATACGATCCTTTCCCTCTATGAACGCCCCGCATCCCCTGATGCCGGCCGCCGCTGACGCGGCCGACACCCTCCCGGCAGGCGACCAACCCCGCCTGCGCGAGATTCCCTACAACTACACCTCGTTCTCGGACCGCGAGATCGTGATCCGCTTGCTGGGCACGCGCGCCTGGGCGCTGCTGGACCAGCTGCGCACCGAGCGGCGCACCGGCCGATCCGCGCGCATGCTCTACGAGGTGCTGGGCGACATCTGGGTGGTGCAGCGCAACCCCTACCTGCAGGACGACCTGCTGGACAACCGCAAGCGCCGCGACCTGCTGATCGAGGCCTTGCACCACCGCCTGGCCGAGGTGGAGCGCCGCCGCGACGCCGCCGCCGACGCCCAGCGCGATGCGGCCGTGGGCGAGCTGCTGGAGGCCGCGCGCGGTGCGGTGTCGGCCTTCGCGGCCATGTTCGAGCGCGTGGCGGTGCTGCGCAAGAAGGCCTCCAAGACGCTGGCCCGACACACCGCCAAGGACAACATCAAGTTCGACGGCCTGTCCCGCGTGTCGCATGTGACCGATGCGACGGACTGGCGCGTCGAGTACCCCTTCGTCGTGCTGACGCCCGACACCGAGGCCGAGATGGCCGGGCTGGTGGGCGCCTGCTTCGAGCTGGGCCTGACCGTCATCCCGCGCGGCGGCGGCACCGGCTACACCGGCGGCGCCATTCCGCTGGTGTGGAACAGCGCCGTCATCAACACCGAGAAGCTCGAAGCCCTGCGCGGCGTCGAGATGCTGCAGCTGCCGGGCCTGGACCGCCAGGTGCCCACCATCTTCAGCGAGGCCGGCGTCGTCACGCAGCGCGTGGCCGACCTGGCGGAGGCCCACGGTTTCGTCTTCGCCGTGGACCCGACCAGTGCCGAGGCCAGCTGCATCGGCGGCAACGTGGCCATGAACGCCGGCGGCAAGAAGGCTGTGCTGTGGGGCACGGCGCTGGACAACCTGGCCAGCTGGCGCATGGTGACGCCCGAGGCCAAGTGGCTCGAGGTCGTGCGCCTGAACCACAACCTCGGCAAGATCCACGACGTGGAGATGGCGAGCTTCGAGCTGCGCTATTTCGACGCGGCGGGCAAGACGCTGGAGAAGACCGAGCGCCTGGACATTCCCGGCCGCGTGTTCCGCAAGGAGGGCCTGGGCAAGGACGTGACGGACAAGTTCCTCGCCGGCCTGCCGGGCATCCAGAAGGAGGGCTGCGACGGCCTGATCACCAGCGCCCGCTGGATCGTGCACCGCATGCCGGCGCATGTGCGCACCGTCTGTCTGGAGTTCTTCGGCAACCCCAAGGACTGCGTGCCCAGCATCGTGGACATCAAGGACTACATGTTCTCGGTTGCGAACAGCGGCGTGCTGCTGGCGGGCCTGGAGCACCTGGACGACCGCTACCTGAAGGCGGTGGGCTACGCCACCAAGAGCAAGCGCGGCGGCTTGCCCAAGATGGTGCTGGTGGGCGACATCGTCGGCGACGACGCCGATGCCGTGGCCCGCGTGACCAGCGAGGTCGTGCGGCTGGCCAACGGCCGCTCGGGCGAGGGCTTCGTGGCCGTCAGCGCCGATGCGCGCAAGAAGTTCTGGCTGGACCGCAAGCGCACCGCGGCGATCAGCAAGCACACCAACGCGTTCAAGGTGAACGAGGACGTGGTGATCCCGCTGCCGCGCATGGGCGAGTACACGCTGGGCATCGAGCGCATCAACATCGAGCTGAGCCTGCGCAACAAGCTGGAGCTGGTGATGGCGCTGCAGGCGCTGTTCACCACCGGCAAGCTGCCGCTGGGCAAGAGCGACGACGCCGGCGAGATCCCGAGCGCCGAGCTGCTGGAAGACCGCGTGCAGCAGGCGCTGGCACTGCTGCGCGAGGTGGGCGCGCTGTGGCAGCAGTGGCTGGACGGGCTGGACGCCGGCTTCTTCGAGCCGCTGCAGACGCACGAGCTGCGCGCGTCCTGGAAGACGCAGATCCTGAAACCGCTGCAGGGCATCTTCAACGGCGCGGCCTTCGAGCCGCTGCTGGCCGAGTGCCGCCGCATCCACAAGGAGGTGCTGCGCGGCCGCGTGTGGGTGGCGCTGCACATGCATGCCGGCGACGGCAACGTGCACACCAACATCCCCGTGAACAGCGACAACTACGTGATGCTGCAGACGGCCCACGAGGCCGTGGCGCGCATCATGACCCTGGCGCGCAGCCTGGACGGCGTGATCTCGGGCGAGCACGGCATCGGCATCACCAAGATCGAGTTCCTGACCGACGACGAGCTGGCCAACTTCACGGCCTACAAGAGAAAAGTCGACCCCGAGGGCCGCTTCAACAAGGGCAAGCTGCTCAAGAGCGACTCCTTGCCTGCCGACCTGCGCAATGCCTACACGCCGTCGTTCGGGCTGATGGGCCACGAGTCGCTGATCATGCAGCAGAGCGACATCGGCGCGATCAGCGACTCGATCAAGGACTGCCTGCGCTGTGGCAAGTGCAAGCCGGTGTGCGCCACGCATGTGCCGCGCGCCAACCTGCTGTACAGCCCGCGCAACAAGATCCTTGCCACCTCGCTGCTGGTGGAAGCCTTCCTGTACGAGGAGCAGACGCGCCGCGGCGTGTCCATCAAGCACTGGCAGGAGTTCGAGGACGTGGCCGACCACTGCACGGTCTGCCACAAGTGCGAGAGCCCCTGCCCGGTCAAGATCGACTTCGGCGACGTGACCATGAACATGCGCAACCTGCTGCGCAAGATGGGCCAGAAGACCTGGCGCCCGGGCAACGCGGCCGCGATGTTCATGCTGAACGCGACCAACCCCGAGACCATCAAGCTGGCACGCACGGCCATGGTGGGCATCGGCTTCAAGGCCCAGCGCCTGGCCGTGGACCTGTTCAGGCCGGCGGGCCGCAAGCAGAGCAGCGCGCCGCCCGCCACGGTGGGGCCGGCGCCGATCAAGGAACAGGTCATCCACTTCATCAACAAGAAGCTGCCGGGTGGCCTGCCCAAGAAGACGGCGCGCGCGCTGCTGGACATCGAGGACAAGGACTACGTGCCCATCATCCGGCCGCCGGCCACGCCCAGCGAGACCGAGGCCGTGTTCTATTTCCCCGGCTGCGGCTCGGAGCGGCTGTTCAGCCAGGTGGGCCTGGCCACGCAGGCCATGCTGTGGCATGCCGGCGTGCAGACGGTGCTGCCGCCAGGGTATCTGTGCTGCGGCTACCCGCAGCGCGGCTCGGGCCAGTTCGACAAGGCCGAGAAGATGATCACCGACAACCGGGTGCTCTTCCACCGCGTCGCCAACACGCTGAACTACCTGGACATCAAGACCGTGGTGGTGTCTTGCGGCACCTGCTACGACCAGCTGCAGGGCTACAAGTTCGAGGACATCTTCCCCGGCTGCCGCATCATCGACATCCACGAGTACCTGCTGGAGAAGGGCATCACGCTCGGCTCCAAGACCAGCTACCTGTACCACGACCCCTGCCACACGCCCATGAAGCTGCAGGAGCCGATGAAGACGGTGAAGGCGCTGGTGGGCGAGAACGTGGTGAAGAACGAGCGCTGCTGCGGCGAGAGCGGCACGCTGGGTGTCACGCGGCCCGACATCTCCACGCAGGTGCGCTTCCGCAAGGAAGAGGAGCTGCGCAAGACCGAGGCACAGCTGCGCGAGTCGGGCCAGGTCGGCGCGACCGAGAACCTGAAGATCCTCACCTCCTGCCCGAGCTGCCTGCAAGGCCTGACGCGCTACGGCGACGACCTGCAGAACGGCCTGCTGGAGGCGGACTACATCGTCGTCGAGATGGCGCGCCAGATCCTGGGCGAGAACTGGATGCCCGACTACGTGCGCAACGCCAACAACGGCGGCATCGAGCGGGTACTGGTGTGAGCGCCGCCAGGGTCGCGGGCTGCCCGCTGTGCGAGACGGACGGCGGCCTGCTGGTCGCTCGCACGCCGCAGTGCCGCGTCGTGCGCGTGCTCGACGAGCCGGCGCATCCGGCCTTCTACCGGGTCATCTGGCATGCGCATGTCGCCGAGTTCAGCGACCTGTCCGACACGGATAGACACGCCTGCATGGATGTCGTCACGCAGGTCGAGCGGGCTCTAAGGGCTTTGCTGGCGCCGACCAAGGTCAACCTGGCCGCGCTGGGCAACGTGGTGCCGCACCTGCACTGGCATGTCATCGCGCGCTTCGACACCGACAGCCACTTTCCCGCGCCCATCTGGGCCGCAGCGCGGCGCGAGGCCGCGCCGCAGCTGGCACGGCCGCTCGCGGAGGTGGACGCCGCGATCGCTCAGTCCCTGGCCAGCGCCACGCGCACGGCGGGCTGACCGCCGGCGGTGCGCAGGTCCGCGGGGCGGCTGGACGGGTCGATGAAGTCGACGCTGAAGCGGTAGACCTGCGCGCCGGCGGCGGCCGCGTTGCTGCTGCCGCAGTCCAGCCGGTTGACGGCGCGGCGCACCTCGCGGGCGACCTCGTTGGAGATGCCCTTGGCGCTGACGTCGGCGACCTCGTTGTCCTGCATCACCAGCTGAACCTTCACCGCGCCGAAGCGCGTCGCGCGCATCCAGGCCAGCTGCAGCGACTCCTGCAACTGCGACTCGATGCCGGCGCAACCGGCACGCACGTCGTAGCGCACGGGCGCCTCGACCATGCGGCCCTGCACCTCCACGCGTGCCAGTTCATGCGCCGGCCCGGCCAGCGCGGGGCCGGCGGTCAGCGTGAGCGTGATGGCGCAGGCCAGGCCGGCGAACAGGCCGTTGAGGGAAGGGCTGCGGTGGCCGATGGAGAAGGACTTGGACATGGCTAACTCCTGAACGTTGCGGGGGGCGAGAGGGACGCGAAGCGCGTCGACCTGTGCTCAGGCTAGGCGTGCGTTCGAGCGGCCCCAAGACGCAAGCGATGAGTTGCGGGTGGCGTGCGACAGCCCGGGGAAAAACGCGCCCGAACTGCGGTGGCGCCGCGACCGCCGCGCGGCTTGCGCGGATGCCATTCGTCATGACCGATGGCCATCGGGGATTGCCCTTTAGGGTGGCCTGCGTCACTGCGCCAGGTGACAAGGCGGATTTCGCGTGCCACCCACACTGCGCACCGCCCCGGATGGCGCCGGGCCGGCTCAGGACTCCGTTGGGAACGCGTCCAGCCGGCGAACCGTAAACCGGTGGTGCTGCTTGCGGAGATCCCGCGGGCCGGGCCGGTGCGCCGTCTGTCACGGCGACTTTTGCGGAATTACCAAGATGAGCTTTGTTTTTGCGAACCAGAGAACCCTGCTCGCGCTGGCCTGTGGCCTGCTCGTGGCCGGCGCCAGCCAGGCCGGTGTCTCCAACCAACAGGTCGACGCCGGCATCGCCAGCGTCGTGCAACGTGCCGCGCCGGTCACCGACCGGCTGATCGTCGGCTACCGCGACGCCGCCGAGGCCGATGCCGGCGACGCCCGCGTGCTGCGGGCCCGCAGCGTGCCGGTGCAGGCCATGTCGGCCCGCATGAGCGCGCTGAACGCGGTGCTGGCCCAGCGCGGCGTCAAGGCCGGGCTGATGCGCCAGATGGGCACCGGCGCCCATGTCTTCAAGCTGGACCGCGCGCTGTCGCACAACGACCTGCAGCGCGTCGCCGCCGAACTGAAGGCCGCCGACGCCAACATCGCCTACGCGGAACCCGACCGCAAGATGTACCCGCTGCTGACGCCCAACGACAGCAGCTACAACGCCCAGTGGGACCTGTACGAGACCACCGGCGGCATCCGCGCCCCGGCGGCCTGGGACCTGGCGACCGGCGCGGGCGTAACGGTGGCCGTCATCGACACCGGCATCCGCCCGCATGCCGACCTGTCGGGCCAGATCGTGGCCGGCTACGACATGATCAAGGACACCGCCGTCGCCAACGACGGCAATGCCCGTGACAGCGACGCCAGCGACCCCGGCGACTGGACCGCCGCCGGCGAATGCGCCGCCGGCGAGCCGGCCAGCGGCTCCAGCTGGCACGGCACGCATGTGGCCGGCACCATCGCCGCCCGCACCAACAACGCCTCCGGCATCGCCGGCATCGCCTTCAACGCCAAGATCCAGCCCATCCGCGTGCTGGGCAAGTGCGGCGGCTACACCTCCGACATCGCCGACGGCATGATCTGGGCCTCGGGCGGCAGCGTCACCGGCCTGCCGGCCAACGCCACGCCGTCCAAGGTGCTGAACCTGTCGCTGGGCGGTGGCGGCGCCTGCGACACCACGTCGCAGAACGCCATCAACAGCGCCCGCTCGCGCGGTGCGGTCGTCGTCGTCGCGGCCGGCAACGAGAACCAGAACGCCAGCAACTCCAGCCCGGCCAACTGCTCCGGCGTCGTCACCGTCGCCGCCACCGACCGCAACGGCGGCCGGGCGTACTACTCCAACTACGGCACCGTCGTCACGCTGGCGGCACCGGGTGGCGACGTGCGCTCGTCCAGCAGCAACGGCATCCTGAGCACGCTGAACGCCGGCACCCAGGGCCCGGGCGCCGACAACTACGCCTACTACCAGGGCACGTCGATGGCGACGCCCCATGTGGCCGGCGTCGTCGCGCTGATGCTGAGCGCCAAGCCCACCGCCACGCCGGACCAGATCAAGGCCGCCCTGCAGAGCAGCGCGCGCGCCTTCCCGGGCACCTGCTCGGGCTGCGGCAGCGGCATCCTGAACGCGCAGGCGGCGGTGCAGGCCATCACCGGCACGGGCGGCGGCACGCTGCCGACGGTCAACGAGACCGAGTCCAACGGCACCCTGGCCTCGGCCAACACCGTGTCGGCGCCGGCCAACGTGGCGGGCACCATCGGCTCGACCAGCGACACCGACTACTTCAAGGTGACGCTGCCCGCGGGCAAGACGCTGAGCGCCACGCTGACCATGGCCAGCAGCACCAACGACTTCGACCTGTACGTGAAGAACAGCGCGGGCACGACGCTGGCACGCAGCGAGAAGGCGGCCGGCCAGGTGGACAGCACCAGCTACGTCAACGGCGGCACGACCGCGGTCACGCTGTACGTGCAGGTGCTGCGCTACAGCGGCACCGGCGCCTACACGCTGAAGCTGCAGTGGTGATCGCGTGACCCCTCGCCCAGACTCGCGTCGCTGAACGCGAACGAGTCTGGTCGGTCCCCAAGGGGACGGCAAAGCCCGCGGTCTTGAGCCGCGGGCTTTGCCTTTGGGGCCGGCTTGGGGCGGCCCGGCGCTCGGCCCGCTCAAGGCCGGGCCGAGTCCGTCACCAGACCGTCAGCGGGTCGGCAGCCACCATCGCGCTGCCCGGCTTGCAGCTGAAGGCCTGCGCGAAGTAGGGCGTGTTGCTCATCGGCGTGAGCACGCGGTACCTGGCCGGCGAGTGACTGTCGGTGCGCAGCTGGTTGATCAGGAACTCGGTGCGCACCTTGGTGCGCCAGACCAGCGCGTTGCTCAGGAAGAAGCGCTGCGCCGGCGTGTAGCCGTCGATTTTCCTGTCGGCCGCGCCGTTGCGCTTGAGCGCGCGCTGCAGGCCCTCGAAGGCGATCGGCAGGCCCGAGATGTCGGAGATGTTCTCGCCCAGCGTCAGCCGGCCGTTGATGCTGTAGCCCGGCAGCGGCGAGATGGCGCCGTAGCGCTCGGCCACCTTGTCGGCGCGGGCCTTGTAGCCGGCCGCGTCCTCCGGCGTCCACCAGTCGGTCAGCGAGCCGCCGGCATCGAAGTTGCGGCCGCTGTCGTCGAAATGGTGGGTGATCTCGTGGCCGATCACCATGCCGATGCCGCCGTAGTTGACCGCGTCGTCGGCTGATGCGGAGAAGAACGGCGGCTGCAGGATGCCGGCCGGGAAGGTGATCTGGTTCAGGCCGCCCGCAAAGGCATTGACGATATGCGGGCTGACGCGCCAGCGGCCGCGCTCCACCGGCGCATCCAGGTCTTTCATCTGGCGGTCGCTGTGCCACAGCGCCACCTTGAGCCAGTTGCCGGCGTAGTCGGTGCCGCTGAGCTGCAGGCCCTCGTACTGCGGCCACTTCTCGGGCGCGCCGATCATGGGCTGCATGCGGGCCAGCTTCTCCTGGGCGCGGGCCTTGGTGGCCGGCGTCATCCAGTCGAGCCTGTCGATGCGCTCCTTCATCGCGGCGCGCACGTCCTCCACCAGCTGCAGCGAGCGCTTCTGCGCCTCCGGCGAGAAGGCGCGCGCGACGAACAGTTCGCCCAGCGCCAGCGCCACCGGCTCGGTGCCGTACTTGCCGCCGATCTGCACGATGACGTCCTCGGTGCGCGGCGGCGGGGCCTGCAGGCCGGTGACGGCCTTGCCGCGGTACTCGAAGGCCGCATTCGCATAGGCCTTGGGCAGCCGCGGCGCGGCGGCGTCCAGCACGCGCAGCGCCAGGTAGCTGCGCCAGACGGCCAGCGGCGTGTCGGCCGCCAGCCTGGCCACCCGCGTGGCGAACTCCGGCTGGCCCACGATGAAGCGCTGCGGCAGCTTGGCGCCGGCCGTCAGCACCGCCAGGTAGGCGGGCCAGTCCAGCCCGGGCGCGGCGGCATTCAGCTCGGCCACGCCCATCGCGTTGTAGTTGGCGTTCGGGTCACGCAGCTTGGTGCGCTCGCGCGAGGCCTCGGCCAGCTGGGTCTCGAAGGCCAGCAGCGCGTCCAGTTCGGCGTCGCCCGCCGGGCGGCCCGAGGCGTCCAGCAGCGCCTTGGCGAAGCCGCGGTAGGCGGCGGTGAGCCCACGGGTGCGCTCGTCGCTGCGGAAGTAGTCGTCGCGGTCCGGCAGGCCCAGGCCCGACTGGCTCAGGCCCAGCACATGGCGGCGCGTGTCCTTGCGGTCGGGCTGCACGCTCCAGGCCAGCGGCGCGGCGACGCCGCTGCGCGCCAGCAGCGCCAGCAGCGCGGGCAGGTCCTCGCGGCGCTGCAGCGCGTCCACGCGGTTCAGCAGCGGCGCGACGGACGTGAGCCCGCGCGCCTCGATGGCGGCCTCGTCCATGCCGCTGGCGAAGTAGGCGGCGATGAGCTTGAGGCCCGGCGTCGTCTGCAGCGCGGGCTGGTCGGCCAGCTCCACGAGTGCCTTGTTCAGCAGCTCGTCATTGGCCTGGCGCAGCTGCTCGAAGCTGCCGATGCGGGCGCGGCTGGCGGGCAGCTCGGTGGCCGCCTCCCAGCGCGTGTTGACGAAGGCATAGAAGTCGTCGCAGGGCTTGACGTCCCTGGACAGGCCGGACAGGTCGAGGGCCTGGGCCGCGGCGGCGAGGCCGAGCAGGCTGGCGGCGGCAGCCAGGCGATGGCGGGCAAAGCGGGGCATGGGG
>CAXDTK010000137.1:0-13654 GCA_963992225.1 uncultured Comamonadaceae bacterium | reverse complement strand
GCCGGGGCGAACTCCCGGCTGGGCCTGCCCGCCAATCCACAGCAACGAGAAGCGACACCAATCACTTCACACTCCCCATCAACAACCCCTGCATGTAGTACCGCTGCAGCGCCACGAACAACACCAGCACCGGCAGCACCGTGATCACCGCCCCGGCCATCATCAATTCGCTGTCCTGCACATGCTCCCGCGACAACGCCGCCAGCGCGACGGGCAAGGTGTGCATCTCGCCGTCGGTCAGCACGATCAACGGCCACATGAAGTCGTTCCAGCTGCCCAGGAACGCGAACACCGCCAGCGTCACCAGCACCGGCCGCAGCACCGGCAGCACCACATGCCAGAAGACGCGCCATTCGCCCGCGCCGTCCAGCCGCGCAGCCTCCAGCAGCTCGTCGGGCACGCCGCGCGCGTACTGCCGCACCAGGAAGATGCCGAAGATGCCGGCCATGCCCGGGATCAGCACGCCCATCCAGGTGTTCACCAGGCCTATGCCCTTGAGCATCAGGAACAGCGGCAGCATGGCCACCTGGCCCGGGATCACCAGCGCCGCGATCAGCAGGCCGAACACCCGCTCGCGGTGCCGGAAGCGCAGCTTGGCAAAGGCATAGCCGGCCAGCGTGTTGAAGCTGACCGACACCAGCGTCACCACCACCGCCAGCCCCAGGCTGTTCAGGAAGGCGCGCTTGAGCCCGCCTTCGCCCAGCAGCTTCTCGTAGTGAACGAGGGTGGGCTCGCGCGGCAGCAGCGGCGGCGGCAGGCTGGACGCGCTGCCGGCCGGCATCAGCGACACCGCCACCATCCAGACCAGCGGGAACAGCGCCAGCGCGGCCAGCGCCCACAGCAGGCCGTTGACGAGCAGCTTCTTCACGCGCCCTCCCCCGTCAGCCGGCGCTGCAGCGCGATCAGCCCCTTGCTGACCGCGACGATGATCAGGAACAGCACGAAGGCCACCGCCGAGGCCAGGCCCAGGTTCCACCACTTGAAGC
Source organism: uncultured Comamonadaceae bacterium (assembly GCA_963992225.1). Classification (GTDB taxonomy): domain Bacteria; phylum Pseudomonadota; class Gammaproteobacteria; order Burkholderiales; family Burkholderiaceae_C; genus Pelomonas. The sequence continues at coordinate 12,668 of CAXDTK010000137.1, read as the reverse complement.
CCTCGTCGTACATCAGGTAGAGCACGCTGACCGTGCTCTGCAGCGGACCGCCCTGGGTCATCACATAGGGTTCGGCAAAGAGCTGGAAATAGCCGGCCGTCGTCAGGATGGTGACCATCAGCAGCGTCGGCGCGATGCCCGGCAGCGTGATGTGGCGGAACTGCGCGCCGCCGCGCGCGCCGTCCAGCCGCGCGGCTTCGTACAGGTCCTGCGGCACGGCCTGCAGCGCGGCGATGAAGATGATCATGTTGCCGCCGAAGTTCTTCCAGGCCGCGAACAGGATGATGGTGGGCATGGACCAGTGCGGGTCGCCCAGCCAGTCGACGGGGTCGATGCCCAGCGCCAGCAGCGTGTGGTTGACCAGGCCGTACCTGACGTGGAAGAGGTAGCGCCAGATGACGGCCACCGCGACCAGCGTGGTCACCACCGGCGCGAACAAGGCGGTGCGCAGCAGCGGCTTGAAGCGCACCAGCTTGCTCTGCAGCAGCACGGCCGCGCCCAGCGACAGCGCGATGGACAGCGGCACGCCCAGCACCACGAAGTAGGCCGTGTTGCCCAGCGCCTGCCAGAACAGCGGCATCTGCAGCACCTGGGCGTAGTTGCCCAGGCCCTGCCAGCGCAGGTTGCGCAGGTCGGCCAGCGCGTAGATGTCGAAGTCGGTCAGGCTGAGCGCCAGGCCGGCCAGCACCGGCACGCCGAAGAACAACGCGATGACCACCAACGCCGGCGCGGCGAAGGCCCAGGCGGCGAGGGTCTCGCGGCTGGCGTTCCCGGTCGTCATGCCGTCCCCCGGTCCAGCATCCAGCGCCGCTTCTCCAGGATGCCGTCCACCCGCGCATCCAGGCGGCGCACCGCGGTGTCCAGGCTCTCGCGCCCGCCCACCACGCGCGCCGCCGCGAGCTGCATCTCCTGCATGATGCGCTCCCATTCCGGCACCGCCGGCGTCGGCCGCACGCGCTCCAGCTGGCGGCGGAAGGCCGCGGCATGGCGGTCCTCGGCCAGCGTGGCGCCGCCTTCAGATCCGGGCAGCGGCATGGCCCAGGTGCTGCGCCGCGGCGGCAGGTCGCCGGTCAGGCGGTAGAACTGCAGCTGCACCTCGGGACGGCTCAGGTAGCTGACCAGCGCCCAGGCCTGGGGCTTGTGGCGCGAGCGCCGGAACATGGCCAGGCTGGCGCCGCCGGCGATGGACGCACCCGGGCCGGTCGGGCCGGGCAGCTCGGCCGTGGTCCAGGCCTCGGCCAGCTCGGCCGGCAGCCGGCGCTTGAACTCGCCGATGTTCCAGGGCCCCGAGATGTAGAACGCGAACGTGCCGCGGCCGAACTCCTGCCAGACGTTGGCGACCTGGTTGTTGGTCAGGCCAGGCGCGTCGCCGCGCTGGAAGCGCTCGGCATAGAAGCCGAGCGCGCGGCGGAACTCCGGCGACGAGAAATTACCGTACCGGCCGCCGTCGCGCAGCACCTCGCCGGGCTGCTGCAGCGCCAGCGCCAGCAGCGGCTCGAACTCGTTGGTGGGCAGCAGCAGCGGCGTGGCCATGCCGTGCTCGCGCAGCCGCGCCAGTGCCGCGCGCCAGGTGTCCCAGTCCTGCGGGATGCGCGGGATGCCGGCGCGCTGGAGCAGGTCCCGGCGCACGAACAGCAGCCGCGTGTCCACGTACCAGGGCAGGCCCACGCGCTGGCCGGCGGGCGCGTTGGTGGCCCAGATGCCGTCGAAGTAGTCCGCCGGCTGCAGCGCGGGCGTGCGGGCCAGCCACGGCTCCAGCGGCTCCAGTGCGCCCAGCGCCTGCATCTCGGGCAGCCAGGTGTTGCCCACCTGGGCCAGGTCGGGCGTGGCGTCGCCGGCGAAGGCGGTCAGCAGCTTCTCGTGCGCGGCGGTCCACGGCAGCTGCTCGACCTTCACGCGCACGCCGGGGTGCTCGCGCTCGAAGCCGGCGATCAGCTCGGCCGCCACCTCGGCCTCCCGGCCCATGGCCCAGAAGCGCAGCGTGGTGGTGCCGTCGTCGCGCGCGCAGCCGGCCAGCGGCGCTGCGGCGGCGGCAGTGAGCAGGGAGCGACGGCGCATGCGCGAGATCAGCCCAGCCAGCCGCCCGTGAAGCCCGCGCGCTTCAAGCCCCTGACGAGATGCGCGTTCCTGCGCATCACCTGCCAGACCAGCTCGCCGCGGTGGTTGCCCAGCATGGCCAGCAGCGGGCCCTGGTCGATGCCCAGCATGTCGGTGTCCACCCAGCCGCGGCCGGGCTCGATGCGTCCATGCGTGAGCTTCACGTCGGGGTAGTTGAAGCTGGGGTTGAAGGCGTCCCAGAAGCCGTAGCGCCCCCAGGTGTGCGGGTGGCGTTCCTTGATGGCCTGCAGCGTCGGGATGACGATCTCGGGCGCGAAGGCGATGGAGCTGCCCGCGGCATAGGGCGCGAGCGTGCCGTCGTCGTACAGGCCCATGCCGCGGCCGGCGTAGCTGATGAAGCGGCGCCTGACGGTCTTGCCGCCCGGCAGCGCGTACGGCAGCGTGATGTCGGCCGGGCCGTCGCTGGCGCTGATGCCCCAGACCTCGGCGCTGTAGCCGCGCCAGCCCAGCGGGTTGGCCGCGGCGTAGGCCTGCTGGGCGTAGGTGGCGCGGCGCGAGTTCTCGAAATAGTCCAGGCCCCTGGCGGCCATGTAGGCATCGCGGATGCCGCGGAAGTCCACCCAGCAGTGGGTGAACTGGTGGCCGAACAGCGGCGGGAAGCGCAGCAGCGTCTGGCCCTGGCTCTCGCCCCAACTGTGGGCGTCGTAGGTGCTGGTCCAGGCGCCATAGGCCTCGGCGCCGACCGGCCGCGTCGGCGAGCCCAGCGCCAGCAGATAGACCATCAGGGCCTCGTTGTAGCCCTTCCAGTCGTTGGGGATGTGGCCCTTCTCCGGCGTCCAGCCATGGCCGATGGACGGCGGGCGCACCTGCGCCCAGGCCCAGTCGACGCGGCCGTAGAGCTCATCCACCAGCGCGCGGATGCGGGCCTCGTCGGCATCGTCGGCGTCGAAGAAGCTCTGTGCATGCAGCGCACCCATCAGCAGCAGCGCGGTGTCCACCGTGGACAGCTCGCAGCGGCCGAAGCGCAGGCCCTCCTTCATGTCCAGGAAGTGATAGAAGAAGCCCTTGTGGCCGGCCACGCCGTTGCGTCCCGGCCCCTGCGGCAGTCCGGCGAAGAAGCGCAGCGTGGTCAGCGTGCGTTCGCGCGCCTGGGCGCGGGTGATGTAGCCGCGCGCCACGCCCACGGGGTAGGCGCTGAGCGCGAAGCCCACGGCCGCGATGCTGGCGAAGGACGGCGTGGGCCAGCGGTCGGGCGCCAGGCCGGTGCGCGCATCGGTGGTGTCCCAGAAGAAGTCGAAGGTGCGGCGCTCGAGGTCGTCGAGGAAGGCCTCGGCCGCCGGGGAAGGCGCGAAGCCCCAGGCCGGCAGCGCACCGGCCAGTGCCAGGCCGGCACCCTGCGCCAGCAGCGCGCGTCGGGTCAGCAGATCCACGTCAGTCGTCCATTCATTCGGATTGCGTGCAAGGGTATTCGGGCCGAGCGCCGGGCCGCCCCAGGCCGGCCCGCTCGGGCGATGCCAGCGGCTCCAAGCCACCGGCATCGCCGCCCCTTCGGGGGGCCGAGCAGGCTTGCCCGCGTGCAGCGGCGCAAGACCGGGCGGAGGGTCAGAAGCTGTAGCTGGCGCCGAGCTTGAACTGCCGCATCGGGCCGCGCACCCCGGTCCTGGTGTCGAAGTTGCCGTTGTCGCCACCCAGCGCGTTGCGCGGCGGCGTGGAGGGGCCGCCGACCCAGTCGTCGTAGTAGCCCCAGTTGGCGGTGTTGAACAGGTTGAGCACGTCGGCGCGCAGCTGCAGATCGCCGCCCCAGACCTTGAAGCTCTTGGCCAGCGCCAGGTCCAGCTGCTTGAAGGTGTCGGAGCCGCGCGCGACGGCGCGGCAGCCGTCCGGGCCGCTGAAGCCGGTGTGGCAGTCGATCACACGGCGCGGCTGGCCGTCACCCACGGTGAGCTTGCCGGACAGCTGCAGGCCCCAGGGCAGCTTGTCCATCAGGCCGCCCACCACCAGGCGGTGCTTCTCGGCGTCCTTGGACGGGCGGAAGCCGTAGGTGGCCTTGCCGTAGGTCCAGTCGAAGATGTCGTCCGACCATTCGTTGTTGGTGGTCTTGGCATCGGTGTAGGTGTAGGCCACGGTCATGCTCCAGCCGCTGGCCTGGGTGTAGGGCTTGTCCAGCGACAGGAACAGGCTGGTGGCCTTGTTCTGGCCGGCGAAGTCGCCCAGCACCAGCGTGCCGAAGCCGCGCGGCGCGCCGCCCCACAGCGGGTCCACCGAGTTGGAGTTGCCGAAGCCGCCGTTGGGATCGCGGTTGCCGTTGAACCAGATGAACTGGTTCTTGGCGTGGATCTTGGAGACCGCGACATCCATGTTCCACAGGCCCAGCGCCTGGCGCAGGCCCAGGCTCATCTGGTCGGCGTAGGGCATCTTGAAGTCGTTCTTGATCATCCAGATCTCGCCGCCGGGCGCCGCGTTCTTCTGCAGCTCGTCGAGCGCGTTGTTGGCCATCCTGCGGTCGTAGCTGCGGCCCCAGCCGCCGTACACGACGGTGGCCTTGTTGCCCAGCACGTCGTAGGACGCGCCCAGGCGCGGCGCAAAGGCGCCCTTGAAGGCCTTGCGCGAGTTGCCGGTGGAGATGTAATCCGCGATGTTGATGCCGCCCTTGGCCAGCGACTGCGCGTAGGTCTGGCCGGCGGGGGCGGTGATGCCGTCCACCGTGCGGCCGTCCGGCGCGTTCAGCGCGGCCACGCGGTCGGCCGGCGTCACGTAGTCGTTGTTCAGCATGTTGTCCTCATAGTCCCAGCGCGCGCCGAGGTTGAGTTCCAGCTGCTTGGTGAGCTTCCAGTCGTCCTGCAGGTACAGGCCGTACTGGCGGTTCTTGAAGTTGGCCGAGGCGGTCGGGATGGCCAGCCGGATGTTGCACTGGTCGCTGGACAGGCCGCTGCTGCTGACGTTGGTGCCGGTGCAGACCAGGCCGTTGTAGTAGGGCTGGCCGGTGGTGGTGTTCAGCACCGTGTCGATGGTCGGCACGCGGAACGCCGTGCCGCCGAGGTCGTACTCCATCGCCTTGATCTGCACGCCGCCCTTGACGACGTGGCCCGCCAGGCCGGTGTAGCTCAGGTCGTTCTTGAAGTAGACGCCGCTCTGGCGGCGGTCCTGCGCATTGCCCGAACCGCCGGTGAAGAAGATGTCCTGGACGTTGTTGATGGCGTTGGTGGGCGAGTACTTGTAGCGCACCTGCGGGTCGGTGGAGTCCGACTGCGGGTTCCACTTGCTGCTCTCCCAGCCGATGCGGGCCTCGTTGAGCCAGGTGTCGCCCGCGTACTCGTGGCTCAGGCCCACGCGGTACTCGTTGTTGTTGTTGTTGATGGCCGTGCTGGGCGCGAAGCGGTCGCCGTCCACCGAATAGCCGGTCTCCTTGCGCAGCGTCATCGACAGGTCCAGGCGCTGCCGGTCGTCGATCTCGGCGGACAGCTTGCCGAACAGCAGGTGCTGCTTGAACTGGCCCTTGAAGGTCCCCTGCTGCCCGGCGATAGTCGGGACGAGGCCGGGGCTGCCGGGGTATTTGTCGAGGTTGTTGGCGGTCAGCTGGCGCGGCCGGTCGAGCGACTTGCCGTCGTAGGCCAGGAAGTAATGCAGCGTGTCGGGCTTGATCGCACCGCCCAGGCTGAAGCCGGCCTCGATCTGCTTGTACGACGGCGGCGCGATGCCGTTGGCCTCGTCCTTCTCCTGGATGGGGCTCAACGAGGTCCAGTTGCTGCCGGTGCGGTTGATGTATACGTTTCCATGGGTGTCGTTGCCACCGGATTTGGTGACTGCCGAGATCGCCACGCTGGACACCTGGTCGTACTCGGCCTTGTAGTTCTGCGTTAGCACGCGGTATTCGGCGATGGCCGCCTGCGGGAAGGGGTTGCCCTGGCTGGTGTCCTGGCCGATGACGCCTCCGCGCAGGATGTTGTTCTTGTGGCCCACGCCGTCGATGAACACGTTCACCGCGTCTTTGTTCTGCGCCCCGCCGCGCAGCCGCGTGTTGCCGGCGGCATCGGTGTCGAAGCGCACGCCCGGCGCGAAATCCGCCGCGGACAGGAAGTTGCGCGTCGCCTGGGGCGCCGCCTCGATCATCTTGTTGGACACCGTGGTGCCCACCTGCGAGTCGATGACGCCCTGGCGCTGCGCGCTGCCCTCGATGACGACGGTGCCCAGCTGCGTCGTGCCACCGCCGGCCAGGTCCAGCGTGGCGTTCTGCCCGACCGACAGCGTGACGACGCTGCCGCTGGCGGCGCCGCCGATGCGGATCTCGTAGCTGCCGGGGTTCAGGCCCACCAGCGCGTAGCTGCCGTCGGCCAGCGTCTTGGTGCGGTAAGTGTTGCCGTTGGCCTTGTTGATGGCGACGACGTCGGTGCCGGCGGGGGCCGCCGCGCCGGCCGCGGTGACGTTGCCGCGCACGGTGGCGTTGGCGGTCTGGGCCTGCGCGGGCAGCGCGGCCAGCAGCAGCCCTGCGGCGCAGAGCTGGACGGCGATCAGGCGGGCCTTGCCTGGCGGGATGTGCTTGCTCATGGTGTCCTTGTCTCCTGTGTTGTCTGTGGTGTGGACGGGATTCAGGGGTGGCCGGCGCCGCAGGAGCGGCGCACGACCAGTTGCACCGGCATGACCGTGCTCTCGCCGGAAGGCGCCGCCGGGCTGTCCAGCGCGTCGGCCAGCGCATCCAGCGCCTGGCTGCCGAGGGCCGCGATGGGCACGTGCATGGTGGTCAGCGCCGGGCTGACGTAGCGCGCGACGGGAATGTCGTCGAAGCCGGCCAGCGCGATGTCCTCGGGCACGCGCAGGCCACCGGCCACCAGCGCGCCCAGCAGGCCGATGGCCATGATGTCGTTGGCGGCGAAGACCGCGTCGGGCCGCTCGGCCGCCGGCAGTGCCAGCAGCCGCGCGGCCGCCTGCTGGCCACCGGTCTCGGAGAAGTCGCCGGCCAGCACCCAGGGCTGCAGGCCCGCCGGCAGGCCGGCGCGGTAGCCGCGCTCGCGCTCGCGCGCCTCGAAGTTGGCCACCGGGCCGCCCAGGAAGGCGATGCGGCGGCGGCCGCTGCGCACCAGGTGCTCGGTCATCTGGCGCGCACCGCCGAAGTTGTCGACCGCGAACACGCGCTGCCGCGGCCGGCTGACGCCGGAATTCAGCAGCACGGCCGGCAGCGTGACCGGCAGGTTCTGCGACAGGAAATCGTCATCGGCATGCGGCGACATCACGATGAGGCCGTCGACCCGGCCGTTCATCGCGCGCAGCGCGGCGGCGGCCTCGTGGGCATCGTCATGCGAGCTGGACAGCAGCAGGTGCAGGCCGCGCGCCCGCGCGGCCTGGTCGATGCCGCGGATCAGCTCGGAGAAGAACTCGCCGTGCAGGTCGGGCAGCAGCGCGCCCACCGTGTCGGTGCGCCGCGTGATGAGGCTGCGCGCGGCGCCCGACGGCGCATAACGCAGCTCGCGCGCGGCGTCGAGGATGCGCTGGCGGGTGTCGGGCAGCACGTTCTCGGCGCCGTTGAGCGCACGCGAGACGGTGGCGACCGACACGCCGACGACGCGGGCGATGTCCTTGATGGTGGCGGGCGTGGCCGTCATGGGGTGTCAGAGGTTGGCGCCATGGGCGGCGATGACCTCAGCATAGAAGCGGGCGCTGGCCTTGGGCGTGCGCTGCTGGGTGGCGAAGTCCACGTGCACGAGGCCGAAGCGCTTGGCGAAGCCCAGCGCCCATTCGAGGTTGTCGAACAGCGACCAGGCGCAGTAGCCGCGCACGTCGGCGCCGCGGCGGAGGGCGTCCTGCACCGCGGCGAGGTGGGTGCGCAGGTAGTGCACGCGCAGCGGGTCGTCGATGCGGCCGTCGACGGCCACCGGCGGGTCGTAGAAGGCGGCGCCGTTCTCGGTCACGTACAGCGGCAGGCCGCCGTAGCGTTCGTGCATCCACACCAGCGTATCGGCCAGGCTCTGCGGGTGCAGCTCCCAGCCGGTCTCGGTGTAGATGCCGCCGGGCTGGCGCTGCGGCGCCACGGGCACGGGCCAACCCCTGGGGTCGTGGCGCACGACGGCGCGGGTGTAGTAGTTCAGGCCCAGGAAGTCGACGGGCTGCTGCAGCGCCTGCACCTCGGCCGCCGGCCAGTCGGGCCAGGCCTCGCCGAAGACCTCGCGCAGTTCCTCTGGATAACTGCCCAGCAGCGCGGGGTCGAGGTACTGGCGGTTCATGTAGGCATCGGCCAGCCGCGCGGCATGGCGGTCGGCGTCCGTCGCATCGGCCGGCACATGCTTGGGCTCGATGTTGACGACTAGGCCGATCTGGTGCTTGCCCATCGCACGGTAGGCCTGCACGCCGGCCGCATGGGCCTGCATCAGCCGGTGCGCCACGATGGCGGCCTCGAAGGCGCTGCGGTGGCCCGGCGCGAGCGCGCCATGCATGAAGCCGCCGTCGGCGATCACCCAGGGCTCGTTCAGCGTGGCCCACAGCGGCACGCGGTCGTCCAGCCCCCGGAAGCAGACCTGCGCGTAGTCGGCGAACCAGCCGGGCATGTCGGGGTTGAGCCAGCCGCCGCGGTCGTCCAGCGCGGCCGGCAGGTCCCAGTGGTGCAGCGTAGCCATGGGCGTGATGCCGGCGGCCAGCAGCTCGTCGACCAGCCGCTCGTAGAAGCCCAGGCCGGCGGCGTTCACCCGCCCGCGGCCCTCGGGCAGCACACGGTGCCAGGCGATGCTGAAGCGGTAGGCCGTCAGGCCCAGCTCGCGCATCAGCGCCACGTCGCTCTTCATGCGGCGGTAGTGGTCGCAGGCGATGTCGCCGGTGTCGCCCCCCAGCACGCGGCCCGGCGTGCGCACGAAACGGTGCCAGTTGCTGACGCCGGCGCCGTCCGCGAGCGGGGAGCCTTCGATCTGATAGGCAGAGGTGGCGCAGCCCCACAGGAAGCCGGGCGGGAACGGTTGTCTCATCCGTCGGGACCGGTGCCGCTTGCGGGGTCCGGTTTCATGTAAACGTTTACATGCATTCTTGGCGAGGACGGGTTGCGGCGTCAATTGCGGGTTGACCCCGACGTGCTCGTCCGGGGGCCTGACCTTCTGCGGCCCGGCGAAGCGCAAAGAAAAAGGAGCGCCATGGCGCTCCTTCGAGGGGACTTCACAGCCTGCGGGCTTGCACCGCCGGCCGGACGGACATGTCAGTCGGCGTACTCCCCGGCCGCCTTGATGACCGGGCCGAGCTTGTTGATCTCGGACTCGACGAACTTCTTGTGCTCGGCCGGGGCAACGCGGCCGTCGGTCACGATGACCGCACCCAGCGCCTGCTGGCGCTTCTGGAAGTCGGCATCCTTCAGCGCGGCGCGCAGCGCGGTGTTGACCTTGTCGATCACCGCCTTGGGCGTGCCCTTGGGGGCGTACAGGCCGTGCCAGATCGACAGGTTGAAGCCCTTCAGGCCCGACTCGTCGGCGGTGGGCAGCTTGGCCAGCGCGCCGCTGGTCAGGCGCTTGGACGACATGACCGCATAGGCCTTGACCTTGCCGGCCTCGATCTGGCCCGAGGTGTTGGTGGTCTGGTCGCACATGAGGTCGACCTGCCCGCCCAGCAGGTCATTCATGGCCGGCGCCGTGCCCTTGTAGGGCACCGTGGTCATGTCGAGCTTGAGCGTCTGCTGGAACAGCAGACCGCACAGGTGCGACGCCGAGCCCACGCCCGCATTGGCCAGGTTGATCTTGCCCTTGTTGGCCTCCAGCCATTTGCCGAGTTCGGCATAGCTGTTGGCGGGCAGCGAGGGCCGGCCGATCAGCGTCATGGGCACTTCGTTGACCATGCCCAGGTACTCGAAGTCCTCCAGCGTCTTGTAGGGCAGGCTGCGGTACAGCGACGGCGCGGTGGCCAGGCCGATGTGGTGCAGCAGCAGCGTGTAGCCATCCGGCGCGGCCTTGGCGACCTTGTTGGCGCCCAGCGTGCCGCCCACGCCGCCGACGTTCTCGATGATCAGCGTGGCGCCGAGCGGCTTGCGCAGCGCCTCGGCCAGGTCACGCGCGACCTTGTCGGTCGGGCCACCGGCCGTGAACGGCACGATGATGGTGACGGGTTTCTCGGGGTAGGCAGCCAGCACGGGCAGGCTGGCCGCGAGGCCAGCGGCCAGCAGCAGGGAAAAGCGCATCGGGGTCTCCAACGGTTAGCGACGGTCTTCGATGAGCTTGCCGTCGTTGGGCAGGCTGCCGGCTGGCAGCACGTCTACCTCGATGCGCAGTTTGGTGAGATCCCGGGCCGTCTGCATCAGGCCTTCCACGTGGCCGGGGGTTGTGGGTTTCCACATTTCGACCTGCAACACGACATGGTCCTGCGCCAGCTCGCCGCTGACGACCAGGCGCGCCCGCCGCAGCTCGGGGTGACGCTTGAGCAGCTCGGCCACCTGCCCGGCGTGCACAAACATGCCGCGCACCTTGGCGGACTGGTCGGCCCGGCCCAGCCAGCCGCGCAGCCGCTGGTGGGTGCGGCCGCAGGGGCTCGCCCCTACTGAGGCGGGCAGCACCGCGGACAGGTCGCCGGTCGCGAAACGGATCAGCGGGTAGCCGGGCGACAGCGTCGTCACGACGACCTCGCCGACCTCGCCATCGGGCAGCGGGTCACCGCTGCCGGGCCGCACGATCTCCACCACGATGCCCTCGGCCATCACCAGGCCCTCGCGCGCCGCCGTCTCGTAGGCGATCAGGCCCAGGTCGGCCGTGGCGTAGCACTGGTAGACGTCCAGGCCGCGCTCGGCGAACCAGGCCACCAGCGCCGGCGGGCAGGCCTCGCCGCTGACCAGCGCGCGCTGCAACCCCGGCAGCGCATGGCCGGCCTCGGCCGCCTTGTCCAGCAGGATGCGCAGCAGGCTGGGCGTGCCGGCGTAGGCCTCGGGCTGCAGGTCCAGCATGGCCTGCAGCTGTTGCTCGGTGTTGCCCACGCCGCCGGGGAAGCTGGCGGCGCCGAGGGCGCGCAGGCCGCCTTCCATCATGGCGCCCGCGGGCGTCAGGTGGTAGCTGAAGCCCACGTGCGCCAGCTGGCCGGCGCGGATGCCGGCCGCATGCAGGGCGCGGGCGATGCGCCAGGGGTCCACCGCCTGGGCGTCGGGCTCGGGCTCGTACAAGGGCCCGGGCGACTGGAAGACGCGGCGCGGCGCGCCCGCGGCATAACCCCCCAGCCGCAATGACCGGCGCGCGGCCTGGGCCGCGGCCAGGCTGCTCTTGCGCGTCAGCGGCAGCTGCGCGAGCGCCGCGCGCGTGGTGATGGCCGCGGCGTCCACGCCGGCCAGCAGTTCGGCGTAGGCCGGGCTGCTGGCCTGCGCATGCGCGATCTGCGCGGGCAGCGCCGCCATCAGCGCGGCCTCGCGCGCGGCGGGGTCGCGTGCTTCCAGCGCGTCGTAGAACTCGGTGCTCACTCGTCGTCCTTCCAGCGCGTGAGGCGCCGCTTGATCTCGTCCTGCACCTTGCGCAGGTCCGTGGCCGAGGCCAGCGCGAAGCGGTCCCATTCCGGCGTGCGCGACGGGCGCCGGGCCAGCTGCACGGCGACCGAGGCGCCGTCCACGGCCAGCTTCAGCACCATGTCCGCACCCAGCGTCCAACCCTCGCCGCGCTCGGCCAGCACGCGCTGGTCGCGGGCGAAGCGCTTCATCGTCAGCAGCGCCGCATCCGCGTTGAAGGGCGGTGGCGCGATCTCCCAGCTGTCGTCGCTCATGGCATCTCCCGGTCAGGCCAGCCAGCGCTTGCGGCGCTTGTACGACTTGACGTCCTTGAAGCTGCGCCGCCCCTCGCCGCCCACGCCCAGATAGAACTCCTTGACGTCCTCGTTCTCGCGCAGGTCGGCGGCCGCGCCGTCCATCACCACGCGGCCGTTCTCCAGGATGTAGCCGTAGTCGGCATAGCGCAGCGCCATGCTGGTGTTCTGCTCGGCCAGCAGGAAGGTGGTGCGCTCCTTGGCGTTGAGGTCGCGCACGATCTCGAACACCTCCTCGACGATCTGCGGCGCCAGGCCCATGGAGGGCTCGTCCAGCAGCACCATCCGGGGGTTGGCCATCAGCGCGCGGCCGATGGCGCACATCTGCTGCTCGCCACCCGACGTGTACGCCGCCTGGCTGCCGCGGCGGGTCTTGAGGCGCGGGAAGTAGGCGTAGACCTTCTCCAGCGTGGCGTTGACGGCGGCGCGCCCATCCTTGCGGGTGTAGGCGCCGGTCATCAGGTTCTCCTCGATGGTGAGGTGGGCGAAGCAGTGCCGCCCCTCCATCACCTGCACCACGCCGCGCTCCACCATGGCCGCGGTGGACAGCTTCTCGATGCGCTCGCCGCGCAGCTCGATGCTGCCCTTGGTCACCTCGCCGCGCTCGCCTTCGAGCAGGTTGGACACGGCGCGCAGCGTGGTCGTCTTGCCGGCGCCGTTGCCGCCCAGCAGCGCCACGACCTGGCCCTCGGCCACCTGCAGGCTCACGCCCTTGAGCACGAGGATGACGTGGTTGTAGATGACCTCGATGCCGTTGACGTTGAGAAAGACGTTGCTCATGTCAGTCCTCGGGCGCCAGTGGCGCCCTTCCCCGCTTGGCGGGGGCAGGGGCTGTCTCTTATACACATCTCCGAGCCCACGAGACGGACTCCTAT
>CAXDTK010000136.1:0-13668 GCA_963992225.1 uncultured Comamonadaceae bacterium | reverse complement strand
GGGCGCGCCCCCCCCGGGGCCCGGGCGGGCGCCCCGCGCCTGGCCGGCGGCGGGGGCCGCGCCCCGCCGCCGGCCCGGGCGGGCGCGCTCCGCATCGGCCGACAGCGCCCACAGACCGACGCCGGGCTCGGCGACGTAGAGCGCCTGCTCGGCGTCGCGCACGCGGCAGGCGCTGGGGTCCAGCGGCGTGGCCAGCTGCTGCACCGGCAGGGCCGCGCGGCCGCGGATCAGCCATTGCGCCGACACGCCGTCCTTGCCCAGCAGGAACAGCTGCAGCAGGCCCTGCGGGTCGCGGTGCAGGCAGAGCTGGGCCAGGTCCAGCGCCGGCGGCGCCCAGCTGGCTTCGCGCACCAGCCTGCCGGCGCGGGCGCGCCAGAGCTGCACCCGCCCGCTGTCGGCGTCCTGCAGCACGGCGAGCGTGCCACCGCCGGCCTCGTCGGGGCGCTGGTCCATGTGCTTGGCGCGGATGGCGTGACGGTCCAGCACGCGGCCGGCGTCGTCGTGCAGTGCCAGCGCCGCCTTGCCGAGCGCGAGGCGGTCCGCCTGGGCGCCGCCGGCGAGGCCGGCGAGCCCGGTCATGGCGAGGGTGAGCAGCAGGCGGCGCATCAGGACAGGCTCCACTTCAGGCCCAGCTTGAAGGCGCGGCCATAGCGTTCGTACTGGGCGTTCCGATTCGGCGTGGCCTGGTAGACGTAGTAGGCTTGGTTGGTGAGGTTGGCGGCCTCGACGCTCATCTCCAGCTGCTTGCTGACGGCGTACTTGAACGAGAAGTCCAGGCGCTTCTGGCCGTCCACGCGCAGGTCGCGGGCCGGGTCGAACACGCTGCCCACCTCGAGCAGATAGGACGACTGCTGGTTCAGCGCCAACCGGGTGCTGAGGCCGCGGCCCTCCCAGCCCAGGCTGAGATTGAAGCTGCGGTCGGACTGGCTGGGCAGGCTGATCTCGCGGCTCTTCCACACCCCTTCGTCATAGCCGCCCACGCGCGCCTTGGAGCGCACGAAGCTCGCGTTGGCGCCGACGATGAGGCCGCTGAACGGCGCCGGCAGCCCGCGCAGCGCCTGCGCGTAGGCCAGCTCCACGCCGCGCAGCCGGGCGCTGGCGCCGTTGGCGAAGGTGTCGACCTGGCCGAAGCCCTCCCAGCCGGGGCTGCCGGCCAGGTCGGTCTGGAACACGAAGTCCCGGATGCGCTTGCTGAACACATAGGCCGACAGCGTGCCGTCGCGGCCCAGGCCCTGCTCCAGCCCCAGGTCCAGGTTGCGCGAGCGCAGCGGCCTCAGCCGCGGGTTGCCCAGTTCGGCCTCGTCGCCGTCCACCACCATGCCCGGTGACAGCTGCTCGAAGCTGGGCCGCACCAGCGAGTTCGTCAACGCGGCACGCAACAGCAACTGGCCGCCCAGGTCCTGCCTCAGCAGCAGCGCCGGCAGCCAGTGGGTGCTGCGCGTGTCCACGCTGACCGGCTGCACGTCGCCGTCCACCAGCGCCGTGCCGCGCGCCTTGAAGCTGATGCGCTCCATGCGCAGGCCGCCCAGCAGCTGGAAGCCGCCGCGCTCCCAGGTCGCCTGCGCATAGGCCGCGTCGACGTTCTCCTTGATGTCGAAATCGCCGACCAGCGAATCCTCGTCGTCGCGCCCGTCGGCCAGGTTCACGCCGCGCCACAGCGCGCGCAGCCTGCCCGCCTCCATCGCGGGGCCGAAGCTGCCGCCCCACGGATAGCTGACGTCGCCGCCGCCCACCACGTCGGCCAGGCGGAGGTCGCCCAGCATGTCGCTGTCCAGCTTGTAGGTCTCCTGCTGGCTGTCCTTGTGGCGGCGCGTGGCCTTGGCACCGGCCTTGAACTCCAGGCTGTTGCCGCCAGCCAGCGCGAACTCGCGCTTCAGGTCCAGTTTCAGATGACGCACGCGGTCGCGGGCGCGGCTGTCCTCCACCTCCACCTCGTCCAGCTCGTAGGCCGCCGCCTGGCGCAGCGCCGCCGGGCCTTGCAGCACGGGGCGGCGGGTGTCGGTGAAGCCCAGGCCGGCGAAGTCCGCCTCGAATGCGGCACCGGCCAGCCCTTGCGGCGTGCGCTCCTCGGCGCGGCCCATGCCGGCCTCGGCGCCGAGTTGCCAGCCGGCCAGGTCGAGGCTGCCGCCCAGCGCCACCGACGCGGTGCGCGCCGTCTCCTTGCGTGCCTTCAGGCTGCGCACGGCGGTGCCGTCGCCCAGGTCGCCGGCAGACTGCGCATCCTCGAACGCCACGGCCAGCGCCTGGCGCTGCTCGTCGTCGGTGAAGCGGCTGGCAAAGCCGCGCAGGTAGAGCTGCTGGCCGGCCGCCGGGCGCCAGTCCAGGCTCATCGCGGCGCCGGTGCGCGAGCGCAGGATGGTGTAGCGGCGCAGCTCCAGTTCCTCCAGCCTGCCGTCCTCGTCCCAGGCGCCGCCGGTCTCGACGTTGTCGCTGGCGAAGCGGCGCTCGTCGCGCGACACGGCCAGTGCCACGCCCAGCTTGCCGCCGGCGAAGCGGTCTGCGTAGGTCGCGCCCAGGCGCGGCTTGGTGGCACCCAGGTTGGTGTCGTGGTTGGCGCCCAGGTCGATGCTGAGCAGCCGGCCCTTCACGTCGAACGCCGTCAGCGTGTTGACGCTGACGCTGCCGCCCAGGCTGCTGGCGTCCATGTCGGGCGTTAGCGTCTTGCTGACTTCCAGCGAGCGGATCAGGCCGGCAGGCACCACGTCCAGCCCCGGCGCGCGGCGGCCTGCCTCGGAGGCGGGCACGGTGGCGCCGTTGATGCTGATGGTGTTGTAGTCCGAGCCCAGGCCACGCACGCGCACGAAGCGGCCCTCGCCCTGGTCGCGCTCCAGCGTCACGCCGGGCAGCCGCGCCAGCGCCTCGGCGGCGTTGTCGTCGGGCAGCTGGCCGATGCCGTCGGCATGCACGCCGCTGAGCACGCCCTGGGCCGCGCGTTGCTTGTCCAACGCCGACTGCAGGCTGGCGCGCTGGCCGGTGACCACGACGCTGTCGAGCTGCTGCGGGGCCGGCCTGGCGGCCGTCTGCGCCTGCAGCGGGGCCGCGCAGGCCAGGCCGAGGGCGCCGAGCGACAGGGCCAGCCGGCTGGGGCGGGGGGAGGTCTTGTGATGCATGGGAGTCGCCAGAGTGTGAACGGTCGCGATGCTGGCGGCCGCCCGGGGCAGGCGTTTGACCGAACCGTCACACGGGCCGGGCGGCGCAGCGCGGGGCTGGCCGTGAGCCGATGCGACTCCCCCCGCGTCGCTTCCCGGCGCTGTCACAGGCGCTTCATACGATGCCCCGATGACACGACTGACCCTGCCGACGCCCTCGACCTGGCTGCCGCCGCGGCTCGCCCGGGAGTGCTTCTACCCCGCGCTGGCGCTGTTGCTGGGCCTGCTGACGCTGGCCTTCGCGACGCTCGGCGAGGCCAAGGCGCTGGCGCAATGGCATGGGACCGACCTGCTGGCCGAGGGCGGCATGGCGCTGATGGTGGGCGTGTGGCTGGTCTATGTGCGCGGCAGCCGCCCCGCCGGCCGCGTGACGACCTGGCTGACGCTGGGCCTGGCGGCCATGCTGGTGGGCGAATGGGTGGACGCGCTGGACGAGGTCTGGCGCCTGCCCAAGGACATGCTGTGGGACAACTGGCTGGAGGCGCTGACGCCGCTGGGCATGGTGCTGCTGACCGTGGGCCTGCACCACTGGCGCCAGGAGCAGCGCGTGCTGGGCCGCCAGCTCGCGCAGCGCGAGCGCTTCCTGCGCGACCACCGCGCCGTGGACCGCGTCACCCAGCTGGCCGACGCCGGCTACATGGCCGCGCAGATCAGGCTGGAGCGCGAGCTGGGCCGCGCCGGCTGCGTGCTGATGCTGGGTTTCGAGGGCTTCGACGGCTTCGTGCGCACACAGGGCCTGCAGGCCGCCGACCATGCGCTGGAGGCGGCCAGCCTGACGCTGCTGCTCAACCTGCGCCCCCAGGACCTGCTGTGCCGCTACGCCGGCGACCGCTTCGTCGTGCTGCTGCCCGGCTGCGACGGGGCCGGGGGCGGCCGGCTCGCGGGCGAGTTGCAGGCCGCGCTGGCCCAGCTCAACTTCAACGGCCGCACCGGCCGCCAGCGCCTGCCGGTGCGCACCGCGCTGTGCGCCAGCGCCGGCGCGCAGCCGCCGGAGCAGTTGCTGCTGGACCTGCTGAAGGCCCTATGACGCCGTTGCAGGCGCAGCTCGATGCCTTGCTGCCGCTGGGCCTGGGCGGCAGCGGGGCCGGGTTGCCGCCCTACGAGATTGACACCGCCTGCCTGCCGGTGGCCGACCATGCCGCGCTGGCGGCGGAGTTCGCCCACCACCGCGGCATCGCGCCGGCCTGGCCGCAGCAGGCGCTGATCTCGCCGCGCCAGCTGCTGGCGCTGCTGGCCCCGCTGCGCGACGCCGGCGCGGACGCCGCCTTCGCGCTCGGCCGGCTGCTGCTGCCGGGCCATTACGGCCTGGCCAGCCAGGCGCTGACGCAGGCCGGCGGGCTGGCCGAGATGCTGCAGCAGCTGTGCCGCCATGCCGGGCGCCTGACGCCGCTGCTGACGCCGCGGCTGCTGGTGGACGACCGCGAGCTCATCCTGATCTGGACCGATGCCTGCGGGCTGCCGCCGGGCCAGCGGGCCTTTGTCGTGGACCTGCACATGAGCGCCGTCGCGGGCCTGTGCGCCTGGCGCGCCGGCCGCCACCTGCCCTGGTGCTACAGCTTCAACCGCACGGCGCCGCGCGACCTGGCCCAGCATGCGGTGCACCTGGGGCCCGACCTGCATTTCGGTTGCCAGGTCGACGCGATGCGCCTGCCGCGTGCTGAGGCCGGGCTGACCTGGCCGGGCGCCCCGGGCCTGGCCGCGGCGGCGCTGGCCCGCCTGGCCGACCCGCAGGCGCTGCGCCGCGGCCTGCTCGCCGCGCTGGGCGACCGCCTGCTGCGCCAGCTGGCCGACCCGCCCGGGCTGGAAGCGCTGGCCGCCGAATGCGGCATGAGCCCGGCCACCTTCAAGCGCCGGCTGGCCCGGCATGGCAGCCATTACCAGGCCGAGGTGGACCGCATGCGCGCCCATGTGGCCGTCTATCTGCTGGGCCCGCGCGCCCGGGGGCGCGACGATGTGGCCCGGGCGCTCGGCTTCTTCGACGGCGCCAACTTCCGCCGCTCGTTCAAGCGCTGGACCGGCATGCTGCCCGGCCACTGGGCCGCGTGACGCCGCCCGACCGGGGCCGCGGCATCAATCGACCAGGGCTTGCAGCGCCTTCAGGTCCAGCTCCTTCAGCACGCGCTGCATCGGCTCGGCGAAGACGTCGCCGCCATCGACCGACACCTTCAGCATCTGCGGCCGACCGGGCTGGCTGCGGTCCCACGGAAAGTCGGGGTCGGGCCTGACCAGGCGCGGGTAGCGCTGCTGCGGCACGGCGGCATCGTGCAGGCCATTCAGGCCCAGCAGCGCCGGCGCCGCCAACTGCTGCGGCGACAGGCTGGCGCGCCAGTCCTGCACGCGGCGGATCATGGTCTGCAGCGGCTGGGGGTCGGCACCGGCGGCGGCGCGGCGGCGGGGGTTGCGCTCCTCGGCCTCGCGGGCCGCGCGCAGCTGAGCCCGCAGCTCGATGGCCATCCGGTCGGCCGCCGCCGGGTCCACCCGGCGC
Organism: uncultured Comamonadaceae bacterium; assembly: GCA_963992225.1. Classification (GTDB taxonomy): domain Bacteria; phylum Pseudomonadota; class Gammaproteobacteria; order Burkholderiales; family Burkholderiaceae_C; genus Pelomonas. Next base: position 8,034 of record CAXDTK010000136.1, on the reverse strand, counting down.
ATGGCGGTCGTGACCTTCAGGACCTGCGCCTCGTCGAAGGCCTCGCGGGCCGCGCTGTCGCCCTCGGCCGGCAGGCCGGCCCGCGCCGCGGCGTCCTCCTGCGCGTGCCGCCGCAGGTCGCGCAGCGTGAAGTCGACGTAGTCGGCCGTGGTCACCGCCACCCAGGGCAGGCGGCCGCCGCGCGTGAACACCAGCTGGCGGCCGCCGTAGAGCGTGTAGCCGTTCAGCTGCCCGGTCGCGGGCAGCTCGCGCCAGGCCTCGAACTGTTCGTCGCGCAGCTCCGCGTGCGGCGATTCGAAGAAGCTGGTGGGTGCGTTGATGGCCACCACCACCGCCGCCAGCGGTCCCAGGCGGTCCGCCTTGGGGTTGACGTCGCAGCGGCCGGGCAGCCACATGCTTTCGCGGTGGTCGCGCACCAGCAGGCTGCCGCTGCGCGCCGCGGCGTCCCATTGCCCGCCGACCTGCCAGCTGCTGCGCAGCCGGGTGCGCGGCAGGTCGTGCAGCGCGCGCTGCGCATGCAGCACGGCGTTGACCTGCTGCAGCGCCCGCCGCATGGGGGCCACGCCGGGGTCGGCAACCGGGCGCTGGTCGGCCGTGCTGGCGTGCTCGGCATCGACCCAGCAGTCGATGGCCGCTGCAACCGGTTGCGGCAGGGCCACCAGCACCAGCGTCGAGGCGGTGGCGGCGGCGCAGACGGCCGCTGCCGTCAGCGTGGCCCGCAGGCCTTGCGTCAGCGGTCTCATGGGTTTCTCCGTGTGCGGCAGGCCGAGCGGTGGCCCGCCCGTCTCAGGCGTTGACCAGGCCGGCCACGGGCGCCAGGCCCAGCGCGCGGGCGACGACGGCCCAGCGCGGGGCCGGCATCGAGGCCTGCACCGTGGCGGCCATCTGGGCGAACAGCTCGGCCGGCATGTGCGGCTGCGCGCCGGCCAGCACGGCGGTGGTCTCGCTGGCGTTCATGCCCTGCGCCCTCCAGCGCAGGCAGAAGCCCATCTCCTGAGGTGTCAGTGTGGCGTGCAGCGCGGTCTCCATGGCGGCGATCTCCGCGTCGCTGAAGTGCTCCCAGAGCGCCTGGGTCAGGGCGCTTTCCTCCTCGGCCATGTGCCCCAGGTTCTCGCCGACGAAGATCGACAGGCGCAGGAACAGCTCGTAGCCCAGCGCCGGCGCGCGGGCGTCGGTCGCGTTGCGCAGATCCACCAGCAACCGGGTCAGCGCATGGATGGCATCCAGGTGTTCCAGGTGGTCTTCATGGAAGGGCAGCACGGCGCGTGGCGCGCGTTGGCGCAGCGCGTCGTGGAAGAACTGGTTCTCATGCGCCAGGTGGTCGGCGCAGGTGGCCAGCAGCAGCTCGACCTCCTCGATAATCTGCGCGCGGTCGTCGGCCAGGCTGGCGTCGAGGGCGCCGGCGCGCTGCAAGGTGCTGAACATCAGCGCGCGCAGGCCCTTGTGGATGAAGCGGTACGGCGTGTAGCGCGGCGTGGCCGCGGCCACGGCGATGGCGTCCGGGCGCTGGCTGCCGGCGGCGGCCGGCAGGGCGGTGGAGGAGGAAGAGGAGATGGCGTTCATGGCGGGAGCCCTTCGGGCAACGGGGTGACGATGGCGTCAGTGTTCCCGCGCCGCCCGGCGCTGCAAACGCCCTTTTTTGAGCCCCCTCTAATTGGGTACCTGTGGCGCGCCGCCCGGCCGCTAAGCCGCCGCAACGGCGGCCTGCGCCGCCGCGGCAACGGCCGCGCTGGCGCTGTAGGGGCGCAGCTCTTCAGGGTGCTGACGCAGGTATTGCAGCAGCGTGCGGCGCTTTTCGGGGCCACGGCCGCCGCCGTCGCGGCTGGCGGCGGTGCCGCCCTCGCCGAACAGGCCGGGCATGGCGTCTTGCGCGCGCTGGTGCACCTGGCGCCACAGCTTCTTCACGCCATGGCCCGAGATGCCCAGCTCGTCGCCGATGGCGTCGTCGGTCAGGTCGGTGACCGCCAGCCGCAGCAGGCGGCGCTCGGAGGCCGCAAAGCCGAAGCGCGGCGGCGTGAACTGGAAGGCGTCGCGCACCGGCGAGCCCGGCAGCAGCAGCGCGGCTTCCTCGCGCTGCAGCCCGTACAGCTCGGGCACCCCGGCCTGGTGACGCGCGGTGCGGGCGCGAAAACCCATGCTCAGCATGTAGGCGCCCTGCTCGGTGGTCGCCTCCTGATGGAGGCTGCGAAGCCGGTAGCCGGCATGGGCGAAGCGGAACAGCGACATCGCCACGCCCAGCAGCTCCAGGGTGTCCGGGTTGGCCAGGTCGGTGAGCACCTGTTCGTAGTGCAGCACGAGGAAGCTGACCTCGCCGCGGGCATTCAGGCGTGCCAGGTCCTTGTCGCCCTGGGGCTGGAAGCGGCCGTCCAGCAGCTCGGCATACAGCAGCGCCGGCGCGAAGGGCGGCGGGTCGTCGCGCAGCAGCCGCGTCCAGCGCTCGTCCAGCGCAATGGCAACGCCCAGGCCCAGCAGGCGCTCGCCGGCCGGCCGGTTCAGGTCCTCGATCACATCGGCGTTGAAGCCGGGATGGCCCAGCAGCCGCGTCCAGATCGCCGGCAGCGCGGCGCGCACGTCGGTCGACAGGGGCAGCCAGGTCGGGACCAGGCGCTGGGCCGCCTGCAGATCGGCATGGCCCAGCAGGCGGCCATGCAGCCTCAAACCCGACCCGTCCAGCATTCGCGCCCTCCAGCAGATGTCACCGCCTCGAGGGCATCGATCGCCGCACCCGAGGACTCGCCAGTGCCGTCACCCGGAAGGCCCGACAGCGAACCCGGCGAGTCGGGTCCGTGATCGGGCAGGCGAGGGCAAAGGCGCGACTTTACCGGGGCAGCGCGACATGCAAGCCGGCCCCCGGCGGCTGTCGACGCGGCGGCCCACCGACCCGTCCAACCCCGACCACCCGCGATCCGCGTGCCAGCGCTGTCACCTGTTGAGGCGACTCGCATGAGCCGTTAGGCGCGGGGCGCGTCACGGGGCCTGCACATCGCATTCCTAGAGTGCAGCGGTTCGCTAACTGCTTTCTCGAAGGAATAACCATGGTTCAAGATCGACGCGGGTTCCTGCGCAACATCGGCCAGGCGGCCGGCGCCAGCGCCGCGCTGGCCAGCTTCCCGCCGGTCATCCAGCGCGCGCTGGCCATCCCGGCCAACCAGCGCACCGGCACGCTGCAGGACGTCGAGCACATCGTCATCCTGACGCAGGAAAACCGCTCTTTCGACCATTACTTCGGCACGTTGCCCGGCGTGCGCGGCTTTGCCGACCCCTTCCCGGTGCCGGTGATGGACCGCGCCGGCACCTTTGCCGGCAAGACCGTGTTCGTGCAGCCGCTCGGCGGCGGCGCCAGGGTGCCGGGACGGCCCAACTGGGGCGGCCAGCGCACGGCCATCGCGCCCTTCCACCTGAACACCCAGCAGGACTTCGCCGTCATGCGCGTCAGCGGCACGCCGCATTCCTGGCCCGACGCCCAGGCGGCGTGGGACCACGGCCGCATGAACAACTGGCCGGCGGCCAAGCAGGCGCATTCGCTGGGCTACTACAAGCAGGCGGACATCCCCTTCCAGTTCGCGCTGGCGCAGGCCTTCACGCTGTGCGACCACTACCACTGCGCCACGCAGACCGGCACCAACACCAACCGCCTGTTCCTGTGGAGCGGCGGCAACGACCCGCTGGCGCGCGCCGGCGGCCCGTCCACCGACAACAGCCGTGACTGGTTCGACCCCAACCCGCTGACCGACTACACCTGGACGACCTACCCCGAACGCCTGCAGGCGGCCGGCATCCGCTGGCAGGTCTACCAGAACATGGCGGACAACTTCACCGACAACTCGCTGGCCGGCTTCCGGCCCTACCGCGATGCCTGGTACGGCCGCCCGGGCTTCTCGACCGCGCTGCGCGACCGCGGTATCAGCACCCGCGACCTCGACATGCTCAAGGCCGACGTGCAGGCCAACCGGCTGCCGCAGGTGTCGTGGATCGTCGCCACGGCCGAGGGCTCCGAGCACCCCGGCCCGTCCAGCCCCGCATCGGGCGCCGACTACACGGCCCGCGTGCTGGACGCGCTGACGTCCAACCCCGAGGTCTGGGCCAAGACCGTGCTGTTCATCAACTTCGACGAGAACGACGGCTTCTTCGACCACATGCCGCCGCCGGCCGTGCCGTCCTACCTGGCCTATGACGCCGACCCCGCCAAGGCCCAGCTGGCTGGCGCGTCGACCGTGGACACCACGGGCGAGTACCACCACCACCTCAACGGCAGCGACCCGGCCTACCACCACCGCGCCTACGGCATGGGCCCGCGCGTGCCGATGTACGTCGTGTCGCCGTGGAGCAAGGGCGGCTGGGTCAACTCCCAGGTGCACGACCACACCTCGGTGATCCGCTTCATCGAGGCGCGTTTCGGCGTGCAGGAGCCGCTGATCACGCCGTGGCGGCGCGCCGTGAGCGGCAACCTGACCGGCTGCTTCGACTTCAAGCGCCCCGAGGACAGCGCCTTCATGCAGCACCTGCCGTCCACCGCGGCGCTGCGCGCGCGGGCCCTGACGCTGCAAGGCACCAAGACGCCGCCGGCGCCCACCACGCTGGCCGCGCCGTCGCAGGAGGCCGGCATCCGCATGGCGCGGGCGCTGCCCTACGAGCTGCAGGTGCAGGCCAGCGCCGCCACGACCGGCGTCACGCTGCGCTTCGAGAACGCGGGCGACGCGGGCGCGGTGTTCCACGTCTACGACCGCCTGGCGCTCGGCCAGCCGCCGCGGCGCTACACGGTGGAGGCGGGCAAACAGCTCAGCGGCCACTGGGCCGGCCAGCCCGGCACGGCCTACGACCTGTGGGTGCTGGGCCCCAACGGCTTCCACCGCCATGTCACCGGCCGCCTGCCCACGCCGGGCGCGACCGAGGCCCGCCCGGAACTCGTGGTGCGCGCCGACCGCGCCTACCTGGAGCTGGTCATCGAGCTGCGCAACGACGGCCCCAAGCCCTGCACCTTCGTGCTGCGCACCAACCGCTATGCCAACGTGCCCGACCGCAGCTGGCCCATGCTGGCCCACAGCGCGACGACGGTGCGCATCGCGGTCGATGCCTCGCACCGCTGGTACGACTTCAGCGTCAGGGTCGCCGGCCTGGCCGGCTTCGGCCGCCGGCTCGCCGGGCACCTGGAAAACGGCCAGCCCTCCATCAGCGATCCGGCGATGGCCGGCGCGGCGGTGCTGGACCAGACCCAGCCCTGAGCATGTCTTCACCCCATCGAGGCTCACCCATGATCAAGCACACCTTCGCGCTGGCCCTGCTGGCCCTCAGCCTGAACGCCCAGGCCGACGCCGCCCTCGGCAGCAACCTCATCCTCAACGGCGACGCGGAGCAGGGCGCCACCGGCTGGACCGGCTTCGACGGCTACCCGCTGTTCCAGGCGGTGGACTACGGCCCCAACTGGGTGCAGCCCACGCAGCCCGGCCCGGCCGACCGCGGCGCCCGGCTGTTCACCGGCGTGGGCGCGCAGAGCGCCGGGTTCCAGACCGTGGAGCTGGGCGCGCTGGCCGGCCAGCCGTTGCGCTACGAGCTCAGCGGCTGGCTGGGCGGCTGGGCCGCGCAGGGCGACAACGCGCTGCTGTACGTGTCCTTCCTCGACGCCCAGGACAACGAAATCGGCCATGCCGTGCTGGGCCCGGTGCTGCCGGCCGAGCGGGCCGACCAGACCGGCCTGTTCCTGCGCACGGACGCGGGCCTTCTGCCGGGCGCGACGACGTCGTTGACGTTCTCGCTGTCGATGGAGCGCCTGGGCGGCGGCGACAACGACGGCTATGCCGACAACCTGTCCTTCGTCGTCTCCAGCGTGCCGGAGGGCAGCACGCTGGCCTATGCGCTGGCCGGCATGGGCCTGCTGGCCGCGGTGCTGCGCCGCCGCTGAGGCCGCCCTGGAGGCCGCCGGACAGGGCGGCCGGTGCGATGATCCGCCCATGCGCGCCGCCCTCAGCCTGCTGGCCCTCGTCATCGTCGCCGCCATCGTGTTGTCGCTGGCCAGGAGGCAGGCGACGGCGTTGAAGCCGGCCGCCGCGGGGGCGTCCTCCGCCGCACCGGCCTTGCCGCCACCGCAGGCCGTGGGCCGGCAGGTGCAGGGCAGCCTGGACGACGCCGCCCGGCGCGCCGCCGAGGCCGCGTCGGCGGCCGCGAACTGACGGCGTGGCCGGCCACAAGCTCTTCTTCGCGCTGCGGCCGGATGAAGACACGGCCGAGCGCATCACCCGCGTCGTCACTGCCGAGCACGAGGCGCGCGGTCTCGCGGCGCGGCTGCGGCCCGGCGCCATCTTCCACATCACGCTGCACTACTTCGGCTTCGCCGCGGGCGAGCCGGACGCGCAGCTGCTGGCGCTGGCCGGCCGTGCCGCGGCCGAGGTGACCTGGCCCGCGTTCGAGCTGGGCTTCGACCGCCTGTGCAGCTGGGGCCCGCCGGGCGCCGGCCACCATCCCTTCGTGCTGACCGGCGGCGCGGGCCTGGACGCCGTGCGCGGGCTGCGCGACGCGCTGGTGACGCGCCTGGTCGCCCACGGCGCCGCCGCGCCCGCGCGGCCCTACGAGCCCCACCTGACGCTGCGCTACGACAAGCGCCCCGCGCCGGCCTGGCCGCTGGCGCTGCCGGGCTGGCTGGCGCGCGAGTTCGTGCTGGTGAAGAGCCTGCAGGGCCAGACGCGGCACGAGGTCATCGGCCGCTGGCCGCTGCAGGCATGAAAAAGCCGCCCTCGCGGGGCGGCTCGGCTCAGGCCGGGCGGGCTCAGACGCGGCGGTCGAACCAGTCGTCGGTGGCGCTGCGCTCCCAGGACGCGATCTGGTTCTCGGCCTCGTCCTTGGCCACGCCGTAGCGCTCCTGGATCTTGCCGGCCAGCTGGTCGCGGCGGCCGGCCACGACGTCGATGTCGTCGTCGGTCAGCTTGCCCCATTTCTCCTGCACCTTGCCGGTGAGCTGCTTCCATTGGCCTTCGATGCGATCCCAGTTCATGGTGGACTCCTTGGGCTGTTGCGGCGTGCCGCGGTGAAGCCACTGTGCCGCCGTGCCGGTTGGCGCGGGGTCGGCGCGGGAAGCGCTTCGCTGTAGGAGAGAACCGCTCAGCCCGCCACGATGGCCTGGGCCAGCGCGCGCACGCTCAGCGGCGCCGAGCCCTCGGCCTTGTTGGAGATGGTGACGAACGCCTCCTGGCCCGCGCCCGTGGTGCCGCGGATGACGCGGGCCAGGCCGGCGCGGGTCTCGGGGTCGGGGTCCAGCATCGCGTCGAACTCGCCGTACTTCTTCTCGGCGGCCTCGTAGCCGTAGGCGCCGTGCAGGCGGTTCAGGTTCCAGCGCACCACCAGCGGGCCCGGCCACAGCGCGCGCAGCAGCGGCAGCTGCTCGGCCAGCGGCGGCAGCTTGGGGTGCAGGCCCAGGCAGTAGCGCGCGCCGGTGTCGCGCAGCAGCGCCACCAGGTCGGGCGTCAGCCAGGCGGCGTCGCGCACCTCCACGGCCACCACGCCATGGGGCAACCGGGGCAGCGCCAGCAGCAGCGCGTGCAGCCGGTCGAACTGCTCGGCCATGCAGGCCAGCCGCGGGCCGGGCAGCGGGCTGATCTGGAACACCAGCGCGCCCAGCGTCGCGCCCAGGCCCTCGCAGGCCGGCGCGATGAAGTCCTGCAGCGCCACGCTCGGGTCCAGGAACAGCGGGTTGGGCTGCTGGCCGCGGCCGTTCTCGCTGCGCAGCAGCGCGTCGGTCACCAGGCTGGGGGCCTTGACCGTGAAGCGGAAGCCCGGTGGCACCTGCTCGGCATGGCGCTGGAACTCCGACGCCGCCAGCGGCCGGTAGAAGCCGCGGTCTATGCCCACGGCGCGCAGCAGCGGGTGGGCGCTGTAGGCCGGCAGACCGGTCTTGGAGAGCGTGGCCTCGCTGTGCCGGCCGGCCCAGACCAGGCCCTGCCAGCCGGGGTAGCTCCAGGTCGACGTGCCGAGGTGGATGCGCGGCGACAGCGCCGCCGCTGTCTCTTATACACATCTGACGCTGCCGACGAAGGCTTAGGTGTA
>CAXDTK010000135.1:0-13678 GCA_963992225.1 uncultured Comamonadaceae bacterium | reverse complement strand
TAGGGCGTCGGTCCGACGCAGCGTCGAAATCAATGGCTTGTTCAGCGTAGCCTTAATGGGATGGACTCCCTCCCTGGCGACGCGCACCCTGCGTGCAGGATCGCGTTCCCGCCCACCTGAAGGAGACTGCCTACCTTCAATGGCGCAGCAAAGACGATCAGCGACGCCGTCGACTACCCACGTGTAGAGCGTCTTGAGCCCGTACCTGCCTTCTGAACTGGGGTGTTATCCGGAAGCGGGTCGAGCAGGAGTCTCGTACCACCAGGCAGCATCGAGGCGTTATGGACGAGCTGCCGATGTCGAATCGCCAAGTCGTCGTACTTGGCTTGAAGTTTGTCCAAAGCCTGCTGAAGCCGCTCCACTTCCGACGGTTCTTGGCCAGCTTCATTGCCGGCGACATCATCAGCGGCAGCGGAGCCAGGCTGGGCACGACGACTGGCCAATCGTTTCCGTGTGGCCAACCACTCTTTGTTGATGTCATCGTTCCTTTGGAGCGATTGGCGCGACCACGCCTCGCCGCCACCCATGATCACCTCAGAGATCCGTCGGCGTAGGGCGTCCCAAAAGAGCGGACCGCGTTTCCACTGTTTGAGTAGCCGAACGACTTGTGCCACGTCGTCCTCGGTCATCTTCCGCATGGGCGGTTCCTGTGGCTACTGGAGGTTGAACTTCCGAAGGCGCGAAAGCAGCTCGGTGCTAGACATCGCGGTGGGGGCGTTTGCAAAGGTGACCAACGTTCCAACTTCGATTGACTGGTCCGCTTCGATGCGGATGATGAAGTCGCATCTGTCGAGCGTCTCAATTTGCTGCCGCACCTGCTTTTCGATAGCCTTCATTCGGGGGTTTGATTGCAGCTTGGCACTTCCAACCTTCATCGCCCGCTCGGCCTCCGAACGCATCTCCATGATCCGAGGAATTCGGGCGGTGTCCCCTTTGCGCCATACCTGCTTGCCGCATCGAATACAGTCGCCGTGAAAGTCGCAGGGATCCACAGCCCAGTCAGTTCTGCAGCCACCAATTTCCGTAACATGCTTCGGTGAGGCGTTCTCGGCAAGAAACACCCGTCTCTCCACAACGCGTTTTGGCGAAGGCGCCTGATCTGCGATCGGCCCGATGACTTCTGAGCCCTGATCCGGATCGTAGGTGTCGATCGATTGGCGAACGATCTGCCGCGGCGTGCGGTAGTCGTAGGCCTCACCCTGCCATCCGGACTGACGTCCAGCGAGTTCGTTGGCGAAGAGCGGATTGGCGCCGGCCAGCAGCGCTGCAGTGTGGTGATATCTCCGGGAGCGCTGCACGGAGACGCTCGGGAAAGTCCCGTCTTCCTTCTTCACGTCGGTGGTCTTGAAGAGAAGTGGTGCGCGCGCGCTGCTTCCCGAGACCCAGGCATTGAGCGTTTGAATCGACAGAAGACGGGGAAGCCACCACTGCTGACGCTGCAGGCCGGGCGCGACATTGGAATTCGCTCCTGCCTCAAAGTGGACAGCAAGAGCGCAGTCCAACCTGACGGACTGGTCCTTCGAGGTGTACGGCCAGTGCGGCAGAGCAGACATTTTGAACTGGCATAACAAGTAGTCCTCCAGTGCCGCGCTAGATATATGTCCCTCGCATTTCTTCGCCTTTCGAGAGGAATATAACTTACGAATGGCGACGGCGGCTTGACTAAGTTGCCTACCTTTGATGAACGTATTGGCAACGCTTAATTGAACGTATTGGCTTGGTTGCGCATTTAAGGGAATTTCGACGCGGACGTCAAACCATCTGCATGCTTCGATGATCTCCTGAATGCAAACAACTACTGAGTCCCTGCCAAGATTGCGGTAAACATCTCCGGGGTTTTCCACAAACCAAAATCTATCAAGCGAACTAACGCATTGAGGAAAAGCTCTCCTCGCGGCTACGTCAGGATTGATGATATCATGCACCTGGTCCTTGGTAAGATACTCGTTTTTGAAGAGAGATTTAACGTGGGTCGGTATGTATAGGGTGTGGACGCCGGCCAAGCTTTCGGGACTTTGCTTCAGATAGAATTTGAAAGCAGCACGAGCGCCGGCGGAGTGAGACTTCACAACGTTGAATATTTCAGCGGCCAGTGGACCAAGTCGCTTGCTAACAGGGACGTCTTGTTCGACTCCGATTTTGGGGCGCGGTATGCGTAACCGATAACGATCGGCCGCTAAGTAAAGTGCGTCCTCGCGCAGCGCCTGCAATTCTGAAGCTCGCATCGAAGCGGTTGTCAAAGACAGGCTCATCAGCGCTCCGAAAAAAGTAGGTGCGCCGTCGTGACCGTACAACTGTTCAGCTCGACGATAAGCAAGCCCGATGGCGGCAACGTCTTCGCTTGACAAGTGCTCGTGGTCGGCGGTGTCGTCGTCCGTCTCTACCTTCTTTCCGAACTTTGCGGGTGATTTGATGGCGGACCTGAACGAGAATGTTTGGGATAGAAGTTTGAATCCTGGAAAAACGGTTTGGCGTTTGTCGCCTTTGAATCTTCCACCTGCTTGTAGCAGGATGGAGAGGTGCTCGAGCGCTTTTCCGACGTCAAAAGCGACACTCGTCGACATTTCAAATGTCTGGGCCTCATGCGCGGCTCGACTGAAGGCTTGATGGTTCAATTTCGACGGATCATTATTTCCGCCGTTAAGGTCCCGAAGCGCTTTCTCTAGAAATATCAGCGCCCTTATCGTCGCACTTGGTGCGCTACGAATGCCGCGAATCTCACAATAAACGTTGACGTAAGCTTTCGCGAAAGAAAGGAACCGGCCCGGTCGTATTAACGAATCGGGATTTCTAATCTCCGGCTCGTCGTCTCCGCGCGCCTTCGTGAACATCTCACTCGATGCTGTTTCCTTAAGATACTCCTGCCTTCGGAACCAAGAACGACAAGTCGCGTGGCTATGGGGAAGGTAGTTCTTACCGTAGGCAAAGTAGGGGTCCTTGCGGTCGTAGCGTTCTCTATGAGTTAGAAAGCCCCCGCTTCCTCCAGGTTCTGCCCAGCCTATGAACTCGTCGAAGCGGCCTTCGATGCTGGTCCGTGTGGACTCGAAAATAAACGGCCGAACGATTGGCACATCAGCCCTTGATTAGCCGAATGACGTGCCGAACTTGGGCGAGCATTCGATCGCGTAGATGGATGGTTTCCTGTGGCATACCGGCCAACATCGCCCGGGTTTGCTCAGCTACTAGGATCGCCTCGACGCGCTCATGAGGACCGTCGACAAAAGCTTCGAAGCGGTGGCATCCATAGCATCCGAAGCATGCTAGGACATCGCAGGGTTCAACGCTGCACGATCCCACGTCGTCTTCCATGGTCGGATCGGTGACACGGTGTTCTGGATCGGCGTGCGTCGCCTCGGATCGCTGAATTACCTTGCCGCGGAAGGCGTTCTCTATGAGTTCGTTGGACTGATCAAGTTGGCGCTCGAACCCCAGATAGGCTTCTTCGGTGAGGTTCACGTAGCGCTGCAACGAAATTGTCGACGTCTGGTAAGCCGCGTAGGCCAACACCTCCAGAGGAGCGCCTGAGGCCGCCAGGTGGGTCAGCTTCGTGTGCTTGAAGCGACGATTGAAGAGGTCTATGTCTTCAAAGTCGCCGTTTATTGACGCGATGTGCTCGCGTGTCTTCGCAATAAGGTACTGGATGTCGAGGCTGTCACGTTCAACCTTCAACATCCTCCGATCAATGGATTTGCGAACACAGAAGACCTCCCATGCGCCGGGAGGTTTGTGTCCGAGGAGTTGTTCCACAAATTTGAGGTGGTCGACGATTGCTTGCGAGACTGATGCTGACGCCTCATACCAACGCATGTAGTCGCGGGCTGATAGGCCAGACTGCTTAACAAGGGCGACGTGGAGGCGCACCCCGATGAGTCGGCCGTCCTCGTCTCTAATGACGTCGATGTCCTCAAACCGCATCAGCCTCATCTGGGAGGGGCGCATAGCTTCCGACAGCATCAGCCGCCAAAGCAGATTTTCTTGAGGGTTGAACCTACCCGACAGGTACAACTGGGCCACGTCTTCGAGCAGGCCATGCGTTTGCTGCATGCTGAGCGGCCGCTCGCTGGGTACTGCGTTTTGAACCTCGATCATGCCTCGGGGCTTGGGCGGTGGCGTGATGCCGAGGTGGGCGACCAACTCTTGATGAATGCCCGGAGCTCCTTCCTCGATCCACCATAGAAGGGTGCTCCGCAGCAGCTTTTCTTGAGACGCGTTCTTCTTAGAGCAGTACCACAGGTACATGTTAAGCGTGATCACACTGATCAGCTGGCCATTTAGGGCTTCAGAGACCGTGCGGGAGAACAAACTCAGCTCGTTGGCCCATCTCGCCACCGTTGAAGTTTTGCGCTTGCCGTCGAGTGCCTGCAGGACAATGAAGTTAGCAGAAGCGCGGGTCATCGCTGAAAACGACGCCATCTTTTCGTTCAGATAGAACGTGCATTCGCCTCTTTCGTCCGAGGGAACCGTCATCCGGTCGAGGTTGACATGAATGAATCGCTTGCCGTCCACCGAATAGACCTGCTCAGGGATCTGGACCGTCTCGGTCCAGATCTTCCTGTCGATCTGGCCATCGAAGCCCGGGAACTTATCCACGCTGCAGCCTGCTGTCCCGGTCTTCTACGTATTCGGACGCCTCTCTCATCAACGACCGCCCTGTGTATAGAGCGGGCATGCTCGAGTTTGGAGCCCACCGACCGCGGTCGATAAGGGCGTCGCGAATATCAGCTGAGGTGCGCCCCTTTTTCCTTAGTTGGTCGTACATGTCCGTCAGGTGTGTATGACGGAGTACATGAGGTGTCAAAGTTTCGGGCAGGCCCGTACACCGCTGCAGCTTTGCCACTAGGCGATTCAAATTCCGCTGGGAAATCGGGTGGCCGGTGTGTTGCTTGCCATGATGGCTGACAAACAGGTAAGGCGTCTCGTAGCCATCAGCCCGAGCATCGATCGCATCGCGACGCGGCCCTGTGACGTACTCAATCAGATCTAACGCCAGTCGACGTGGGATGGGCAGGGTTCCAGGCCGGGTCTTTACCGATGGTTCGTGCCTCCGTTCGTCGTCGATGTCATTCGGGCTTCGGACGATCTTGACAACGCCAATCACTCGATCTGAGTCGATCCTGTAGACGCCGTCGACGCCAGTGACCTTCAGCTTCAGAAGTTCGCCCGCTCGAAGTCCCTGGTCAAGCAGTTGAAGGATCAGCTTGTCCCGTGTGCCTATGGCCGTCGCGGGAAAAATCAACGGGTCGTTCAGCAACTTGTGGAACGTCAGCGCCTGCTCTGCATGGAGAGATCGCGGCGGGGCAGCCTTGACGTCTGGCAGGAGCCGCTTTTTAAACCAGCGATCAATGAGGCGTCGACGAACCTCAACGAGCGACACTTCCTCTACATCACCTTCGTCCATCGTCGCCAGCGAGGTTGCCAGCCACTGGAGATACTTTGACGCGTTTCGAAGGCGCCGGTTCCTGAACTGCGTGCCGACGACATCCTTGCCAGGCAACCGTGTGACTTTCGAGTCGCCGGTCTCGATTTCCTCTTCAAGGCTCGCTGCGTTTCGCTGGCACCAATTTGCGAAGTTCTTCACTTCGCGCTCGGTAATGGGCACTTGATTCGCCGCCGCACGATGGGCTGGAGCAATCCATGCAGCATCGCGCTTCTTCCTCATCGCCGCCCACGTCTCGAAGAATCTGAGGTCTGACAGCACCGCCTTCTGAGCGTTCAGCGAGGCAAGTCCGTGCTCGTTGTCGAGATAGGCGGTGTGCAGTTCATTGAAGACGCCCCGCTGGCAGTCGAAGGGGAAGACTCTCCGAATCGAACGCGCATGTTCACCACGTCCCACGCGGTGCATCAGCACGCGAAGTTGCGTTGCTGGCAACGGGCTCATAGTCGGGTTCCCGACATCGCTGCTCCTCTGAGTGGCGCGGGACGATGTTTACGATTCAGCCAGCAGATGTCAAGCCAGAACTGGTTGAGGCCATGCTGACCCGAGGGGCCGTCTTGATAATCGATTGACCGGCTCGAAAAGCCGGTTTGAATTTTTCCTCAGTGAACACTGGGCGCTCCCGCGATGTGCAGATCGCTGTCCAACATCATCGCTCTCGAACGGTGGTCTCCGACCGCTGGGTCTGGGGCTCCGAGGTCCCCCTAACCTTACAGAAATTCAGATATTCCAATAACCTTGCCGCCGGACAGGCAGACCATGACCTTGTCGCCGTCCTCGATCATGTTGAAGTCGGTGATGGCCTGGCCCACCTGGCGGTGCAGGCGCTTGGACAGCTTGTTGATCTCGTGCGCGGCCTTCTTCTCGGCGGCCCTGGCCGCGGCGGCGGGGTCGGCTTGCGCGTCGGTGCTGATCTCGATGACGTCGGACATGGCGTTCACCACACTCCAATTTCGGTACTGATGGCGACTTCGCAGTCGGGGAAGATTTCGAGCTTGGTCAGCTTCAGGCGCACGCCGACCACGCCGGGCAGGCCCATCACGCGGTTGCTGAGCTTGCCCAGCAGCGCCTCCACCAGGTCGGTGTGTTCGGCGGTGCACTCGTCGATGATGGCGCTGCGGATGCGGCGGTAGTCCAGCACATGGCCGATGTCGGCGTCGCGCGCCACCACCGGCAGCGCGCCCAGGTTGACCTCGGCATCCACCTGGATGGGCTGCGGCCCGGTGCGCTCGAAGTCCAGCACGCCCAGGTTGGCGCGGAAGCGCAAGCCCTGCAGGTGGATGACCTGGCGGTTGTTATGGCGCGGCGGTGCGGCGGCGGGCTCGGGGCGCAGCGACAGCTCGATCAGCTTGGCCGCCTGCACGCCGTCGGCCAGCGCCGTCTGCACGCAGGGGTGCCAGCGGCCGCTGGCGTCACCGGCCACGAAGGCCTGCTCGCGGGCCGCCTCGTCCAGCAGCGCGAGGGCCGAGGGCTCCGGCTCGAAGCCCAGCAGCACGGCGACATGGTCGAAGCGCTCGGCGCCCACCGCCACGCCGTCGGCGTCGGGCTGCAGCGTGTCCGGCAGCGGCATGGACAGGCGCAGCGCGATGTCGGGCCGTGCCTCGATGGCGGCGCGCAGCTGGGCCTGGGCATGCCAGCCGCTGCGCGACCACAGGGTGACGCGGTGGCCGCGTTCGGCCAGGTACAGCGCGTTCTCGGCCGCGTTGTCGCCGGCACCCAGCAGCAGCACGCGGCCCGGCGGCAGCGCGGCGCGGCGGGCGGTCAGGCCGGCGGCGTCCAGCACCCGCGGGTGGGCCGGCTCGAAGAAGCGCGCCGGGCGGCGCAGGCGCAGGCCGGTGGCCAGCAGCAGCGCGCGGGCCTGCACCGTCTCGCCGCCGGACAGCTGCAGCGTCCAGCGGCCGGTGCCCTGCTGCACGGCGTGGCGTGCCGAGGTGGCCAGCGTGCCCAGGCGCAGCGTGACGCCGGGTGCCGCCGCCGCCTGGGCGGCATAGCGGTCGGCCAGGGCCGACAGCGGCTGGCCCGGTTCACCGAGCACCCAGTCCTGCGCGAAATCCAGGCCGGCCAGCGTGGCGCACAGCCGCGGCTCGCGCTCGACGATCAGGCTCGTCAGGCCGAGCTGGCCGAGCCACGACGCGGCGTTGCAGCCGGCGGGGCCGCCGCCGAGGATGGCAACGTCAGGGGTCAGGAGGCGGGGCATGGAGCGGCCGGGAAAAGCCGCGAATTATCCCTGCCGGGCCGCCCGGGCCCGCAGCCGCCGCCCGAGGCGCCAGCCCAGCAGCGCGGCAAGGATCACGCCGTAGACCGCCGGCTCGGCGAAATCGTTCTTGCCCGCCCGCATCCAGATGAAGTGCAGCAGGCCCACGACGGCGATGCCGTACACCGCCTTGTGCAGCGTCTGCCAGCGCCGCCCGCCCAGCGCCTTGATGGCCCGGTTGAAGCTGGTGGCCGCCAGCGGCAGCAGCAGCAGCCAGGCCGTGAAGCCCATCAGGATGAACGGGCGCTTGGCGATGTCGCGGGCGATCGCGGCCATGTCCAGGCCCATGTCCAGCCAGCCATAGGCCAGCAGGTGCAGGCTGGCATAGCCGAAGCTGAACAGCCCCAGCATGCGCCGCAGCCGCGCCAGCGCGGCCAGGCCGGTCAGCTCGCGCAGCGGCGTGACGGCCAGCGTCAGCCACAGCCCGCGCAGCGTCCAGTCGCCCAGGCCGCGGATCAGCGCCTCGGCCGGGTTGGCGCCCAGCCGGTCGGTGGCGGCGCCCGCGATGAGCGTCGCCAGCGGCAGCAGGCACAGCAGGAACAGCGCCGGCTTGGCCAGCGGGTGCAGCAGCGCGCGCGTCAGCGCCGCCCGCATCAGAAGAACTTGCGCAGGTCCATGCCGGCGTAGAGCTGGCCGACCTGCGCTTCGTAGCCGTTGAACATCAGCGTGGGCCGCTTCTTGGCGAACAGGCCGTCCTCGCCGATGCGGCGCTCGCTGGCCTGGCTCCAGCGCGGGTGGGCCACGTTGGGGTTGACGTTGGAATAGAAGCCGTACTCCTGCGGGGCGCTCTGCTCCCAGCTGCTGACGGGCTGCTTCTCGACGAAGCGGATCTTCACCAGGCTCTTGGCCGACTTGAAGCCGTACTTCCACGGCAGCACCAGGCGCAGCGGCGCGCCGTTCTGGTTGGGCAGCACCTCGCCGTACATGCCGAAGGCCAGCAGCGCCAGCGGGTGCAGGGCCTCGTCCATGCGCAGGCCCTCGACATAGGGCCAGTCCAGCACGCCCGAGCGCAGGCCCGGCATCTGCGCGCGGTCGGCCAGCGTCGTGAACTCGACGAACTTCGCCTTGCCGGTGGGCTCGGCGCGCTTGATCAGCTCGGCCAGCGAATAGCCCACCCAGGGGATCACCATGCTCCAGCCCTCCACGCAGCGCAGCCGGTACACGCGCTCCTCCATGGCGCCGAGCTTGAGCAGGTCCTCGATGCCGTAGCGGCCGGGCTTGGCGCATTCGCCTTCCACGCTGACCGTCCACGGCCGGGTCTTCAGCGTGTGGGCGCGCTCGGCGGGGTCGGACTTGTCGGTGCCGAACTCGTAGAAGTTGTTGTATGAGGTGGCGTCGACATAGCGCGTCGGCTTGTCCATCGCGGCGGCGCCGGCCACCGCCGAGCGCACACCTGGCAGCTTGGCCAGCTTGCCGCCGCCGGCGGTGTCGGCCAGCGCCAGCGGCGACGCGGCCGCCAGCCCCAGGCCGGCGAGCGCGGCGCGGCGGTTCAGGTAGGCCGCGCGCGGCGTGATCTCGCTGGGCAGCGGTTCGTGGGGGGCGGGTAGCTTGATCAGCATGGCGTGCGTGGCGCGTGTGGGAGGAGGTCGGTCGACGGACCGGCACCCAAACTTACACGGTTACCGGGGGCGGTGCGCGCAGCGGCGCGAATTCCCGACCGGCTCGGGGCGGCTGGTCGAGCATCCGGCGGATGAAGCGCCCGTTGTGATGTGCGTCACGGGCCCCGGGCCTGCGAGCCATCCCTGCCGTCCGGTTGATCTGCGTCATGACAAAGGGTTAACCCTAGGTGCAACATGCCTCCACTGCATGAACGGCCTCCACCAGGGGCCTCGCAGCGGAAATCTGGAGAACCCTCATGTCCACCCACGTCGAAGTGCTTGTTCCCGTTCAACCTCTCACCCCCCGCCTGGCCACCTGGATCGGCCAAGCGATCGACACGGCGCGCGCGCTGCAGCGCGTCCACGCGGCCCACGCCGAGCGCCGCCGCCTCGTGCGC
Organism: uncultured Comamonadaceae bacterium; assembly: GCA_963992225.1. GTDB lineage: Bacteria > Pseudomonadota > Gammaproteobacteria > Burkholderiales > Burkholderiaceae_C > Pelomonas. The sequence continues at coordinate 3,994 of CAXDTK010000135.1, read as the reverse complement.
GAGGCCGCGGCCTTGCGCCACCTCGCGCACGACATCGAATCGTCCATGCCGGGCATGGCGGCCGATCTGCGGCGGGCGGCGGACGCGGCGTTCTGAGTCTTCTCGGGCAGCCTCGCTGTCCGTGCATGCGCTTGCACGGCGGCACCCCGGCAGCGCTGACCTGCCCGCACCGTGCCGGCGTGGCTTCCCAACAAGGCCGTCCGCTGAAGCGTTGATCGCCGGCGCAGGACGAGCTGCTCACTTGAAATCCCGACTCTCCGCCCTCAACCGGCCCAGCATCGGATTCAGGTTCTCGAACCCGCGTGCCAGCAGGTGGCGCACATCGCCGTCGCCGCGCTGCCAGACGCCGTCCACCGCCAGCAGCCGCGCGCCGAGGATGGTGCTGCGGTGTTCCTCGTAGACCTGGGGCCAGACGATGACCTGCACGTTGCCGGTCTCGTCTTCCAGCGTGACGAACAGCGTGCCCTTGGCGGTCTGCGGTTTCTGGCGGCCGGTGACGATGCCGCAGGCCCTGGCGCGGCGGCCGCTCTTGAGGGCGTCGAGTTGCCTGGCGCTCAACAGGCCCTGCCGGGCCAGCCGCGGGCGCAGCAGCGCCAGCGGGTGGCGGCGCAGCGTCAGGCCGGTGGCGGCGTAGTCCCACAACACCTCCTCGCCCTCGGCCGCGGCGGGCAACGCCAGGTCGTCCTCGGGCAGCAGGCTGCCCTGCAGCAGCGCCGGCATCGCATGCAGCGCCGAGGCCTGCCAGACCTGCTGGCGGCGGTGGCCGGCCAGTGACGTGAGCGCATCGGCGGCGGCGAGGTGCTGCATGTCCTGCTGGGTCAGGCGGGCGCGCAGGGCCAGGTCTTGCGGATGGGCAAAGCGGCCGTCGCGCGCGCGGGCCTGCTCGATGCGTTCGGCGGCTTCCTGGCCCAGGCCGCTGACCAGGCGCAGCCCCAGGCGTACGGCGGGATGGTGCTGGCCGGGGCGCAGCTCCAGCGCGCTGTCGCAGTCGCTGTGGTTGACGTCGATGGCGCGCACCTCCACGTCGTGCCGGCGCGCGTCTTGCACCAGCTGGCTGGGCGTGTAGAAGCCCAGCGGCTGGGAGTTGAGCAGCGCGCACAGGAAGGCCGCCGGCTCGTGGCATTTGAGCCAGCAGCTGACGTAGGTCAGCAGCGCGAAGCTGGCGGCGTGGCTCTCCGGGAAGCCGTAGCTGGAGAAGCCCTTGATCTGGCTGAAGATCTGCTCGGCGAAGGCATCCTCGTAGCCCCGTTCGCGCATGCCCTGGATGACCTTGTCGTAGTACTTCTCCAGCACGCCGGGGCGCTTCCACGCCGCCATGGCGCGGCGCAGGCCATCGGCTTCGGTGGCGGTGAAACCTGCGGCGATCATGGCCACCTGCATGACCTGCTCCTGGAAGATGGGCACGCCGCAGGTGCGTTCGAGGGCCTCCTTCAAATCGTCCTTGGGGTACTTGATCTGCTCGGGCGGCAACGCGCGGTTCTTCAGGTAGGGATGCACCATGCCGCCCTCGATCGGCCCGGGGCGCACGATGGCCACCTCGACCACCAGGTCGTAGTAGGTGCGCGGCTGCAGCCGCGGCAACATGGACATCTGCGCGCGCGACTCGATCTGGAACACGCCGACGGTGTCGGCCTTGCAGATCATGTCGTAGGTGGCGGTGTCGTCGTCGGGAATGGTCAGGTCGATGGCCGTGCCGCGCAGCGGGTTGACGAGGTCGAAGCAGCGGCGGATGGCGCTGAGCATGCCCAGCGCCAGCACGTCGACCTTCATCATCTTCAGCTCGTCGATGTCGTCCTTGTCCCATTCGATGACGCTGCGCTTCTCCATCGTCGCGTTCTCGATGGGCACGAGGCGCTCCAGCGGCCCCTGGGTCAGCACGAAACCGCCCACGTGCTGGCTGAGGTGCCGCGGCAGGCCATTGAGCTGGCGGCCCAGCGTGATGAGCTGCTGCAGGCGCGGGTCATCGTCGGGCAGCCCCAGTTGCTGCAGCAGTGCGAGGCGGTGCTCCTCGGGCAGCACCTGGGTGGACCAGCCGCTGTGGTCCTTGCTCATCAGGTCCAGCTGCGCCTCGCTGAAACCCAGCGCCTTGCCGACGTCGCGGATCGCGCTCTTGGGCCGGTAGCAGATGACGACGGCCGTCAGCGCGGCGCGGTCGCGGCCGTACTTCTCGTAAAGATGCTGGATGACCTCCTCGCGGCGCTCGTGCTCGAAGTCGACGTCGATGTCCGGCGGCTCGTTGCGCTCGCGGCTGATGAAGCGCTCGAACAGCAGCGTCGAGCGGTCGGGGTCCACCGACGTGACGTGCAGGCAGTAGCAGACGATGCTGTTGGCGGCGGAGCCGCGGCCCTGGCAGAGGATCTTGATGCCGCGTGCGAACGCCACGACGTCGGCGACGGTCAGGAAGTAATGCTCGTAGCCGAGGTCTTCGATCAGTTCGAGTTCATGCTCGATGCGGCGCTTCCACTTGTCGGGTACACCGCCCGTGCCGTCTTCGTTCCAGGGCCAGCGTTTCTCGGCCCCGGCATAGGTCAGGTTGCGCAGGTGCCGGCGTGGCGTCACGCCAGCAGGAACGACCTCGCTGGGGTACTGATAGCTGATCTCGTTGAGGCTGAACGTGCACCGCGCCGCGACCTGCAGCGTCTCGCGCATCAGCTCGGGCGGGCAGAGCTGCGAGATGCGCTGGCGGCTGCGCAGGTGCCGCTCGGCATTGGGCTGCAGGTCGAACCCGCATTCGGCCACGGGGCGGCCCAGCCTTGTCGCCGTCATCACGTCCTGCAGCGCCTTGCGCGAGCGCACGTGGAAGTGCACGTCGCCCGCGGCCACCAGCGGCAGCGCGGTCTCGTCGGACAGCGCCTGCAGCCGCTGCAGCCAGGCCGCGTCGCCCGCCTCGCGCAGCAGCTCGACGGCGATCCATGCGCGGCCGGTGAAGTGCTGCAGCGCCCAGTGTGCCGGGGCCAGCAGCTCGGCGTCGGAGGCCTCGCGCGGCAGCACCAGCAGGGCCAGGCAATCGGTGAGCGCCTCGGGTGCGATCTGCCGCCAATGCAGCGTGTACTCGCCCTTGACCGTGCTGGCGCGCCGCAGCCGGGTGATGAACTGGCTGAGGTTGCCGTAGCCGTTCAGGTTCTGCGCGATCAGCACGAGCTTGAAGCGCGGCGTGCCGGCATCGTCGCGGACCAGGAACTCGCTGCCGATCAACAGCTGCAGCAGTCGGGGCTGTGCGATGCCGTCCACCGGCAGGCCGGCTTCATCGGCGGCCTGCTGCAGCGCGTGGTGCGCCGCCTCGCGCATCTCGCGCAGCTGCTTGTGCGCGCGCACGACGCCGGCCAGCGAGCATTCGTCGGTGATGGCCAACGCCTCGTAGCCCTGCGTGACGGCACGCTCCACCAGCTCCTGCGGCTCGGACGCGCCGCGCAGGAAGCTGAACGCCGTCAGGCAGTGCAGCTCGGCGTAGCGCGGCAGATCCCGGGGCGACGGCTCACCCGCGCGGGCCGGGCCGCGCGGCGTGGCCGTGGGGGACTGCGCATCGGCCAGGCGCCGCAGGTCGGCGTCCGACGCGAAGCCGAGCTTGCGCAGCTCATGCAGGTGCTCGTCGCGGTCCGACTGCGGCGGACTCACGGGTGCACCCTTCGGCCTTCGGCCTGTCCCGCCAGGCGGGCGCGAGCTGGCTTGGGGCGGCCCGGGGCTGCGTTCATGCGAACACCCCGTGCAGGAACCAGCCCGAGGCGGCGGACTCGGTGGCCGACAGCCGCTCGTGATAGATCCACAGCAGCCCCCGCGAGCTGCTGCGGTAGACGTAGTAGTCCCGCGTCTGCAGCGCGGCGCGCCCCTCCCACCAGCCGGCCTCGATGCGGTGCGGGCCGCTGATGCGCGCCAGTGGCCCGCAGTAGGTGGGCTGCTCGCGCGTGTCGCAGCGCAGCGGCCGTGGCGGCTCGACCAGCCAGGTGGGCTGGGGCCCCGGCGGCGGCCGGGGGCACGACGGCGGCGCGATGGCTGT
>CAXDTK010000134.1:0-13690 GCA_963992225.1 uncultured Comamonadaceae bacterium | reverse complement strand
GCGGCTGGCAGGATTCGAACCCACGACCCCTTGGTTCGTAGCCAAGTACTCTATCCAACTGAGCTACAGCCGCTGAAGCCTCACAGTATAGCCAGATTTTCCGGCCCTCAGCAAGAGTTTGCTGATTTTCTTCAAAAAAGTTCCAACCGGCCTTTCAGGGCACGCGGGCGGCGGCCTCGAAGCAGCGCGCACGGCGGGCGTCGTCGCCCTCCTGCTCGGACAGCGCCGCCAGGGCCAGCCAGCTGCGCCGGCGCGCGACCGCCGGCATCTGCGCGTCGTCGGCGACGGCCTCGAGCATCAGGCGGGCCTTGCCCCACAGCTGGCGTTCGGCCAGTGCATGGCCCAGCGCATAGGCCAGTGCGCGCTCGCGCGGGAAGCGCGACTGGGCCGACTCCAGGCGCTGCAGCCAGTCCGGCCCACAACCGGCCAGCACCGGCACCAGCGCCAGCGCGACGGCCGTGCGGTCATCGGACTGCAGTTCGGCGATGTCGTCGAAGAACGGGCGCAGCCAGCCACGGCCGTCGTCCGGCGCGCCGAGCTGGCTGGCGCAGTGCGCAGCCCGTGCCGCCACCAGCGGGTCGCGGCGGTCGGCCGGGTCGAGCTGCTGCCAGACGGCGCGCAGCTGGTCGACATCACGCGCACCGTCCAGCGCCTCGAAGGCCAGCGAGCGCAGCAGGCCTTGCGCGGCCACCTTGGAGAAGGCCTGGTGCTTGGCCAGCAGCCGTGCGGTGCGCAGCGCGTCAAGCGGCTGACGGGCCAGGCGCGACGCCTGCAGCCGCAGCCGCAGCGCCTGGGTGCGGCGCGCCACGCCGGGCGCCAGCTCGCTCAGCAGGCCCAGAGCGCGCGCCGCGTCACGGTCGTCCAGCGCCCATTCCGCCGCCAGCAGCCGGGCGCCGTCCTCCTGCGCCCGCGCGCCACCGGCGCGGTGCGCCAGCTCCAGCGCGCGGTTGAGCTGCTCGTCGCGATGGCGGCGGTCCTGCAGCCGGTGCGCGCTGGCCGCAGCCAGCAGGTGGGCCAGCGCCATGAAGGACTGGTCGGCCGCCAGCTCGGGCGTGGCGGACTGGATGTTGAGCGCCTTCTGCGCCGCCTTCTGTGCGCGGCTGAAGCGGGCACCGAACAGCTCCACCAGCGCCTCACGCAGTGCCAGCTGCGCACTGCGCTCGCGCTGGGCCAGCCGCCATTCGCGCGCGCGCTTGGGCAGCGTCGTCAGCGCCTCGATGGCCTGGATGGCGGTGACCAGCGCGAAGCAGCTGGCGACCAGGATCAGCAGGAAGAGGTTGAGCGAGATGTCCAGCCGCCAGCCGGAGGAATAGACGCTGACGAGGCCGTCGTTGGCCCCCAGGTACAGCGCCGCCACGACGGCCGCGACGAACAGCAGGACCAGCCAGATGACGAGGCGCATGCTCAGCGCCCCGCTGCGGCGGCGGTCAACGCAGCCAGCGTGTCATCGGGCCGCGGCACGCTGACCTGGCGGGCCTGGCCGGCCACCTGGCGCAGCAGCTCGGCCACGCCGGCCACCTTGCGCGAGCGCATGTCAAAGTAGCGGCTCAGCATGTCCTGGCTGTCGCGCAGGTCGGACTGCGCGGTGTCGAACTGCCGGCTCAGCAGCGCCAGGCGGGCGTTGAGCAGCCGCAGCTTGAGGTTCTCGCGCAGGAAGAAGCTCTGGTCGGGCGAGATCAGCGCGGCCTCCGGGTGCTCGATGCGGGTCACGCGCAGCAGCGTGCGGGCCTCGCCCCAGACCAGGCCGGTCCAGGTCGAGAGCTGCTGCGAGGCCTGCCACCACCACAGCGACAGCTTGCCCTCGGCCGCCGCGGCGGCCTGCTCACGCTGCAGTTGCAACGCGCGCTCGCGCGCCTTGGCGGCTGCCTCGCCGCCCTTCTCCTCGCGCGGGCGCAGCGCGGTGTCGGCGCCGGACACCAGCGGCAGCTCGTCCGCCATGCGCACGACCTCGTCGAGCTTGATGGTCAGCGTGGAGACGTCGACGACGGCCACCGAGCGCACGCGGTCCAGGTCGCGGGCGACGGCGCGACGCACGCCCTCCATGCGCGGCTGCTTGTAGCGCAGCAGGCGCTCGTCGGCCTGCTTGAGCGTGGCCACCAGCGGCTCGGCACTGCCGGTGATCTGGGTCTGCTGCAAGGCCACGCGGATGGCGGCCTCGATGTCGCCGACGACGTTCTCGTCGCGGGACCGCGACATGGACTGGATCAGCTCCTCCAGCTGGCCACGCTGCAGCGCGACCTCGGCAAGGCGGGCTTCCAGCAGCGAGACCTTGGCCGCGGTGTCGCGCACCAGCTCGGCCGACTGCTTGGCGGCCACGCGGGCCTCGGTCGCCTGGGCCTGGCTGGCCTCCTGGCGGCGCACCAGCTCCTGCTCCAGCGACTGCTGGCGCGACAGGCTCTGCCAGGCCAGCACGACGCACAGCAGCACGGCGGCACCCAGCAACGCCAGCAGCCAGGGCATCCAGGCCGGCAAGGCCGCGGCGCCGGCGGGCGGCGACATGGGCGTCAACGGAGGCGGCGGAGGCGGCGGAGCCACAGGCTCGGCCGCGGAGACAGCGGAAATGGGCTCACTCACAGTGCGAAGGATTCTGTCAGACCGCTTTCAACGCCCGAGTCACCGCTTCAGGGTCGGGTCGCGCCAAAACCACAGGCGCGAAACCCGCCACCCGGGCGGCGTCGGCGATGCGGGGGTGGGTGGCGATGGCGCGCTGGCCCGCCAGCGGCAGGCCCAGCAGGTGGCCCACCGCCTCCGCGCTGCTGAACAGCCACACGTAGCGCTGCGGCTGGGCCAGCACGGCGTCCCGCAGCGCCTGCTCGGCGGCATCGAAACACGGGCCGGCGCGGTGGTAGACCGTCACGGCCCGGACGCTGGCGCCGGCCGCGACCAGCTGTTCGGCCAGCCATTCGCGGCCGCCGTCACCGCGCAGCAGCAGCACGCGGGCACCGCTCCAGTCGCGCCGCGGCGCCAGTTCGGCCCACAGATGCTCGGAGTCCAGGCTGGCAGCGTCGGCAGCCGGCTGCACGATCTGCGCCGCCGGCACGCCGTGCGCGGCCAGCGCCTGCGCGCTGCCGGGACCCACGCAGGCGGCCAGCGGCCGCGCCGGCCAGCCGCGCCCGGTGGCCTGGGCGAAGAACTGCTCGACCGCGTTGGGGCTGACGAAGACGGCGAGGTCCGTGTCCGCCAGCGCCTGCCACGCGGCCTGCACCGGGGCGGGGTCGTCGGCCGGCCGGATCTCGATCAGCGGCAGCGCCGCCGCCGGCACACCCAGCGCCGCCAGCCGTGCCAGCCAGGCCGCGCATTGCGGGCGCGGCCGGGTGACGAGCAGCGTGGGGGTCATCCCGGCAGGTAGGAGCCGGCACCCAGGTCGCGCAACCGGGCCGCGGTCTGCTGGCCCAGCGCGCGGGCGGCCGCCACGTCGGTCACGGCCCCGGCCACGCTGGCGCGCAGCAGCGGCGAGGCATGCAGCTCGGCATGGCCCAGCGCGGCGTCCAGGCACAGCGTGTCGCCCTGCCAATGCGCATGCGCGGCCAGCGGCAGGCTGCAGCTGCCGCCCAGCGCGCGCGAGACGGCACGTTCGGCTTCGCAGGCCAGCTGCGTGGGCGCATGCGCCAGCCGGGCGAGCGCTGCGGCGAGGGGCGCATCGTCGGCGCGGATCTCCAGCCCCAGCGCGCCCTGCCCCGCGCAAGGCAGCATCTGGTCGACCGCGAACAGCGCCCGGATGCGCGGCGCCAGCCCGAGCCGCTTGAGGCCCGCCGCCGCCAGCACGATGGCGTGGTAGCCGCCTTCGTCGAGCTTGCGCAGCCGCGTGTCGAGATTGCCGCGCAGCGGCTCCACGCGCAGGTCGGGCCGCAGGCTGAGCAGCTGGGTCACGCGGCGCAGGCTGGAGCTGCCGACCACCGCGCCCTCGGGCAGCTCGGCCATGGACGCGAAGTCGTTGGAGACGAAGGCGTCCCGCGGGTCCTCGCGCTCCAGCACGGCGGCGAGCGTGAAGCCCTCGGGCAGCTCCATCGGCACGTCCTTGAGGGAATGCACCGCCAGCTGCGCGCGCCCCTCGGCCAGCGCGGTCTCCAGCTCCTTCACGAACAAGCCCTTGCCGCCGATCTTGGACAAGGTGCGGTCGAGGATCTGGTCGCCGCGGGTGGTCATGCCCAGCAGCGTGGCGGTCAGGCCCAGCTCATGGGCGAGTCGGGCCTGCACATGCTCAGCCTGCCAGAGCGCCAGGCGGCTTTCGCGCGTGGCGATGGTGATGGAGTGGGGAGCGGTCATAGGGCCCGGATTATCCAGGCGGGTTCTCAGGCGTCCGGCGCGCGGCTCTTGAAGAAGGCGTTGATCGTCAGCCGGCCCAGCCCGACCGGGTAGCCGGCATCGCCTTGCCAGTCGATGTCGCCGGAATGGAAGATGGCGCCGTCGTAGAAGATCGCGCGGTTCCACCTCGCGGGCACGCGGCCGATGACTTCGAAGTAGCGGTTGCTCTGCGTCATGTAGCCGGGCGGGATGCCGTACCTGTCCGCGAAGGCGCTGGCGTCCAGCGTGTTGGCGTCGTGCCGGAACCGGGCCGTGTCGGCGTCGGACATGCGCGAGCGGAAGAACACGGTGCCGCCCAGCCGCTCGTCCTTGAACAGGTAATGCACGCAGGCCGACACGCGCTCACCCGGGGCGAGACCGGAGTCGTCGCGGTGGCAGATGCGCTGCCGGGCGTCGAGCGTGGCGGGGTCCTGCGTGACGCGCGAGAAGCGGCCGAACATGCCCAGCGGCAGGCCTGGTTGCAGCGCCGCGCCGAGCCGCTGGCGGAAGAAGCCGTCCAGCTCGGCAGCGATGCCGTCGGGCAGGCTCAGCTGCGGGCCGGGGTAGGGATGGCCCGCCAGCGCCTCGAACCTCTCGGCCTGGGCCTGCACCAGCGCGACCAGGGCGTCGGGGTCCTGCACGAAGTCGTCGACGACGTAGACCTTGGCGCCGTCGGCCAGCTGCAGCACGTCCAGCCGCGCAGCCGGGTTGATGCCCAGCGCGGGCCCGCCCGCCGGCGGTTTGGCCAGCGGCGCGGCCGGCCTGGGCGCGGGGCAGAACTGGTCGATGAACTGCTGGTGCCGGGGCAGCTTCACCAGCGCGCGCGCCACGTCCTTGCGGATGTCGCCGAGGAAGCCGGCCAGGCTGCGGTCGTCCATGTTGCGCGTGATCGGGTGGTGGCTGGCCGGCGTGATGCCCTGCCCCATCATGACCTGCACCCAGGAGTTCTCGGCGAACAGCTCGCCCGGGCGCAGCATGACGCGCGCGCTGTCGCGGAAATGCTGGATGCGGTGGCTGAGCAGCGGCGGCACCTCCATCTCGCGGCAGGCGCGCCAGAACGGCGAGTCGTCGCGGTCGGTGACGTGGTAGTGCAGGATGATGAAGTCGCGGATGACCTCGATGGCCTCGCGCGACTGCTGGTTGTACTCGTCGACGTCGGTCTGGCGGATGCCATCGGTGGGGAACAGCTCGACCAGGCGCGTCATGGCCCGCTGGATGAGGTGGATGCTGGTGGACTCCAGCGGCTCCAGGAAACCACTGGACAGGCCGATGGCGACGCAGTTGTTCTTCCAGACCTGTTGCCGCTGCCCCGGCGTGAACCGGATGACGCGCGGCTCGCGCAGCACCTCGCCCTCGACATTCGCGAGCAGGGCCGCCTTGGCCTCGTCGTCGCCGATGTGGCGACTGCTGAACACCACGCCGTTGCCGACGCGGTGCTGCAGCGGGATGCGCCATTGCCAGCCCCAGGGATGGGCGATGGAGCGCGTGTAGGGCACGGGCTCGCCGACGCGGGTGGTCTGCACGGCCAGGGCGCTGTCACAGGGCAGCCAGTGCGACCAGCTCTCGTAGGGCACGCCCAGCGTCTCGCCCAGCAGCAGCGAGCGCATGCCGGTGCAGTCGATGAAGAAGTCGCCTTCGATCAGCGCGCCTCCGTCCAGTTGCAGGCCGGTGATGTCGCCGCTGGCGGCCTCGGTGTGCACCTTGGCGATCTTGCCTTCGAGGCGCTGCACGCCGAGGTTCTCGGAGAAGCGGCGCAGGTATTGGCCGTAGAGCGTGGCGTCGAAGTGGTAGGCGTAGTTGATGCCGTTGTCGGGCAGCAGCGCGAAGCGGTTGTCCATCGCCGCGCGCAGCTCCAGGCAGTAGTCGCCGTAGCTGCTGGCCAGGCCACGCTGGCGTCCCTCCAGCCAGAAGTGGTGGAAGCCGGCCGTCCAGTGGCCCTTGCCGGTCTTGCCGAAGGAGTGGAAATAGTCCTCCCCGACGTTGCGCCAGTTCTCGAAGCTGATGCCCAGCTTGAAGGTGGCCTGGGTGGCCTGGATGAAGTCCTTCTCCTCCAGGTCGAGGATCTCGTGCATGAAATGCAGCGTCGGGATGGTGGCCTCGCCGACGCCGACCGTGCCGATCTCCTCGGACTCGACCAGCCGGATGTCGACCTGCTTGCCCAGGCATTTGGACAGGCCGGCGGCCACCATCCAGCCGGCCGTGCCGCCGCCGGCAATGACGATGCGTCGGATGGGTTTGGAGGCAGGCGTCATGGGGAATGGGCTTATCGGTTGAGCCGGTTCAGCAGCATGGAGCGCAGCTGCCGGGCATTGCTGTCGGTCATGGGCGCGAGGACGCCGCGGGCCGTGGCTGGGATGTGGGCGGCCGTCTGTTCGTCGGCGTCGAACACGTAGTGGTCGAACAGCACGCGCCAGGCGTCACGCTGGGCCGGTGGCAGGTCGCGCAGCGACAGCAACGCCATCATCAGCGTGTTGAGCGGCGTGTCCATGAAGGCGGGTGACTGCCGCCACCAGAAGTTCACCAGCGCGCTGACGGGCGCCAGCGACTCCACGCCATGCCACCACTGGCTGGGGATGAACAGCGCGTCGCCGGGCAGCAGCTCGAAGGTCTGGGCCTGTTCAAGCGCCTGCGCATAGCGCGGGAAACGCTGCAGGTCCGGCCTGGCGTGGTCGACCAGGCTGATGGGCTGGCCGGCGGGCGTCAGGTCCAGCGGGCCGATGTAGAGGTTGGCGACCTGGTCGGGCGGGAACAGCGTGAAGCGGCGCCGGCCCGCGACGACACAGGCGATGTTGTCGGGCAGGTCGAAATGCGTCGCCACCTGCATGCGGTTGCCCAGCCACAGGCTGACCAGTGGGTCGAAGCCGGCCAGCACCGGCAGGTCGTTGTGCTGGCGCAAGCCCGGGAAGGCCGTGTCCATCTCGGTGGAGCCGAGGTAGAGGGCGTCGGCGGTGCCGCCGAGCAGCTCGTCCAGCAGCGCGCCGAAGGTGCCGATCTCACGCTGGAAGTTGAAGCCGCTGAGATCCTCGTTGTAGAAGAAGCGCCCGCCGATGTCCGGCGCGCCGCGCCACAGGGCCAGCCGGGTCTGCGCGCCGAAGCCGCGCAGGTAGTCGCAGAAGTCGGCGTCCGAGCGCGCGGCGGCCTGCACCAGCGGCCAGTGCCGCACCAGGCCGCGCAGCAGCACGGGCTGGGTGGACTTCAGCACCGCGTCGGGCACCATGGCTGCGGCCTCGTCGGTCACGTCGCTGCACCCCGCATGGGCTCACCCCTCCTGGGCGAGGTGGCGCCGGATCAGCGGCGCGAAGTTGGACAGCGAGGCGATCGCCATGTAGATGGGCTGCAGGTAGTCGGCCTGGTGCAGCAAGGCCACCGTGCCGGCATCCAGCGCGGCCAGCCGCTCCTCGTCGAGGATGGCGTAGCCGACCAGCTGGCCGCGCGTGCCGTCCGGGCGCTCCACGTCCAGCGTGAAGGGCTCCAGCAGGTCGTGCGACATCAGCGTCTGGACGAACTCGGTGGTGGCCTGCAGGCCTTCGTGCAGCGCGCGCAGCACGGCGTTGGCGTTCTCGGTGAAGTCCGTCGTGCCGCCATGCGGCAGGAACACGGCCTCGCCCTCGGCGCCGTGGCTGATGCGCCGGCTGTCCATGTCGACCATCATGCGCAGTTCGTCGTCGGCGATGCCGATGGAGAACGGCAGGCGCTGCACCGACAGCGGCAGGTAGTCGGCATCCCAGCCCTGCTCGGTCAGGAACAGGTTCCGGCCCTCCTGCAGGCCGAACAGCACGGTGGGCACGAAGCCGCCCTTGCCATCGGGCTGGAAGACGATGGGGTAATGCGCCTGCAGCTGGCGGAACTCGTCGACCGTGGCGGGCGCGGACATGAAGTCGTCGCCCCAGCGGGCGCCGCGCTGCGTGATGACGCGCAGGTCCTTGTGCTGGATGTTGTTGAGCAGTTGCAGCATGGAGGGGCTCTGGGGGTCAGGCGGCCGGCGGCATGCCGTACTCGCGGATGTGTTGGATGAGATCGCGGTGGCGGGGCAGGCCGCCCAGCAACCGCCGGGTGATTGTCGTCACGTCCCTCAGGCCGGCCTGGGCCTGGGCCTGGCGGCCGGCGCGCAGCGCCCGCAGGGACGGCTTGAACTGCATGCCGTAGAGCACGTACTGGTAGCTGGCCGCGGGGAAGACTTCCTCGGCACGGTAGAAGTCGTTGCGCGACGGCAGGCGGTGGGCCCACAGCTGCAGCAGCTCACGCAGCGAGTCGGGCTGGGTGGCGCTGGAGCGGTGGTCGCGCCAGTAGTCGGCGTCGTCGCGGCGGCTCAGCACGTAGTGCAGCTTCAGGAAATCGATGATGCGGGACCAGCGGTAGGCAAAGGCCTCGTTGAAGCGCCGCGCGACCAGGTCCATGTCGGCGCGGCTGGCCGGCATCTCGTCGCGCAGGAAGGCAGCGGACAGCTCGACCAGCGCCAGCGCCGACGCTTCCAGCGGCTCGATGAAGCCCGCCGCCAGCCCCACGGCCACGCAGTTGCGGTGCCAGAACTGCGCGCGATAGCCCGGGTTGAACTGCAGCCGGCGCGGCGTGGCGTCGTTCAGGTCGAGGCCCTCGCGGGCCAGATGGTTGCGCAGCGCGCGCTCGGCGGCCGCATCGTCGGTGTGGCTGCTGGCATAGACCAGGCCGATGCCGCGGCGCGCGGGCAGGCCGATGTCCCAGGTCCAGCCTTCGGCATGGGCCGTCGACAGGGTGGCGGACGCCAGCGGCGCCTGCGCGTGGGCGTGCGGCACCTGCACCGCCAGCGCACGGTCGTTGAACAGCACGCCCTTCTCGGAGCGGAACGCCACGCCGTAGTGCTGGCCCAGCAGCAGGCTGGCCAGGCCCGAGCAGTCGATGAAGAGGTCGCCCTCGAGGTCGCCGTGGCCGCGCGTGGCCAGCGCCGCGATGTCGCCGTTCTCGTGCGAGCGGACGGCGGTGAAGTGGTCCACGACATGGCGCACGCCCAGCCGGGTGGTGGCGTGCCGCTGCAGCAGGTGGCCCAGCTTGACGGCGTCGAAGTGGTAGCCGTAGTTCATGACGCCGCCGAAGTCCGGCGTCGTCGTCTGCTTGGGCGCCAGTTGCGCGTCGCACAGCTCGGGCTGCGGGCTGACGCTGGCCGCGAACGGCCGGTCCCGGTCGCCCTGCAGCCAGGCCCCGGCGAGGTCCGCTTCGCCAAAGCCCTGCGGCAACGTGAACGGGTGGTAGTAGCGGTCGCCCGCGCCGCCATGCAGCCAGCCGTCGAAGCGCGAGCCCTGCTTGAACGCGGCATCGCATTCGCGCACCAGATCGACCTCGCTGAGGCCGATGCGGTGCAGCGTGGCGCGCATCGTCGGCCAGGTGCCCTCGCCCACGCCGATGGAGGGCACGTCGGGGGACTCGATCAACGTGATCTGCAGCGAACCGGGGGCGTCACCGCCCAGTTCGGCGGCCAGGGTGGCGGCGGTCAGCCACCCGGCCGACCCGCCCCCCAACACGACGATGCGTCGAACCGCTGTCATCACCTCGGAATTCATCCTGGACAAGTATGGCCGCGCGGGCGACGAGGCGCGCCGCGCAGGCTGGGGAATTCTGCAAATGGAAGGGCCGGGGCAGGCCTTGCAGGCCCGCTCCGGCCGGGGGCCCACCCGGCAGACCGCCCGACAGGGCGCGGTCACCGGGCGGAAGCGCTCACCGCTCAGAAGCGATAGCGGGCGCCGATCAGGTAGCGACGGCCGGTCTGAATGGCTGACACCAGCATCTCGTCGGTGCGGCCATGCTGACGGATGTAGCCATCGTTCAGGTTCAGCAGGTCGAGCTGCAAGGTCAGGTTCTTGCCGATCTTGTAGCCGATGGACGCATCCACCTGGCCATAGGGCTCGGTGTAGACCGGGTTGTTGCCGTTGCCGTCGCCGATCGCGGCCAGGAACTCGCCGCGCCAGTTGTAGGCCGCACGCACGGACCAGACATCGTTCTCATAGAAACCGACCAGGTTGGCGGAGTCGCTGACACCCAGCAGCGCGGCCTGCTGGTCGGTGCGCAGGTTGTCGAACTTCAGGCCCGTCTTGACCTTGGTGAAGTTGCCCGACACGCCGAAGCCCGTGTTGCTGAACATATGCTGGAAGTTCAGCTCCAGGCCCTTGATGGTGTCGCCGGGGCCGTTCTTGAACGTGCTAACCTGGAACGCAATGGGCGTGGCGCCCGGCACAGCACTGGTGATGGTGCCGGCCACTTCCGCAACATTCAGCGGGCCGGAGGCCGTCACGCCCGGCTGGCCGTTGTAGTTGTTGAAGATGTAGTTGCGGATGCATAGCGGCTGCGTGTTGCCGCCGCAGGCGGCCAGCGCGGCGGTGTAGTAGGTGCCGCTGGCCGGGTTCAGGATGCCCGGCACCGTCTGGTTGACGGTGGACGTCGTGACGAAGTTGCTGACCTTCTTGTAGAACGCGCCCAGCGCGACATAGCTGGACTTGGCGTAGTAGTACTCGGCCGACAGGTCCAGGTTCTTGGACTTCAGCGGCTTGAGCGCCGGGTCGCCGGTGGAGCCGGTGCCGCCGCCGTTGGGGTTGGCCGTGCCGCCCAGGCTCAGGCCGCCCTGCATCTGGTTCCAGCCCGGGCGACCGATGTTCTCGCCATAGCTGGCGCGCACCTTCAGGTTGTCCGCCAAGTCGGCATCCCAGTCGATGCTGGGCAGCCAGTACGAGTACTTGCCGGACTTGGTGCCGAAGGTCGTGCTGCCGGAGGGCAGGTTGATCTCGTTCTGCGAGCCCCAGGCCGTCGTGCCCGAACGGTCCACCACCTGCGACGAGGCGTCCACCTTGGTGCTCTCGTAGCGCAGGCCCACCGAGATGTTCATCGGGACGGCCGTGTCGAAGGCGTGGTCCCACTGGCCGTAGACCGAGCTGGACTTTTCCGTCGCACGCCAGTCGTCGCCGCGGCTGTAGTCCGGGGCGGCCGCGAAGTAGGCCTCGGCCTGCGCCTGGGTCATGCCCGGCGTGTTGGCCATCTTGACCTTGACGGCACGGTCACGCAGGCTGGCGAAGTCCGCCATGTAGAACGACGGGAACAGCCGCGGGTCGTCATGGCCCGGGATTCGGCTGTAGAAGCTGCTGAGGCTGTAGGTGCCCGTGCTGATGCCGGCGAACTGACCCAGCGTGGGCGCGACGCCGCTCCAGTCGTTGTTCTGGTTGTTGTAGCTGGCCGAGCGGTTCTTGGTCTTGGTGAAGCCCAGGCCGGCCAGCAGCTTGTTGTCGGCGTCGACGCGGTAGGTGGCGCGAGCCTGCGCCTGGTCGACCGTCTGGTCGCTCAGGTTGTTGCGGAACTGCGTGCCCGTGACGTTCAGCTTGGTGTCGTCGAACCGCTGGCCCGGCAGGCTCAGGATGGGGAAGTCCCGGTCGTAGTAGGCCGTGGCGTTGCCCTGGTTGAACATCGCCAGGTCCATGGCGCTGTACGTGCCGAACGGGCTGTCCGGCGTGGTCTTGGCCTTGGAGTGGTGCGCGTCGACGTCGATGCGCAGCGCGTCGCTGATCTTCCAGTCGACGTTGAAGCCGGTGGAGTTGAGCTTGGACTTCTGCGCGTACTGCCCGGTGTTGAGGGCCAGGTCGTGGGCGCCGTCCGGCCAGATGGCCGTCTGGACGATGGGCGCGGCGACGGGACCGGTGGTGAACTTGGTGGGCGGGTTGCCCTTCAGGTCGCCGGAGAACGAGTTGTTGAACCAGCTCGACATCTCGGCGTTCTTGGAGCTGAGCGAGTTGACCGCCATCGTGTGGTCGACGGTGAACTTCAGGTCCTTGGTCGGCGCGTATTGCAGCGTGGCCTGGCCGTTCAGGCGCTCGCGCTCCATGCCCGTCAGCGAGTAGCGCAGCTCGCGCGAGGTCGCGTACAGGCCGGTGGGCATGTTGACGATGTTGCTGGCCGGGTTGGCCGCCTTCACCGCCGGGTCGTTGGTGCCCCAGCCGTTCTGCGTGTAGGCCTTGTTGGAGCCCGAGTCGCGCTTGGAGTAGCTGCCGCTGATGGAGATGCCCAGCGTGCGGTTGCCGAAGGTGTCGCTGTAGATGCCGGAGATCTCCGGCGTCACCTTGTCGCCTTGCAGCGGGCCGGGTAGGCGGCCGACGGAGGCGTCGTAGTTGGCCTTCACGCCGATGCTGGCGATGCGCTCGCGCACGTCCAGCGGCCTCGCCGTCTTGACGTTGATGGTGGCGCCGATGCCGCCGGTGGGCGACTCGGCACGCGCCGTCTTGTAGACCTCCAGCGCGGAGATGGAGTCGGACGACAGGTTGGCGAAGTCGAACGCACGCGAGCCGTTGGCGCCGGCGCCTTCCCAGCCGATCAGGGCGGTGGGCATCTGGCGGCCGTTCAGCAGCACCATGTTGAAGTCGGGGCCCACGCCGCGCACCGTCACCTTGGAGCCCTCGCCGCTCGCCGAGCGGTCGATGGACACGCCGGCGATGCGCTGCATCGACTCGGCCAGGTTGGTGTCGGGGAACTTGCCGATGTCCTCGGCCACGATGCCGTCGACCATGCCACGCGACTCGCGCTTCAGGGTGACAGCGCTGTCAAGCGACTTGCGAATGCCCGTGATGACCACGGTCTCCAGCGACTGCGCGGCCGGCGCGGCGGGAGCGGCCTGCTGCGCCTGCACGGCGGCGGCGCCGCTCAGCAGCGCGAGCGACGAGGCCCATGCCACCGGGCTGAGCCGCTGCGCCCGCATCGCGTCATGCCGCATCTTTGAAATCTGGGGGTGTTTCATTTGTCTCCTTGCTTTATTGAAGGGCCTTGCCAGGCCGCCTGACGACAACTTGCTGGGTGCAGTTGACTTCGTTGTTGTTAGCGCTAACAGATCGCCTCAAACACCGATGCCGTTCCAAGCGTCCGGCGTACTGTATTTTTTTATGCCTCGGCCACGCCTGGGGTTTACGCGAGTGGTACCGGGGGACGTGGCGCAATTTGCAACAGCCCCGAGGCGCTGCCTCATAGAAAAAATGACAACGCTGCCATTTTGATGCGATACTCCGCTCCTTGCAGGTCATTGGTAGCGATCTCAACGAGCGCCTCTGCAAACGCAAGGCGTTTGCAACGACAAGGCAATGACCAGCCGGTGGCCAACTGTCCGGCAGGCGGTGGCTGACTCCGCACCGGCCGTACGGCCGCCCCGGTCACCGCAGTTGCGGAATGCCAACTTCGCACGAACCGAAGCCATCGCGCCAAGTTGCGGGCGCTCCCCTGGGAACGGCCGTGGCGAGCGGCGCGCCATCGCCCGGCAACGCCGCTGCGCCCAAGCTCCGCCCAGGGTCCCGGGCCGCGAAGAAACTGCTAGAGTGATATTTCGGTAACTTCGTTACCTCGCCCGCAGCCCTTCGCCCCCCGGACCTGTCTCTTATACACATCTGACGCTGCCGACGAAGGCTTAGGT
>CAXDTK010000133.1:0-13756 GCA_963992225.1 uncultured Comamonadaceae bacterium | reverse complement strand
CCCCGCAGACTTGAGCAACTGACTGTCGTCAAGGTGGCTCGGCCAGACGCTCACGGTGGTGTCGCTGGACCGGCCCGAAAAGTGCGAACGAGCTGACACACAGCTGTCTGCCGCAGACATGATCGCGCCGACCTGACCGCCTTGGCGGCGGGTAGTCGGCCGTTGACGGGTACGGACTGCGGTTTGCAGTCGTGCGTAGGCGGCCTTCAGCGCGATAGGGAACTGTCGCCGGAACAGACTTTTCGCTGCAGCGCGAATCGCGCGAACGTGGCGTCGGCGAGCTCATGGGGGACAACTCGGCAGGACAAATGAGTCTTCGTTCAAAGGCTCTTCGTTCTTTAGCTCCTTGATGTCGCTCCTGAACGGGTGGCCGCGCCGGGCTGCGCCAACGCCATGCAGCTACCCAGCTCTTCCAGGGCTACGCCGTGCCTAGGCTTCAACAGCTCAGCCGTAGTGGCGTGCCACCTGTGCCTCGTAACCGGTCTAAGCACCATGCGTGCGCAGCTTGAGTGTCGCTGCTGGCGGGCTGCTGCGGCGCGTGGGCCAACCTGTCAACTGCGCACTACCCCTTAGCGTACATTGAGGACGACAGGCGCAGAAGAGCATGAAGAATGGGCACTGCTGGACTAGTCGCGCCGCCGTTCGCGCGCTACCGAATGAGCCAGTTCCGCTAGGGCACCTCAAGGATCGCGTTGCATGAAACAGGTCACACGCCTCAAGGAGATCCTGTCTCCGGCTCCAGGAGCAAGCATTTCTGCGCGTATGGCCGGGCGATTTGGCCATCAAATGGTTGGGGACACAACCGCGTTTGCCCACAATCTTCCGCACCGTCTACTGCTCTGGGACTGCCTGGACAGGCTTCCTGAGATCCTCGACAAGCTGCTAGACAACAGCGGCCTGCGTGAGCTGATCCGGGATTCGGCCCTACGGGCGGCAAACGTAGACGAGATTGCAGACTCGAATCATCGGACGCAGCTGGAAGCGACGATTCGAGATGATTTGAAGCGGATCTGGGCCCTGTCCTCCGCGCATCGTCGCACGCTCGTCGAGCACTCGGCGGACCTGCTCTGCGCCATCGCCGCTGAGGCATGGCGAGCAACAGATACAGACCAAGTGAGCGACGTAGAGAAGAAGCTGTCTTCGCGCTACGTCGATAGTGCATTCCCGGCCAGATGGTTCTTCGTACTTCAGGAGGCCCTGCCTCACCTAGAGCGCGAGATATGGCTCACCGAGACAAGTGCGCCGCTGCCTGCTCATGCTTTGATGCGCATGCACGACAACTGGGCGCTATTCGTATTGCTTTGGTGCTACGTCTCGCGGAAATCACTGCGCGGCGCTAAAACGAGCGAAGAAGGCGAAGCTGAGTTCAGCAACGCATTCTTCACGACGGTTCTCAAGGTCGCGGTCATCGGAGAATGGGCTGCAGTCGCGCAGAAGCCGGACTCAACCTTGGCTGAGCATCAAGTTAAGCTGGTGGTCGGCCCAGTCTTCGTATTGAACGACACCGGAGCTCAGACACCGGACCAAGTGAAGCCTCATCTCCGATGCGCTCGGCAGTTCCTCACTTACATGCGCATCAGTGCAGACGTAATTCCGGAGTGGTCGTCTTGGGGGGCGGTCTCCTCGCTTGAGGAGCTGATGGATGCCTATGACTCGAGATTCCCGGTCGCGAGCTACACCGATCTGAATGTTCGGTGCAACGGGGTCCGCCAAGCCTGGCTGCGGGTTCATGAAGTTCAGCTTGCTTGGCCCAACCATGACCTCACGCGAGACGACTGGGAATTCTGCGCGGCGATCTGTGCCTGGACTGAACGGTGGGAGGAGGTTCTGACTCCCGTACTGCAGCGCTCAGGCCCGCAGCTTGTGGGACTTCCAAGATGGGAAAGAAACGCAATACGAATAGCGGCTAATCCAGGTAAGCCTATCGAGGTCTCATTGGTCAACACGGCCGTTGAACCGGCGATCGGATGGCTCAACCGAATCAAGGAGACCGAGCCAGATTTCGATCTGCCGCTCGTGCTGTGGAACAGGCTTCGGGAGCGCCAGACCGCCGCGTGGTCAGCGGCGATAGGAGCCATGAGCAACCTCATGCAGCGGCGGTCAACCCGACCTGGTCGTTTCCGAAAGGCAGGCCGAGGGCCGTTTGAGGCAAGTCATCTGTTGCACGGCTTCGGTGACCGTCTTTGCCGGTATATCGTCAACATAGGGCAGTCTGACCAAGCGAGCGTCTATTGGCTTGACTATGAGGAAAATCCTCCGCGCCTCAAGCTCGTGGCCAGCTACTCGCGCGCAATTCGAGCGCGGTCTCAACGCTTGAAAGTTCACAAGGAGTTTGACGGGCTTGCATATAAAAGTGATGACCCAACAGCAAGCTGCAATGCTAGAAGAAGCGCGGTCTCGCTCGCCTATCGGTGTGCTGCTGCAAATGGCGCAGAAGTCTGGTCAGATGGGGTGACGCCGTCTGATCAGCCAGGAATCCTAGCTGCAGGCCATTCGGACCAGCAGATCCCTAGGTCCGCGATGGCTGTTCCTCTTCGAGCAAATGGGCGAGTAATCGGCGTGCTAGAACTTGCTGGAAGCACTAGGGGGCAGTTCGGCAAGCAATTGCGCGCGCCACTGCGACGGGTGGCTAGCCTAGTGGGGCCGGTGCTCTACCAGAACCTACTCCTCTGGCAACTTGGGCGAATAAACATGTGGACCGCCTCTCTCTCGCCATATGCGATGGAAGCGCACCACAACAACCGGCTTTCCGAGCTTGCGTCGCTGCTTTGCAATGTCTTTGCCTGTCCGCTAGTTCATATTTGGCTGAGAGGGCCAAATCTTCGCTTGTTCGAACTTGAAGGCAGCAGCCGTGCAGGACTATTCGAGTTCCGCGCATCAAGGAGGGAGTCCCCATTCTTTATCGTCCAGGACATTGCATTTGAGACGGTAGGACCTACCGTTCCGTTTGAGGTGGCAGCACTGGCTCTGTGGAACGTGCCGCGTCCTCCGCGCGGGCGGTCTGGCGGCGCTCCCGCCCGCAGGACGCCGGCATGGGGCAACCTAGTCAAGGCCATCTATAACCCTGCGCTAAAGGCGTCGGGAGGAGACCTTGAAAGTGCATTAGGAGAAGGAATTTGCTTGGGGCAAGACTTCCTGGCCGCGCCGGAGCCGCATTCGCACTTGCGACATTGGATAGTTTCGAAGCAGGGGCTGAATGAAATGGCAGCTTTTGCAATTGTGCGTGAGGTAACTGAGGCAGGCGGTGCAAGTGCGAATGGAGACTCAGAAGCGATTGGCGTGGTGACGCTGCATGACTATGGCGATGGTCGAGGGGAATCTATCGCGGAAAACGATGGCGATCCGGTGCTGAAGCAAAGCACTTTCGGAGTCGCTTGGCTGCCTATCGTCGCGTTCATGCAAGAGCACCTATCGAATGTCCTGCCGCAAGTGAGGCTGCTAAATGACCAAGTGGACCAAGTTCGGCAGATTCTGCTTCACGAAGCTCGTCATGAGGTTCGAACTGCGGCAGATCACTTCCAGCGGTTGTTTGTGAAAGTGCAGGCAACTCTGGAAACAGCAGCGGCGACATTGAATAGAGTTGGCGCCGGCGCAACTCGCGACGGCGGAGCTTGGCGCTTGGAAGACGATGCTATTCGGAGTCTGTTTGAGGCCGAGAAGGCCCTTCGTGGAATTGTCGCGGGGCGTGAATATTTCGATGCAGAAGCGACGGCCTCAGGGCTGATGCGTCTGTATTCACGCTTGGCTGCGGCAAAGGACTTCCATGAGTTGGAGCTGCCAGTAGGTGAGCAGACGATCGTAGTTGGCCTCGGAGCGGCAGTGAGAGAAGAGCTCGGAAGCTATGTGATCGAGAACAAGGCACGCAGAAGGCAGGTCAAGGTGCTGGAAATGTTCTCGTCTAACCTTGAGGTGGTCACCTCTGGGTCAGTTGTGCGGTCGGCCACGCGCGAATGGACAAGAAGAGGGCCTGAGGTGTTGGCGCCGATCTAAATTTGACCCACCCTGCCGATTGAACTTTGACCCAGGGCTTGGGGCCGGCATCGCGTGATGCCGGCTGTGGACAACTGTAGCTGTGAGCTTCCTCAGCCCGCCTCGTCGCCCTTGTTGCGTCGCTCCTGTTCTCTGGCCTTGATGCGCTTGCGCGTGGCCGCCGTGGCCTGCGTGACGCGGTAGCTCTCGTTGCCGGTCTCCACGATGTGGCAGTGGTGCGTGAGCCGATCCAGCAGCGCCGTGGTCATCTTGGCGTCGCCGAAGACGGTGCTCCATTCGGCGAAGTCCAGGTTGGTCGTGATGGCCACGCTGGTGTGCTCGTAGAGCTTGGACATCAGATGGAACAGCAAGGCGCCGCCGCTTTGGCTGAACGGCAGGTAGCCCAGCTCATCGAGGATCACGAGGTCCAGGCGCAGCAGGCTGGCTGCGATGCGCCCTGCCTTGCCCTCGGCCTTCTCCCGCTCCAGCGCGTTGACCAGGTCCACGGTGCTGTAGAAGCGCACGCGCTTGCCGTGCGTGCCGATGCCCGCCACGCCGAGGGCCGTGGCCAGATGGGTCTTGCCCGTGCCGGGGCCGCCGACCAGCACCACGTTGTGCGCCGCGGCCGTGAACTCGCTTGTGGCCAGTTGCGTGACCAGCTTGCGATCCACCGGCGAGACCTCGAAGTCGAAGCTGGCCAGGTCGCGGTGCACCGGGAACTTGGCACTGCTCATCTGGTGCTGCACCGAGCGCGTGGCGCGGTCGCTGGCCTCGGCCTGCAGCATGTGCTCCAGCAGCCAGCGCGAGCGCTCGACTTCGGCATTGCGCTGCTCGCCGAGTTCCGCCCAGGTGGCGGCCATGCCGTGCAGGCGCAGGGCCTTCAGCTCTGCAATGACATCAGCCATGGTCGGCCTCCTGCTCAGCCAGCCGGCGCAGCCGGTCGTAGCGGCCGGGGTCGGCCTGCACCGGTGTGCTCGTGCTCAGTGGCGTGGCAACGTTGGGCGGTCTCTCGGGCGCCGTAAGCCGCGCCAGCACGTTGGCGACGTGTTCCGGGCTGATCCGCCCGCCAGGCCCTGCACGTTCCAGCGCCAGCTCGGCCGCCACGAGCACCTCGTCCAGCCCCGCCGTGCTGCTCAGCGCCAGCACTTGCGCCATCAGCCGGTCGCCGCCGGCATGACGCAGCAGCGCCTGGCGCAGCTTGGCCAGCGGCTCGGGCAGGTCCACGAAGGGGGCGCCGTTGCGCAGCGCGCCGGGCTTGCGTTGGATCAGCGGCACATAGTGCTGCCAGTCGTAGGCCGTGCGGCCCTTGCCGCTGAGCCTGGCGTGTTCGGCCACCATGCGTTCGTCGGCCACGATCACCACGCGCTGTGGGTACAGCCGCGTGCTGACCGTCTGCCGGGCCAGCTCGCACGGCACCGAGTAGCGGTTGCGGGCCACGGTGACCAGGCAGGTGCTGCTCACGCGCGCCACGTCCTGCACATAGCCGTCGAAGTCCACGGGCTTGGGCATCAGGTGGCTGCGCTCCAGCTCCAGCATCTCGGCCACGCTGAAGGCCTTGTGCTCGGGGTGGCGAAGTTCGGCCCACAGGGCCTTGCAGCGCTCACCCAGCCAGGCGTTGAGTTCCTCCAGGCTGCCGAAGCGCTGCTCACGCGCCGCCAGCCAGATGCGACGCCGGCTGTCCTGCACGTTCTTCTCGACGACACCCTTCTCCCAGCCGCTGGCGACGTTGCAGAAGTCCGGGTCGAAGAGGTAGTGCGCGCACAGCGCGGCGAAGCGGCTGTTGACGTCGCGACTCTTGCCGCGGCCGACGCGGTCCACGGCGGTCTTCATGTTGTCGTAGATGCCCCGGCGCGCCACGCCGCCCAGGGCCGCGAAGCTGCGCGTATGGGCGTCGAACAGCATCTCGTGGCCTTGGCTGGGGTAGGCCACCAACCAGAAGGCCCGGCTGGCGCACAGCTTCATGTGCGCCACCTGCAGCCGCTGGTAGACGCCGCCGATGACCAGCGGCTCCTCGCTCCAGTCGAACTGGAAGGCTTCACCGAGTTCAAAGCTCAGAGGCACGTAGGCGTCGCCCGTCGCGGCACTGCCCTGGGCCGACCTCCAGGCGCGGATGTAGTCGGTCAATCGGCTGTAGCCGCCGGCGTAGCCCGCGGCCTTCAACTGCTCGAGCAGCGCCTTGGCACTGCGCCGCTCCTTCTTGGGCCGCCGCGCGTCAGCCCGCAGCGCCTGCTCCAGTTGCTCGACGTAGGGCGCGAGCTTCGTCGGCACCGCTGGCCGGCGGTACTGCGGCGGTTCGGCCTTGCCCAGCCTCAGGTACTTGCGAACCGTGTTCCGCGCCAGGCTCGTCGCCTTGGCAATCTCCCGTACCGACTTCTT
Source organism: uncultured Comamonadaceae bacterium (assembly GCA_963992225.1). Lineage (GTDB taxonomy): Bacteria > Pseudomonadota > Gammaproteobacteria > Burkholderiales > Burkholderiaceae_C > Pelomonas. The sequence goes on along the minus strand of CAXDTK010000133.1, from coordinate 7,411 downwards.
CTCGCGGTGATGCATCCGCAAGACCTTGCCAATCATGACCATGGTGATCACTCCTCACACCCCCGCCCAGCTGTGGATATCTCGGGCAGGGTAGGTTGAACACCTGGGTCAAATTTGGGTCGGCAGGGCCCTCACGGGTGGGTCAAATTTCAGTCGGCGCCAACACGCGGCGCGCTTCTTCAACGCCTCCGCCTGGTTTTCGAGCTCAGCCTTGCGACCCTCCAACTCGGAATCGGCCTCCTGCTGCCTGGCGACGAAGGCAGCTTCGAGTTCGTCAGACTTCTCTTGAGCCGCATCGTCCAGCTTCTTACGCGCCTCCACGGTTTGCTCGAACAGGTCCTCGAGCTGCTTCTGCAGGCGTGCGAACGTCGCCTCTTGGATAGCTTGCTGCGCAACTACGGCGTCGCTTGCCTTTGCGGACTTTGGCAGTGAGACCGGCCGGAAGATTGCAAGGATCCTTGATGCGACGAGCATCCGTTGCTCGTCAACGCCTTGTATGTCGATGAAGAGGTCATCAAGGACAGGTGATTTTTGAGCTGGATCTCCTGTCTGGCCTCCGCGATAGTAGGTAAAGGATACGCCATTGATATTGGCGCCAAAGTGGTCGACCAGCTCGCCGCCCAGCTTGACGACCTGCTGCCAGGCGGCCGGCTTCTGGTTCTCAGGGAACCGGACTGAACCCAACCCTACCTGCATCACATTGATGTTGGCATCGAACTCGCCGAACTCCTGCCCCAGCTTGACCAGCGCCTGGCTGATCTGGGCATCGGTGACCCGTGCAATTTTGTATACCTGATTCGGCATGCTCTTCTCCCTTTATCTGCCGATGCTACGAATCCCTGGCCTGGCTGCAAGCGGGGTGACCCTTTGAATACAGGGCCCCATGGGTGGAGCTGACAATTCGCCCTGGACTCGGCAAGGGATTTCCGCGGTTGCCTAGGTCCCAGGCTCATTGGCTTCTAGGATCCCCGCTAGTTCAAGGCTAACAGGCGGATAGTTATGCGGATTCTCGTGATGGGTACTGGCGGAGTCGGCGGCTACTTTGGAGCGCGTCTGGCGAAAGCTGGCAACGAGGTCGGCTTCGTGGCCCGCGGGGCCCACTTGGAGGCGATCCGGTCGAATGGGCTAAAGGTGCTGAGCCCCCTTGGCGACCTGGTGCTGCCATCGGTTCAGGTTTCCGCTGACCCCACTGACTTCAAGGAGCCTGACCTGGTGATGCTTGGCACCAAACTTTGGGACTCCCCCGGTGCGATTGAGCAGCTGCGTCCGGCATTGACGTCCCACACCGCCGTGGTGTCCTTTCAGAACGGCGTGGGCAAGGACGAGATGCTGGCAAAGGAGGTTGGGGCTGAGCGCGTCATCGGAGGCGTGAGCTACATCTCCGCGCACATCCAGGATCCAGGCGTGATTCGCCACAGCGTACCCATGCAGAAGCTGGTTTTCGGGGAGCCGGATGGCGTCGAGAGCGATCGTGTCCGCCGGTTCAAGGAGGCGTGCGTTGCTGCCGGAATCGATGCAGATGTCAGCACTGATATCCGCCGGACCACCTGGGAGAAGTTTGTGTTCCTCGTTGGCTTCTCGGGAAGCACAACTCTTTCGCGCAGCACCATCGGTCCCATTCGGGAGAACGAGCGAGCCCGGGCCTTCCTGCACGATGTCATGGACGAGGTGGTTCGAGTCGGTATCGCCGAGGGGGTGCCGCTATCGACGGACTTTGCACGCGACCGCCTGAACTTCATTGACTCGATGCCTAGTTCTGCTTCTTCGTCAATGCACGGAGACCTGGAGCGAGGCAATCGGCTCGAAGTCGACTGGCTGAGCGGCGACGTATTTCGTCGTGGCAAGACGTTGGGAGTTCAAACTCCGCGGAACCGAGTCATCGCGGAGGTGCTCGCGCTATATGCTGATGGGCGCTGACGTTCTATCGGACCGCCTGCACAGCTGAAACCGCAATGGACATCCCCACCCTAGCTTGGCAAGAGCGCCTTTATCACCGAGACGCACTGCGTTCCGGTAGGTATGCAGCGCTCGCTGATGCAGAAGGTTTTGATGCTATCTGTTTTGCTGTCGAGGCACTCGGACTGAGATTGGAGGGTGCCAAGAGAAGTCTTGGAAAGTACAAAGATCGCTTGGAGGTGCTGAGTCGAGGGTCAATCGTCCTGTCTCAGCTTAGCGTGTCGCACCCAGAGCGGTTCACCACTTTCTCCGCCCTGTTCGCTCTTGTGAAGAAGGCGCGCGATGACGCAATGCACACAGGGGTCTTTGCAAGGCATGCCACCGCAGCGGCGATCGAGCTCTGCATTGGCTTGGAGGAAGCGCTTATGAAAGAGCAACAGGTGCGGCGTCAAGAGGTCAAGGATTTCATGGTGAAGTCGCCGGTCTATCTCGAAGAATGGCAGCCGGTCGCTCACGCTCGACAGTTGATGCTCACCCATTCGTTCTCGTTTCTGCCGGTCAACATTGGCGGCTGGAAACTCCTTTCAGAGGATGGCATCGCGCGTTATCTGTTCGGCAAGGATGATTGGGCGAAAAGACTGTCTAAGACGATAAAAGATGCGGCACAAGAGCTGCAACTAGTTGAAGCCACAGTGCTGAAGCCGGGTGATGAGGTGGCCAGGGTTCTTGCGAACAACGCCGGGAACCAGACGCGGCTGTGGCTCGTTGCTGACGATCAGAGCAGGCTATGCGGTGTCCTGTCGCCGTTTGAGCTCATGTAGTTAGTCGGTAAGAACATGACTCGCGACCTTCAGTTCGAAATCGCACTCTCTTTCGCCGGCGAGGATCGTCACTACGTCGACCAAGTGGCGAACCTTCTTCGGAGCTCGGGAGTGAAGGTGTTCTACGACATCTTCGAGGAGTCGAGTCTCTGGGGGAAGAACTTGTACGACTACCTTTCGGACGTGTACCAGAACAAGGCCCTGTACACGATCATGTTCATCTCGAAGAACTACGCTGAGAAGCTCTGGCCAACCCATGAGCGCCAAGCAATGCAAGCGCGCGCGTTCCAGGAGCACCAGGAATACGTGCTGCCCGCCAGATTCGATGACACCCAAATCCCAGGCGTCTTGCCGACGGTTGGCTACATCTCGCTGGTCAACAAACCGCCGCAAGAGTTCGTCAAACTCATTCAAAAGAAGTTGGTTCACGCCGGCCGCACGATTCCGTCTGAGCAAGTACGCAGCGCTGTGTTTTCTATTGAAGCTGCTCCTCGCGTCGAGCCCACGGAAGCTACCGTCCAAGTGGTAGATGACGATGGCAATCCGTTGGAAGGCGTGTCAGTGACCGCACTCGCGGACAACAACACGTTCAAGGACTCGGTTAGTGACGGTCTTGGCGCAGCAAAGTTCGTCTTTCCGACGCGTCGGCGGACACAAGTCTTGCTCGCCCATCCAAGCCGTCCGGGGGCGCTATTCCCCAACTGGGATCCGGCGGAGGATCTAAGGGCCACTCTTCCTACAAGCGAGAACACAGGCTCAGTCATCTGCCACAGCACCGGCTACATCCCGGGGCTGGAAGGTCGACTGAACCCAATATTGGATACGCATGGCGGCATGTACCTTTACGCTGACAACATCGCGATCCGCGACGGCCAGCAACAGCCGGCGCGTTTTGAAGTCGGAGTGCCGTTCAAGCTCGAGGACTCAAATGGCGTTGTGATGCAGGTGAAAGTCCTCCTGATTCGAGGCCGAACTTCGCTCCTCGAGTATGTGCGGCCGCGCAGCGGTGACACCTGACGCCCGCTCAAGCGGCGACCAGCAGCTACCGCCAGGCCGCTCCAACCAGGCGCTATAGATTTTCCCTCCTCAACCAGTCGGCGGTGCCTCCATGCTCGGCTTGGCTCAAACGTTGAGAGACTGCTCTCAGGGCGACCAAATCGGCTATGCGAAGGACCGAACGGGTCGATAGCTGCCCTTGAGAAGATTTGCGATCACAGGCACGGTGAGAGGCGCAAACCGCCGTCTTGCTTGACCGCAGTGAGGCCAGCGTCGAACAGCCGATGCAGGTCGGACCGAAGAAGGCATGGGACAAGCTCCACCAGATGGCCGTCCTCGCTGATGGTCGGCCGTCTGCTGTGCGGCCCTTAACAGTCGGCGACACCCGAAGCGCGGCTCGGAAGCACTCGTCAACGGCTACTACGCGCCGCTAAACGAATTTCCGAGGTGCTGTCAACTGTGTGCAGGCACACGCTGCGAGTTTTTGTCGCGGGACAACATCATCTTGGCTCCGCAACAGCTGTTTTTACCCCATGTCTCTCAACCCTTTTGCCCGTCCAACACTTCGGGAAGTTCAAAGCAGCCTCAAGGCCCTCGCCAAGATTGAACGCCCCCAGGGCGACAACCATCATCTGTCGATCAACCACCCTGACATCTTGGGAGGCCTTTCGTCCCGGGACGGGCAGCTCGCCGAGACGGCGGCATCATTGCTCTTCGACTACGTACGCGACGCCAACGGAGACGCAGACCGCCGTTCCATCAATGCGCTCACGCGTCACGGTCATCGCGCGAGCCTTGCGCCGGACCAGGATGACAGATGTCGGATGGTGGGGTACGTCCAGGTCGAGGAGTGGCGGGTAAACGTCTCAGACCCCTGGCGAGGCGATGGCATTCAGGATGACTAAGGCGGTCCGCTGCCATCCACGCTAGCAATGCCTTGAATATTCAAGGTCTTACCTTGCGCGTCCAGTTTGAAGAGGCGTTTGCAGACACGAAAGATGCTGTCGGCGGACAGCGGACCTTTCGCCGGCAGCTCCTTGAGCTCAGTCTCCCTCAGCATCGCATCCTCCACCGCGTAGGCGGCTGCTTCTGCGGAATCCCACGGTCTTACTGTGCCGCCTGGCCCAACTCTTAACTCGTAGTAGAGGTCGGTCTGGCGGATAGTGAAGATACTGTTCTCGTCGGCCCGCGCCACACCGCCCACGACCCCTAGTCGCTTTCTAGCCGACTCCGCGAAGTGCCGGGTTATGGATCGAGAACCTGCGGCGATTCCCAAGGCCTGTTGGGCATCCAGAAGGCAAGAATAGGCGGCCTCACGTTTGCCGTCTTCGAGGTACGCGTCCGCCTGCAGCAATAGACCGAACAAGCCGTAGTAGAGCTCGAAGGAATTTGCCGGAGTGAGCCGACGATGGGCGATAGCGTCTACTACGTCCGAGCTCGGGGCGTTCCGGATCAGCCCGAACACCGCCCAGATGATGGAGTCTCCAGGGTTCTCGATCTCGGCGAGTAGCGGCAGCGCGTGCGCTTTTAGCGATTCGACTGCTGAGCGACCAAGGGTCACGCGTTGCTCGGGGACTTCTGCCAGCAACTCTTGAAACTTCTCGGGTAGATAGCATGGAAAGAAATTGGCATAAGAGTTGAGCGCCAACTGCCAGACGCCAGCGAGCTCAACCTCCAGCGTGCGCTTCGACCTATTTGCCGCGGCGGCCTGGAGCTCATCGCCGTAGGCCGCACTGGCAGCATCTACTGCGCGCTTGATCCATTGCCGATGCATCGACGCCATGTGGCTCTCAAGTTTTTGTGGATCCAGTTCCGGCGCTACCTTCTCTTTTACTCCCCAGAGCTTGACGGCATCCGCGAATCGCTTGGCGAAGTCCTCGACCTCTGCTTTGTTGCTGTAGTCCATTGTTCCTCCTGTAGCTACGCTCAAGTGTGGTGTGGCGTCGCGATATAAGCAGCGTTCATAGTGGGCGGAGGAGTGAATAAGTCGCTGCCGCGTCAGCCTTGGAAAGTGCGTTGAACGAATCCTGGCGGGTGGTTACCTCTGCGCCAAGCGCTCTTGAAAGGCATGGCTCGCACCTGTCTTGAGCTCCCCCGCACGGCATGCGGTGCATCTAGCCTGCGCTTGCCCCATAGGGACTCCCGTGTTGACCCAGGTTAGCTCTGGATACAGAGCAAGCTGAAGATGGTTGCCCTCCCGCAGCATCCCGCATAGCGCGTGAGCGGGCGGCAATAGCGTCCGAGTCAAGATGTCGGTTCGGCTGCTAGAGACGCGTGGTCGGTGTAAACGGCGTTCATTCCGCTGAAGTTATGGGTCAAGTGGTTCTGTCGTGCTAACGACACGATCTCGCCCGCTACGCTTCGCTGCGTAGCTGCGTTCGTCAGCCAGGGCCTGCGTCCCCTCAGGGGATGCTTCGCTACTGTGAGCAACGCCGATGCTGGCGCTGATGCGCAACTCGAGGTTGCCGAACGGGATCTGCAGCTCTGACAGGGCTTCACGCAACTGCTCGGCCAGCACTGCCGCGTCCGCGGCGCCTGTATGTGGAAGCAGCACGCCGAATTCCTCTCCCCCGATGCGAGCGACCGAGTCCAGCTTGCGGAAGCTTCGCGCCAGCAGGCTGCCAACGGCGCGGAGCACCGCATCGCCCGCCGCATGGCCGTGCGTGTCGTTGACCTTCTTGAAGTGGTCCAAGTCCAGCGCGATGACCGCATGCCCTTCGCCCCAGCGCTCTAGGCGCTCGCGCTCCAGCACATTGGCCTCTTGCCAGGCTCGCAGATTCATCAAGCCGGTCAGCGCGTCGGTGTTGGCGAGCCGCTGTAGCTCTGCCTGGGCCTCCTGCAGCTCACGCTGCTTGCGCCGCAGCTCAAGCAGCGCCATGGCCTGGTGGGCGAGTTGCTCCAGCCAGTCAAGCTGGCGGTCAGTCAGGCGGCGTGCAATCGTGTCCAGGACGGCGAGTGTGCCGATAGGCCGGCCGCAGGAGGCGCACAGCGGCACGCCGCTGTACATGACGAAACCCTTGTCGACGGTCAGCGCCAGGTGTTGGGTGCGCGCGTCTTGGCGCAGATCGACGATATGCAGGCCCTGCGGGCTGTCGATGACAAGGGAGCAGTAGGCCTGCTCGCGGATCATCTGCCGGCCCTGGGGCAGGCCAACGGCAGCCTTGGTCCAGACGCGGTCCTCTGCGATGAGGTTGAGGACGGCGACTGGGCTGCCGGTCAGCTCGCTAGCCAATCGGACGATGAAATCGAATTGAGGTTCAGCTTCAGTGTCGAGGACGTCGTATTTGGACAGCGCCTCGAGCCGAGTGGCTTCTGCGGTCACGGGCGCCGGTGGCGGCATCCTGGCCGGCGCGCCTTGCCCGCGGAACCTGCGCAGCAGGGCTGAGGTCGTCCTGCCTCGCTTGGCGACTGGGCCTGACCTTCGCGGCGCCAGGGCATCCACGGCGGAGGGGTGCTGGGCGGCGAAAGTGGGTATCGGCTGTCCTCTGCAGGGATAGTGACTGCTGGATGATGAGACTGGAATGCAGAGCAAACAAGCCTCGGCGCCTCATTTATTTGCCCGCCGGCGCATTAGTTCTCGTCACCGCCGAGGTGCGCTTTCATAGGCGAACTCCAGCTCGTGGCGGCGGGTCGGCCGTCAGCCTGCGCATTCCATTGATCGCGGACACCCATTCCAAGCTGATCGCGGACAGCGTTCC
>CAXDTK010000132.1:0-13904 GCA_963992225.1 uncultured Comamonadaceae bacterium | reverse complement strand
GATAGGAGTCCGTCTCGTGGGCTCGGAGATGTGTATAAGAGACAGGTGCTGCGCCAGAACGAGCCCATGGGCAACTACGTGTCCCAGTTCGGGCCGTTCTGGGCCGAGGTGTTCGGGCTGGTGGGCCTGTACACGGTCTACAGCGCGCCCTGGTTCCTGGTGATCCTGGCCTTCCTGGTGGTCTCGACCAGCCTGTGCGTGGCGCGCAACACGCCCAAGATCCTGGCCGACCTGAAGAACTACAAGGAAGGCGTGCGCGAGCAGTCGCTGCAGGCCCACCACCACAAGGCCATCGGCGAGCTGCCCAGCAACCCGCCGATGGCGCTGGCCGAGATCGGCGCGACGCTGACCCGGTTGGGCTGGAAGGCCCGCGTGCAGCAGCGCGAGCACGGCACCATGATCGCCGCGCGCCGCGGTGCGGCCAACAAGCTGGGCTACATCGCGGCCCACTCGTCCATCGTGCTCATCCTGATCGGCGGCGTGCTGGACGGCAACGCGATGGTCAGGCTGGCCATGTGGGCGCAGGGCAAGCAGCTCTACACCGGCAGCGGCTTCATCACCGACATCCAGCCGCAGTACCGCCTCAGCGCCGCCAACCCGAGCTTCCGCGGCAACGTGTCGGTGGCCGAGAACCAGCGCCAGGGCATCGCCGTGCTGAGCCTGCCCAGCGGCGTGGTGCTGCAGGACCTGCCGTTCGACATCGCGCTGAAGAAGTTCAGCGTCGACTACTACCCGACCGGCATGCCCAAGAGCTTTGCCAGCGACATCGTCATCCACGACGGCGGCCGCACCCGCGAGGCCACCGTCAAGGTCAACGAGCCGGTCATCCACGGCGGCATCGCGATCTACCAGAGCAGCTTCGAGGATGGCGGCTCGCGGCTGCAGCTCAAGCTGGTGCCGCTGGGCGGCGGCAAGCCCACCGCGCTGGAAGGCCGCGTCGGCACCAAGCAGCCGCTGGGCGAGCAGACGCTGGAGCTGGACGGCCTGCGCGTCATCAACGTCGAGAACCTGGCCGGCGAGGGCAATGCCAGCGGCGCCGACGTGCGCAAGGTCGACCTGGGCGACCGCCTGCGCAACCACCTTGGCAGCGGCGCCAAGCCCAGCGGCAGCAAGAGCCTGCACAACGTGGGCCCCAGCTTCAGCTACAAGCTGCGCGACGCCGCCGGCCAGGCGCGCGAGTACAACAACTACATGCTGCCGCTGGAGCTGGACGGCCAGAAGCTGTTCCTGGCCGGCGTGCGCGAGACGCCGTCCGAGGCCTTCCGCTACCTGCGCATGCCGGCCGACGAGAACGGCGCGCTGGACGGCTGGCTGCGGCTGCGCCATGCGCTGGCCGATCCGGCACTGCGCGAGGCCGCGGCGCGCGCCTACGCGGTGTCCGCCACGCCGCCCAACCAGCCGCAGCTGACGCCGCAGCTGCAGCTCACCGCGCAGCGCGCGCTGACGCTGTTCTCCGGCGCAGCCGCCAAGCCCGCCGACGAGGCCAAGGGCGGGCTGCCGGCGCTGTCGCAGTTCATCGACCGCGACGTGCCCGAGGCCGACCGCCAGCGCGTCTCCGAGGTGCTGCTGCGCATCCTCAACGGCAGCCTGTTCGAGCTGCACCAGCTCGCCCGCAGCCGCGCCGGCCTGCCGCCCGCGGCCACCGACGCCGCCAGCCAGGCCTTCATGACGCAGGCGGTGCTGTCGCTGTCCGACAGCCTCTACTACCCCGCGCCCATGCTGCTGCAGCTGGAAAGCTTCGAGCAGGTGCAGGCCAGCGTCTTCCAGGTCGCGCGCGCGCCGGGCCAGACGCTGGTCTACCTGGGCGCGGTGCTGCTGATCGTGGGCGTGTTCGCGATGCTCTACATCAAGGAGCGCCGGCTGTGGGTGTGGATCGCGCCCAGTGCCGCCGCCGGCGGCTCGCAGGTCCGAATGGCCATGTCGAGCACGCGTGAATCGCCCGACAACGCTACGCTGTTCGCCCAGCTCCAAAAGGCCGTGTTCCCTGCCGCCGCCGTGGACAAGGAGTCCTCATGAACACCACCACCTTCGACCTGCCCCGCCGCCACCTGCTGCAGCGCCGTGACGCGCTGGACTGGCTGTTCGCCGCCCTCGTGCTGCTGGGCGGCGGCTACGCCTTCAACCGCTACCACGCCAGCATGGACGTCTACGAGCAGGGCATCCTGGTCTGCACGCTGCCGTCGCTGATCGCGCTGGGCTGGTTCTGGAAGCCGCTGCGCACGCTCAGCCTGGTGGTCGGCGCCGCGGCGCTGCTGGCCATCGGCCTGTACGCCCGCCAGACCGACGGCTTCGGCGCCGACCTGGCCGCCGGCGAGCAGGTGTTCGTGCTGAAGTACATGCTGTCCAGCCAGAGCGCCATCCTGTGGATGAGCCTGCTGTTCTACATGAGCATGCTGTTCTACTGGGGCGGCTTCTTCGCCGGCGCCGGTCGCAACAGCGTGGCCGAGGTGGTGGGCTCCAAGCTGGCCTGGGGCGGCGTGGCCATGGCCCTGATCGGCACGCTGGTGCGCTGGTACGAGAGCCACCAGATCGGCGCGGACATCGGCCACATCCCCGTCAGCAACCTCTACGAGGTGTTCGTGCTGTTCTGCTGGATGACGGCGCTGTTCCACCTCTACTACGAGCAGCGCTTCGCGACCCGCTCGCTGGGCGCCTACGTGATGCTGGTGGTGTGCGCGGCCGTCACTTTCCTGCTCTGGTACACGGTGGCGCGCGAGGCGCAGGAGATCCAGCCGCTGGTGCCGGCGTTGCAGAGCTGGTGGATGAAGATCCACGTGCCGGCCAACTTCGTCGGCTACGGCTGCTTCGCGCTGGCGGCCATGGTGGCGCTGGCCTATCTGCTGAAGACGGCGCCGACGCGCTCGCTGTGGATCGGGCTGGTGGGCATGCCGGCCGCGCTGGTGGTGCTCATCCTGGCCACGCGCCTGGGCGCGTCGCTGGACGCCGCCACCGTCACCGGGCTGGACGGCTGGGCCTACAAGATCGCCGGCGTGGGCGCCTTTCTGGCCGTGGCGGTGGCGCTGCGCGGCCGGCTGAGCGCCCGCCTGCCCGAGCTGCCCCAGCTCGACGACCTCATGTACAAGGCCATCGCGCTGGGCTTTGCGTTCTTCACCATCGCCACCATCCTGGGCGCCTTCTGGGCCGCCGAGGCCTGGGGCGGCTACTGGAGCTGGGACCCCAAGGAAACCTGGGCGCTGATCGTCTGGCTGAACTACGCGGCCTGGCTGCACATGCGGCTGATGAAGGGCCTGCGCGGCGGCGTGGCGGCATGGTGGGCGCTGACCGGCCTGCTGGTGACGACCTTCGCCTTCCTGGGCGTGAACATGTTCCTGTCGGGCCTGCACAGCTACGGCGAGCTGTAAGGCCAGAGCCCCTCGTCCAGCCTCGCTTCGCTGAACGCGAGCAAGTCTGGCCGGTCCCCCGAGGGGACGGCGATGCTTGCGGCGTTGAGCCGCAAGCACATCGCCTGACGGGCCGGCTTGGGAGCGGCCCGGCGCTCGGCCCGCAAACGCAAGGTGCGGCGCGGATCAGCCCACCGGCAGCGCCGTCTCGTACTTGACCTCGCGCAGCACCACGTTGCTGCGCACGCTGGCCACGCCCGGCAGCTTGAAGATGTGCTGCTGCAGAAACAGGTCGTAGGCCTTCATGTCGCTGGCCACCACCTTGATGACGTAGTCGGCCTCGCCGGTGATGGCGTGGCATTCGATGATCTCGCGCCGGCTGGCCACCAGGCGCTCGAACTGCTCCACCGCGCCCTCGCTGTGCCGCACCAGGCTGACGTTGGCCAGCACCAGGATGGACAACCCCACCTTCTCGCGGTCCAGCAGCACCACCTGGCCGCGGATCACGCCGCGGTCCTCCAACTCCTTGACCCGCCGCCATACCGGCGTGGCCGACAGGCCCACCTTCTCGGCCAGCGCCTGCGTGGACAGCCGCGCGTCCGCCTGCAAGGCCTCCAGGATCAGCAGGCTGGCGCGATCGAAGTCGTTCATTTCCATGACATGCCTATTTTGAGTCAAATCATCTCATTGACCAACCCTTGACCCGGCATTGAGGCAATTAATTCCGCCGGCTGGGAGAAAGAATCTCCGACCTTTCCGGGAGCCCGCCATGTCCGACGCCGCCGCCACGCCCGCCCTGCGCCCCTACCAGCTCAGCGACAACCTCGCGGCCGACAGCGGCGCGGTGTTCCTGACCGGCACGCAGGCCCTGGTGCGGCTGCTGCTGGCGCAGAAGAAGCTCGACGAGCGCGCCGGGCTGAACACCGCCGGCTTCGTCTCCGGCTATCGCGGCTCGCCGCTGGGCATGGTGGACCAGCAGCTGTGGAAGGCGAAGAAGTTTCTGGAGAAGGCGCACGTCGAGTTCCTGCCCGCCATCAACGAAGACCTGGCCGCCACGGCCTGCCTGGGCGTGCAGCGCGTGGCGCTGGATGCGCAGCGCACCGTCGATGGCGTGTTCGCGATGTGGTACGGCAAGGGCCCCGGGGTGGACCGCTCGGGCGATGCGCTCAAGCATGGCAACGTCTACGGCACGTCCACGCAGGGCGGCGTGCTGGTGGTCTGCGGCGACGACCATGGCTGCGTCTCCAGCAGCACGCCGCACCAGAGCGACCAGGCGCTGCAGGCCTGGAGCATGCCGCTGGTGCACCCGGCCAACGTGGCCGAGTACCTGGAGTTCGGCCTCTACGGCTGGGCACTCTCCCGCTTCTCGGGCGCCTGGGTGGGCTTCAAGGCCATCTCCGAGGTGGTCGAGAGCGGCATGACGGTGGACCTGGACGCGGTGCCGCTGGACTTCACCCAGCCGGTGGACCACCAGCCCCCCACCGACCTGCACATCCGCGCGGTGGACCTGCCGTCGCTGGAGCTGGAAAGCCGCCTGGCCCACAAGCTGGACGCGGTGCGCGCCTTCGCCAAGGTCAACAGCATCGACAAGCACATCGTCACCAGCCCCGCCGCGCGGCTGGGCATCGTGACGGTGGGCAAGGCGCACTACGACTTCATGGAAGTGCTGCGCCGGCTGGACCTGGACCCGAACGCGCTGGCCGCCGCCGGCGTGCGGGTCTACAAGGTGGGCCTGGTGTTCCCGCTGGAGCCGACGCGCATCACCGAGTTCTGCAGCAACCTGACCGATGTGCTGGTCATCGAGGAGAAGGGCCCGGTCGTCGAGCGCCAGATCAAGGAGCTGCTGTACCACCTGCCGGATTTCCAGCGCCCGCGCGTCATCGGCAAGACCGACGAGCACGGTGCGCCGGTGCTGAGCGCCCTGGGCGAGCTGCGCCCCAGCCGCATCATGGGCACGGTGGCCGACTGGCTGGCGCGGCTCAACCCCGCGCTGGACCGCCGCCACCTCGTCGTCGACTTCCTGACGCCCTGCCTGCTGAGCAACGCGGCCGACGGCGTGCGCCGCCAGCCCTACTTCTGCTCCGGCTGCCCACACAACACGTCGACGAAATTGCCCGAGGGCTCGCGGGCGCTGGCCGGCATCGGCTGCCACTTCATGGCCAGCTGGATGGAGCGCGGCACGTCGGGCCTGATCCAGATGGGCGCCGAGGGGGTGGACTGGGCGGCGCACTCGCGCTTCACGAAGGAAAAGCACGTCTTCCAGAACCTGGGCGACGGCACCTACTACCACTCGGGCTATCTCGCCATCCGCCAGGCCATCGCGGCCCGGGCCAACATCACCTACAAGATCCTCTACAACGACGCCGTCGCGATGACCGGCGGCCAGCCGGTGGACGGCCAGACCAGCGTGCCGCAGATCGCGCGGCAGGTGGAGGCCGAGGGGGTGAAGAAGCTGGTCGTCGTGTCCGACGAGATCGGCAAATACGACGGCCACCATGGCCTGTTCCCGGCCGGCACGACCTTCCACGACCGCAGCGAGCTGGACGCCGTGCAGCGCCAGCTGCGCGAGATAGCGGGCGTGACGGTGCTGATCTACGACCAGACCTGCGCCGCCGAGAAGCGCCGCCGCCGCAAGAAGAAGGAATTCGCCGACCCGCCCAAGCGCATCTTCATCAACGAGGCCGTCTGCGAAGGCTGCGGCGACTGCGGCGTGGCCAGCAACTGCCTGAGCGTGGTGCCGGTGGAGACCGACTGGGGCCGCAAGCGCGCCATCGAGCAGAGCAGCTGCAACAAGGACTTTTCCTGCGTGAACGGCTTCTGCCCCAGCTTCGTGTCGGTGCACGACCCGGTGCTGAGGAAGAAGGCCGGCGCGAGCTACACGCCGCAGGACCTGGCGCGGGAACTCGCCGGGATCGCCCCGCCCCAGCCATGGCGGTGGACGGGGCCGTTCGACATGCTGGTCACCGGCGTCGGCGGCACCGGCGTCGTCACGGTGGGCGCGCTGGTCACGATGGCCGCGCACCTGGAAGGCAAGCAGGCCTCGGTGCTGGACTTCATGGGCTTCGCGCAGAAGGGCGGCGCGGTGCTCTCGTTCGTGCGCGTGGCGCCGACGCTCGACCTGCTCAACCAGGTGCGCATCGACACCCAGCAGGCCGACGTGCTGCTGGCCTGCGACATGGTGGTGGGCGCGTCACCCGACGCCTTGGGCACCGTGAAGGCCGGCCGCACCGTCATCCTCGCCAACACGCACGAGCTGCCCACGGCCGGCTTCGTGCGCAACCCGGATGCCTCGCTGCAGGGCGACTCGCTGCTGGCCAAGATGAAGTTCGCCGTCGGCGAGCAGGGCGCGCTGGACACCATCGACGCGCAGGACATCGCGCAGCGCCTGATGGGCGACACCCTGCCCAGCAACATCATCATGCTGGGCGCCTGCTGGCAGCGCGGCCTGGTGCCCGTCGGCGAGGCGGCGCTGATGCGCGCCATCGAGCTGAACGGCGTGGCGGTGGAGGCCAACAAGACCGCCTTCGCGCTGGGCCGCCTGGCCATCGCGGCACCCGACGCCATCGCACGGCTGGCCGGCGACGTCAACGTCGTCAAGCTGTTCAACTTCGACCAGCTGGACGGGCCTGACGGCCTGATCGAGCGGCGTGCGCAATTCCTGACCGACTACCAGGACGCCGCCTATGCCCAGCGCTACAGCGCGCTGGTGGCCCGCGTGCGCGCTGCCGAAAGCCAGCTCGGCAAGGGCCAGCGCCTGACCCAGGCCGTGGCCCGCTATCACGCCAAGCTGCTGGCCATCAAGGACGAGTACGAGGTGGCGCGGCTGTACACCGACGGCCGCTTCGAAAAGGCGATGAAGGACCAGTTCGAGAACTGGTCGTCGCTGAGCTTCCACCTCGCCCCGCCGCTGCTGGCCAAGCCCGGCGCGGACGGCCGCGTCAAGAAGATGGAGATGGGCTCGTGGACCTTCACCGCCTTCAAGTGGCTGGCCAAGCTCAAGGGCCTGCGCGGCACGGCGCTGGACCTGTTCGGCAAGACCGAGGAGCGGCGCATGGAGCGCCAGCTGATCAATGACTACGAGCAGCTCATCGACGAGATCCTCGCCTCGCTGACGCCCGACAACCTCGCCACCGCCGTGGAGCTGGCCCGGCTGCCCGAGAAGATCCGCGGCTACGGCCATGTGAAGCACGCCAACGTGGTGGCCGTGAAGAAGCAGTGGCAGCTGCTGCTGGACCGCTTCCACGGCCGCGCGGTGGAGGTGACGGCGCAGCCGGTGGCGATGCCGGTGCGGGTCAAGGGCGTCGCGGAGCTCTGAACGCTCAGACCGGCTCGGCCCAGCCCAGCGCGGCCATGTCCGCGCCGCGCTGCACCGCATCGCCCAGCAGGATGAAGTCGTCCAGCTGTGGCGGCTTGACCGATGTGCCGGCCAGCATCGCGTGCGCCTGCCCGCGGTGGTGGGTCTGGTGCATGAAGAGGTGGGCCAGCACCCGGCCCAGCGGCTCGCGCGGGCCGTGCGCGATGCCGGCGCCGCGGTCGAAGGCCACGAGGCGTTGCTCGTCCCCCGGCCGCAGCGCCTCGCAGAAGGCCAGCAGCCGCTGGTCGCTCTCGTCCTGCCGCCGCGCCAGCTCCAGCGCGGTCTGCGCCGGCACGTAGCTCGCCCAGAGCGCCCGCATCGCCGCGTCGCCGTGCAGCGCGGCGAGGTAGTAATGGTCCACGTTGAGGAGGTGGTTCAGCGTCAGCGCCAGGCTGGGGAAGAAGCTGGTGCGCGGCGCGTGGAACTCTGCGTCCGGCAGGGTCGCGACGGCGGCCAGCAGCCGGCGATTGGCCAGTCGGCTGGCGCGCGCCTGGGTGCGCAGCAGGGAGAAGGCGTCGTCCATGCGGGCCATTGTGAATGCCCTGTCGCCCTGCTCGGTCAAGCACCCGCCGCCATACTCCGCGGCCCATGCCACGCCACCCCGACACCGGATTCAAGGGCAACAAGGCCAGCCTGCCCACCAAGCCCTGCCTGGCCTGCGGCCGGGCCATGAGCTGGCGCAAGGCCTGGGCCAGGAGCTGGGCCGAAGTGAAGTTCTGCAGCGAGCGCTGCCGGCGAGAGCGCAAGGGCGGCGCCCATGCGTGACCTGGTGCTGGTGCTGGGCGACCAGCTGGACCTGGACGCCGCCGCCTTCGACGGCTTCGACGCCGCGCAGGACGCGGTGTGGATGGCCGAGGTGGCGGAGGAATCCACCCATGTCTGGAGCAGCCAGCCGCGCATCGCGCTGTTCCTGGCCGGCATGCGTCATTTCGCCGAGGCCCTGCGCGAGGCCGGCCGGCCGCTGCACTACCGCCGGCTGGACGACCCCGCCACGCACGAGAGCCTGGCGGCTCAGCTCGCCGCCGACATCGCCGCGCTGCAGCCCCGGCGCCTGGTGCTGACCCGCCCGGGCGACTGGCGCGTGCTGCAGGCGCTGGAGGGCGTGGCCCGCGAGGCCGGCCTGCCGTGCGAGCTGCGCGAGGACCGCCACTTCTTCACCACGCCGGCCGACTTCGCCGCCCATGCGCGCGGCCGCAAGGGCTTGCGCATGGAGTACTTCTACCGCGAGCAGCGCCGCCGCTTCGGCATCCTGATGGACGGTGCCCAGCCCGGCCAGCCACTCGGCGGCGAATGGAACTACGACACCGAGAACCGCCAGGCCTTCGGCCCCGACGGCCCCGGCTTCGACCTGCCGCGACCGCCACGCTTCGAGCCCGATGCCATCACCCGCGAGGTCATCGCGCTGGTGCGCGAGCGCTTCGCCACCCACCCCGGCCGGCTGGACGCCTTCGCCTGGTCGCTGACCCGCGCGCAGGCGCTGCAGGCGCTGGACGCCTTCGTCAGCGAGCGGCTGCCGCTGTTCGGCCCCTGGCAGGACGCCATCTGGCCCGGCGAGCCCTGGCTGTACCACGCCCAGCTGTCGGCCGCGCTCAACCTCAAGCTGCTGACGCCGCAGGAGGTGGTGGCCGCGGCCGAGCGCGAGGTGCGCGCCGGCCGCGTGCCCGTCGCCAGCGGCGAGGGCTTCATCCGCCAGATCCTGGGCTGGCGCGAATACGTGCGCGGCATCTACTGGACCCGCATGCCCGCCTATGCCGAGGGCAATGCGCTGGACGCCCGCCACGACCTGCCCGCCTTCTACTGGACCGGCGACACCGACATGGCCTGCCTGCGCGACGCTGTTCAGCAGACGCTGGAGCACGGCCATGCCCACCACATCCAGCGCCTGATGGTGACCGGCCTGTTCGCGCTGCTGTACGGCGTGGACCCGCGCCAGGTGCACGGCTGGTACCTGAGCGTCTATGTGGACGCGGTGGAATGGGTGGAGCTGCCCAACACCATCGGCATGAGCCAGTACGCCGACGGCGGCCTGATGGCCAGCAAGCCCTACATCGCCAGCGGCAAGTACATCGCCCGCCAGAGCCCGCTGTGCGGTCGCTGCCGCTACCGGCCCGACCAGCGCGTGGGTGCGCAGGCCTGCCCGTTCACGACGCTGTACTGGGACTTCCTGCTGCGCCACGAGGCCCGCTTTGCCGACCACCCACGGCTGGCGCTGCAGGTGCGCGGCCTGGCCCGCGTGGACGCCGCCGAGCGCGAGCGCATCCGCGCCCAGGCCGACGCCATCCGCCACCCGCGCTGAGCATGGACTTCACCGCCTTGCCCCCCACCCGCGAGGCCGCGCTGGCCCGGCTGGCCGCCGTGGATGCGGCCGCCTACGCGCGCAGCCGCAACCACCTGGCCGGCGCCGTCACCGGCCTGTCGCCCTACCTGACCCACGGCCTGCTGACCGTGCCCGACTGCCTGGCCGCACTGGCCCTGCACCCGCAGCACAAGCTGGTCTACGAGTTCGGCTGGCGCGAGTACTTCCGCCATGTCTGGGCGCACCGCGGCGACGGCATCTTTGAAAGCCTGCACCCAGGCCCGCTGCCCGAGGGCGACTACGCCGCCGAGCTGCCCGAGGACATCCGCCGCGGCGCCACCGGCGTGCCGGTGGTGGACCAGGCCGTGCGCCAGCTCTACGCCACCGGCATGCTGCACAACCATGCGCGCCTGTGGCTGGCCAGCTACGTGGTGCACGGCCGCAAGGTGCACTGGCGCGCCGGGGCCGACTGGCTGTACGGCCACCTGCTGGACGGCGACCTCGCCAGCAACCACCTCAGCTGGCAGTGGGTGGCCGGCACGGGCAGCCACAAGCCCTACCTGTTCGACGCCGCCAACGTGGCCCGCTTCGCGCCGCCGGCCTGGCACAGCGAAGGCAGCGCGGTGGACCTCAGCCACGAGGCCTGGGACGCCCTCGCCCGCCGCGCCGAGCGCCTGCCGGCGGGGCATGGCGACGGCGTGCACGAACCGCCGCTGCGCGCGGCGCCCGAGGCTGGGCCGCCGCCGGCTATCCCGGCCGGCGCAGACCTCTGGCTGGCCCACCCCTGGGCGCTGGGCGAGCCGCCGCCGGGCGCCCGCGTTGTCGCGCTGGTCATCACCGAGGCGCATGCCGAACGGCCCTGGAGCGCAGGCCGCTGGGCCTGGGTGGTCGCGCGGCTGGCGGCGCTGGGCGGCAGCGTGTGGGTCGCCAGCGCCGCCGAGGCCGCCGCGGCGCTCGCCCCGGCCGCGCGGGTGCGCACCCTGGCCAACCCGCATGTCGACCGCTGGCTGCCACCGCAGGTGCAGGCCGAGCCGGAGCCAAGGCATTTCGCGGCGGTGGCCCAGCCCTGCGCGTCGTTCTCGCGCTGGTGGAGCCGGCTGCAGCGCTGAGGCCGCGGCGCAGTGCCGCCCGCGCCACAGGCCCCGCATCGCCGGCCGTGACGCACCGCCACGGGGCATGTTTCAATCCTGGAAACAAGATCCAGGACAGGGGACGGCAGCTTGCGCATCGGAGACGGCTACCAGGGCCAGGAACCCACCAGCACGACGGGGTGGGTGGCGGCGGCCGTCGTGCTGGCGGTCGGCCTGGCGCTGACGGCCGCCGCGGTCGTCTGGCAGCAGCAGCGCACGCGCAACGAGGCCCAGGCGCTGCAGGACCGGCAGGTGGAGCGCCTGCGCGGCGACCTGCACAACCGGCTGGCCATGCCGGTCTACGGCCTCAAGGGCGCGCAGAGCCTGCTGGCGACGCGGGGCGGCCAGTTCGACCGCGCCACCTTCCGCACCTACGTGCTGTCGCGCGACCTGGCGGCCGAGTTCCCGGGCGTGCACGGCTTCGGCTTCATCCAGCGCGTCGAGCACGCCGACGTGGACGCCTACGTGGCCGCCCAGCGACGCGCCGGCGCCACCGGCTTCGCGCTGCGCCAGCCCGGCCCGGCATCGCCGCACTACATCGTGGCCCAGACCGAGCCGGCCGAGACCAACGCCGCCGCCTGGGGGCTGGACTCCGGCGCCGACGCGGAGCGCCGCCGCGCCATCGAGCATGCGGTGGACAGCGGCGAGGCGACGCTGTCCGGTCCCATCCCGCTGGTCCAGGACCCGCAGAAGGGCCTGGGCTTCCTGCTCTACATGCCCGTCTATGAGGGCGGCCACGACCCCGGCACCCCGGCCGCGCGCCGTGCGGCCTTGCATGGGCTGTTCTACGCGCCGCTGGTGGTGCGCGAGGTGCTCAAGGGCGTCATGGAGCCCGCTTCGGCGCTGCTGGACCTGAAGCTCTCGGCGCGCGCCGTCGACGGCCGGCTGGTGCCGCTGCTGGCGCTGCACGACGGCGCCAGCCTGTCGCCCGGCGAGGCTGCCGATTTCGATCTGGACGCGGCGCCCCTGGCCGGCGCCGCGAGCTTCACCATCCGCGGCCGCGAGTTCGTGATGCAGGCCGCGCCCACGCATGGCACGGCGCTGAGCCTGTTCGCCTGGTCCGGCGTGGGGCTGCAGGTGGGCGGCGCGCTGCTGAGCCTGCTGCTGGCGGTGACCGTCTACCTGCTGGCCGCCGGCCGCGCCCGCGCAGAGCAGCTGGCGCGCGGCATGACGGCCGAGCTGGGCCGGCTGGCCATGGTGGCCAGCCACACCACCAACGCCGTCGCCATCACCGACCGCGACGGCCGCATCAGCTGGGTCAACGACGGCTTCACCCGCATGAGCGGCTTCAGCAGCGACGAGGCGCTGGGCCAGCGGCCGGGCACGCTGCTGCATTCCGACGAGGCAGACCCGGCCGCGCTGCGCACGCTGGCCGAAGCGGTGGGCGCGGGCCGCGGCTGCCAGCTGGAGCTGGTCAACCGCAGCAAGGCCGGGCGCAGCTACTGGGTGGACCTGGAGGTGCAGCCGCTGCGCGACGAGGGCGGCGCGCTGACCGGCTTCGTCATCATCGAGAACGACATCACCGCCCGCAAGGCGCTGCAGGCGCAGGCCGACGAGGCCCGCGAAAGCCTGCAGGACCTCTACGACAACGCGCCCTGCGCCTACTACGCGCTGGATGCCGAGGGCCGCTTCCTGCAGATCAACGCGCTGGGCCTGAAGTGGCTGGGCTGCGAGGCCGGCCAGCTGATCGGCCGCGCCAGCCCGGCGGACTTCTTCGACGACGCGGGCCGTGCGCTGTTCCGCGAGGCCTTCCCGCGCTTCAAGCGCGAGGGCCGCATCTCGGGGCTGGAGTTCGACCTCACCGGCCGGCATGGCCAGACCCGCCGCGTCAGCCTGTCGGCCACGGCCATCTACGGCGCGGACGGCGGCTTCCTGCGCAGCCGCTCGGTGATGTTCGACATCAGCGAGACGCACCGCATCCGCCAGCAGCTGCACCAGCTGACGCTCGACCAGGAGGCGATGCTGCAGAGCGACCTGGTGGGCATCGCCAAGCTGCGCGACCGCCGCGTGGCCTGGCGCAACCCGGCGCTGGAGCGCATGTTCGGCTACGGCGAGGGCGAGCTGCTGGACACACCGGCGCGCCAGCTCTATGCGGACGACACCGCCTACGAGACGCTGGGCGCGCTGGCCTACCCGCAGCTCCGGGCCGGCGGGCGCTTCCGCACCCAGCTGCAGATGCGCCGCAAGGACGGCGCGCTGATCTGGGTGGACCTGTCCGGCGTGCAACTGCCGGGCAGCGGCGGCGAGTCGCTGTGGATGATGGTGGACATCACGCAGAGCAAGGCGCACGAGGCGCGCATGGAACGCGCCGCGCTGCACGACCCGCTGACCGGCCTGCCCAACCGGCTGCTGCTGGCCGACCGGCTGCGCCAGGCCATCCGCAGCGCCGAGCGCGGGCAGCAGGAGTTCGTGCTGGCCTACCTGGACCTGAACGGCTTCAAGGAGGTCAACGACAACCATGGCCACAACGCCGGCGACGAGGTGCTGAAGATCGTCGGCGCGCGGCTGCAGGCCGGGCTGCGCGCCGGCGACACCGTGGCGCGGCTGGGCGGCGACGAGTTCGTCGTGCTGCTGACTCCGCGCGAGCCGCCGGCCGAGGCCGAGCCGGCGCTGCGGCGGCTGACCGACGAGCTCAACCGCCCCATCACGCTGACCTCCGGCGCCCAGGTCAGCGTGGGCGGCAGCCTGGGCCTGGCCCGCTACCCCGCCGACGGCAGCACACCCGAGGCGCTGATGCACCTGTCTCTTATACACATCTGACGCTGCCGACGAAGGCTTAGGTG
>CAXDTK010000131.1:0-13917 GCA_963992225.1 uncultured Comamonadaceae bacterium | reverse complement strand
GCGCCCATCGCGAATTTGAAGCTGAGCTCGTGCGGTGCATGGCCATGCGCGTCCGCAGCCGCAAGCAGCGATTGGGCGCGCGCCTCGGGGCCTTCGCCTTGGACGGCTGCGTCAGCATCGGCGGCGGCAGCGGTCAGCCGGGCCTGGTAGACGCCGTCTGCCAATGCCGTGTTGCCGCGGCGGCCCGGCCAGTCGAAGTTCAACGTCAAGGGCTTGCCCTTGTAGCGCTCGATGCCGCTGAAGCGCTGCACCAGCTTGCCGTCAGGAGCGATCAGGTCCAACTGATACGCCAACTGCTCGCCATCGGGCGCGCCCAGGTAGCTCATGCTCACGCCGAACCGGCGTGCGCCGCTCGGATCGTCGCTGGTGAAGGGCACGACCAGCTCAGCCTCGAACTCATGGTGGTCCGGGTACTTGACGCTGGGGTGTACCGCCTGCGCCTTCGAGATGGTGTCGGCTTCGGTCTTCTGGACATTGGGCGACTGGCCAGCACCGCCGCCGCAGGCGGCGAGGAACAGGGGCAGCAAGCAGGCCACGAGCGGCCGCAACGTGATGGATGGCGTGTTCATGGGGGTCTCGACGGCTTGAGCGGGGGCGGAGGCGGAAGGGCCACTCGGCGTTTAGCGCGCGCGGCGACGAGCGATCAGGCTGAGGGAAGCCAAGCCGGCCAACATCAGCAAGTAGCTCTCAGGTTCAGGTACGGGGAGCGTGTCCGGGATGGCGGTGCCGCTGAACAGCACGTTGTCATAGCGGATCGTGCCGCCTGTGCCGTAGTTCGAGCCGGTGCCAGTCGCGAGGTAGCTCGAAGTGCCCGGGGCAAAGCTGGTCAGCAACTGGATACCGAAGCTGGTGTTGTCGTTGGCAGCGGCAATGCTGGAGAAGTCGTAGGTGAGGCCGTTGACGAAGGTCGTCGACGAGGCCGCCGGCATTTGGAAGCTGGTGGCGTTGAGCCAGGTGCTGCCATCAACCGTGTAGCGCAGCGTTGTCCACGCCGAGGCGGTGGCGCTATTGCGCTGCGCAAAGCTCAGCACCACGTCGGTATAACCCGAGGTGTCGATCATGAACTGGACGCCGCGCGTCAGGCTGCCCGCGCCCTGGGCGGCGTAGGTGGCTGTGTTCAGGGCGCTGCCGGCTCCGGAGCCGCCAGCGGACGAGAAAGTGATGGCGCCGACGGCAGTCAGCACGCCGCCATTGGCGGTCGCAGTGGCCTTCGGCATCGTGCAGTTGCTGCTGCACGAGAAGCTATTGAATTCCCAAAGGGCGATGGAGTCAGCGCGGGCTTGGACGTTGGCGAGGGCCAAGGCGGAAAGAGCGAGGAGGCGGAGATGCATGTGGCGGCGCGGCGGCAAGGGGTGATGGCGGAATCGACGCGTGGCTCAGTGCCTAGCATCGAAGCACGCGAGAGTAATCAGGCTTTTCTTACTGCATAGGAAGAGTTTCCCCAACAGCCGTTTCACAGGAGCGTCACGACGCCAGTGGAGGACGACTCTTGAGCCGATTTCTTTCAAGAGAAACCGCCGTATCGGCTGCATGTCGAGCGGGCAGGGCCGGGCGGAACGAATCCCGCATACGAGGGGAAAGAGGTCGACTTTGATGTTGCAAGAACGAGACATAGTTAGGCGGCGACCCGTAGCCGTAAATCAACCAGTAAGGCGCCAGGCGCGTGTGCTCTTCCTCAGTCCAAGCTACCGAAAGGTGGCTGACTCGACTTTGATCAGTGGCGAGCGGCTCTGAACGGCGGTCGCACGAGCACAACGCATTGCTGCACGAATTACTCTTAGGCGCTGTCGTGAAGCGCCATGTAGGCGCACGCCCCGATAATCCTCGCCGGGCTGGATCGTGAGGGTTGGCCCCCTGCTTCACCTCCCTGAGCAGGAGCTTGTGCGGCATGACAACGCAAAGGCTTTGCCGCCCCGGTTGCCGTCCTGCGACCCGAGGCTCTTTTCTGGGCGCACGAGTTGACAATCACCCGACGAAACGGCTTGGCCAATCCACTACATACGGATTTATGCCGCATACCGCATACGCATCACGCCCCTTTACCTCGCTGATCGGCGCGTTGTGTCCGCTGCTGCGCAGCGTACTGACCGTCGTCGGCCTTGGCTGGGCGCTCGCCGCAATGCCGGCCGAGCGCACGCTGTACAAGTCGATACTGCCGAACGGCCGCGTCGTTTATGGCGACGCACCGGATCCGCTGGCACGCCGTAACGAAAAGATCAGCGTGGAGATCCACCCGCCCGACCCTGTCCAGACCGAAGCCGCACTTCGTGCGCTGGCAATGACTCGCCAACAGCTGCTGCGTGATTCCGAGGCACTGGCGGCGCGTCGGCGGCAGATCGAGCAGCAGATTCTCGCCGCTTACGCCGAATTGCAGGCTGCCGAAGCTGAGCGCGAACGCGGAATCGCGGTGCGGGAAGGAGATCGGCAGGGGCGGCGTTTCTCGGCCGCTTACCTGCAGCGGCAAAACGAACTCGCGAGTGACGTCCTGCGGCTGCGGCGCAACCTGGATGCCTTGTTGCGCGAACGCAGTGCGCTGTCGTGAAACGCCTGCAACCCGGCAAGCTCCAGTGCATCGGTAGAGGACGCGTTACAGCCTGCCCCTGGCCCGCCACATTTTCGGCAGCACCCACCACAACAGCACGATCAACACCGCGATGCCGCCAGCCGCAACGTTGCCCACCGAATGGCCAAACACTGCGGATAGCACCAGTTGCGTGACCAGCACGAGTGCCAGTGCCAGCGCAATCGAGCCGAAGACGATCTGGCGTGAGGCCAGTCGCTTGAAGCGCGCGCGGTCCATCAGCGGTCGTATCACGCGGTGCTGTACGGCGGGTGCGCTCAGCGTCACCAGGCTGGCAACTGCCAGCACGAAGGTCCCGATGAAGACGCGTTTCTCGGCCGCCACGGTGGCCGCAAAGCCACTGCTGAACGGCACCGTGATCAGGAATGCCGACAACAGTTGCGCGGTGGGCAACAAAACACGCAGCTCCCCCAGCATGTCGGTCAGGTCACCGTCGTCATCGCCGCCGGGCGCCGCGCCGGCGATCTGCGGGCTGTTGTCAAGCGCAGTTGTGCGTTCGTCGGTCCTCATTGAAGTCGTCTCCTGGTTGTCGTGGGCGGGAGCTCTTGTACATCGTCTCAAACCCACCGAACCCATATACGGCGCCCGTCCCGTGCCGGGCGGTCAGAGACCAACTTTCAGAAGCTGGCTCTCGTCTTGACGAGAAGCTGCAGCCCCTTCACGCCCGGCGCGGTGTTGACGGGCGCCGCGATGTCGATGTGAAGCACGCTGGCGAAGGCCGTCCGTGAGTTAACGATGCGCAGGCCGACACCGGCATCGGCCAGCCAGCCCGGATTCGTCGTGTTGGTGTAGCCGCCCCCGGTACCGCCCCAGGCGCGCCCGACGTCGATGAACGCCGCGCCACCGACGCGGAACAGCCGCCATAGATACAGGTCGGTGTAGAAGCGCTGCTCGACGGTGAGCAGAGCGCGCCGCGTTCCTCCCTGGTATCGCAGCGGGTAACCGCGCAGGCCGTTGTCGCCGCCGAGCTGGAGCATCTGGGTCGGATCGGGCCGGGTCAGCAGATCGGCGGAAGCCCCGGCATAGAACAGCCAGCGCCTGCCCTGCGGCAGGTAGTACTGCGCTTGCAAGCCGAGCCGCTGGCGCATTAGCCTGCCGTCAGCAACCTGCCCGGACAGTGTGGCCCCCGCAACCAAGAGATGCTTTGAAGCTGGCTCGAAGCCTCGGCTCACCGTGCCGGCGTAGAGCCAGGTGTTGACGCTCGATCCGAGGCCGGCCGAGGCGTAGCCCACCTGCAGTGTGGTGTTCAGGCCAAGGGCAAAGAATTCTGGCCGGCCGATCAGGTTGCGGTTCAGTTCACGGTCGTAGCGGTCCTCAACCAACTGGTAGCGCACGAAGGGACCGACGAGCCGCCGGTCGGCCGGCAGTTCCGGCGGCGGCGTCAATCCGGGCTCTGCGGCAAAACCATCGTCCTGCACACTCAGACCCAGGGACCAGCGCCGCACCCACCCGTCGACCAGCCCGGCGGACCAACCGCCGAAAGCTTCGGCCCGGGTCTCGCGTCGCCGGTACTGGCTGACCACGTTGCCAGCGTTGTAGACCGCATCGGTGCGGCTGTCTTTCGACGCGCTCGCACCGCCCGCCCAGCGCGCATCAAGCGCGTAGAACGGTCGCACGACAGCGACAGCTTCGCGACGGCCGTCGCTGTTGCTGGCCAAGCTGTAGCTGGCCGATGTCCAAGTGCCAAATGTGCGCTCGTTGGCGATCTGGAACTGCGTGCCGCTGCGGTCGACGCTCTTCGAACGATCCACACCGATCGAGATGCCCGTGCCGAGCACGTTGTCCTCGCGAAATCCGACTGAGCTGCTGTTCGTGCCACCCGTTCGTCCGACGCTGACGGACGGTTCGAACGTCCAGGTGTCGCGGGTGAGCACTTCGATGTCGACCACACCGTTGCGGTAGGCGACCGGACGGAACTGCACGTCGTATAGGAAACGGTAGCCTCGCAGCAGGCGTTCGGTCTCCTCGATCGCGCGCAGTGACAGCTTCTGGCCGCTGGAGAACAGCAGCGCGCTGCGGATCACGCCGGGCCGCGTTTGCACGTGCAACGCGTTGGCCCAGCGGAACAGCAGCCGGTTCTCTTGAGGGTCGGCGGTGTCGAAGATGTCCTGCGTGACGATGCGGATTTCGCCAACGGTTGCCCCGGCGGCTTCAAGTGCCTCGAACGAGGGGATTGGCGGCGGCGCTTCCTGTGCGGCGGCCGGCAGCGTGACCAGCAGCGTCGCAAAGAGCGCGGCGATCAAAAGTCGGACGCGGGTGGACGCAGTATTCATGAACGACCCTCGAGCGCAACATCCACGATCGCCTCCGCCTCCTTCAGCAACTGCTGCAAGTGGCCCGCGTCCGTGAAGCTCTCGGCGTAGATCTTGTAGATGTCTTCGGTGCCTGAGGGCCGCGCAGCGAACCAGCCGTTGGCAGTGGCGACCTTGATACCTCCGATGGCTGCGCCGTTGCCCGGCGCGCGGCTCAGCACAGCCTGTACGGGCTCTCCGGCGAGTGTGGTGGCATGCACGTCGGCGGCTGTCATCGCACCGACCAGCCGCTTCTGTTCTGACGTGGCGTGGACGTCGATGCGCTGGGCCAGCGGGGTGCCAAGCGAGGCAGTGAGAGACTGGTAGTACACACCCGGATGGGCGCCGGAACTCGCGGTGATCTCCGCCGACAGCAGCGCGGCGGCGATTCCGTCCTTGTCGGTCGTCCACACGCGGCCGTCGCGGCGCAGGAAGGATGCGCCCGCGCTCTCTTCGCACCCCAGCCCCAGGCTGCCGTCAAGTAGGCCCGGCGCAAACCACTTGAAGCCGACGGGCGCGTCGTACACGGGGCGGCCGACGCTCCTCGCCACTCGGTCGATCAGTGTCGTCGTCACCACCGTCTTGCCAATGGCCGCGTCCGGACGCAAGCCAGGGCGGTTGCGGCTGAGGTAGTCCACCGCGACGCTGAGGAAGTGGTTGGGCGGCATTAGGCCACTGGGCGTGACGATGCCATGGCGATCATGATCGGTGTCGCAGGCAAAGGCCACGTCGAAACGGTCGCGAAGCTGCGTGAGCCGCTGCATCGCGTAGGGCGACGACGGGTCCATGCGGATCTTGCCGTCCCAGTCCAGCGTCATGAAACCGAAGGTCGGGTCCACCACCTGGCTGACCAGGGTGAGTGGCAGCTTATAGCGCTCGGCTATGGCCGCCCAGTAATTGACACCGGCGCCGCCGAGCGGGTCCACGCCCATGCGCACGCCGGAGGCACGGATCACGTCGAAGTCGATTACTTGATCGAGGGCTGCGACATAGCGGCCCATGAAGTCGTGCTCGTGGCAAGTCCTTTGCGCGCTGGCACGCCCCGCATCAGAGCGCTGCACACCCCTGAGGCCCGACGCCAGATATTTGTTCGCCGCCGCCTGGATCTCACCCGTGATGCCGCTGTCCGCCGGGCCGCCGTGCGGCGGGTTGTACTTGAAGCCACCGTCGCGCGGTGGGTTGTGCGACGGCGTCACTACGATGCCATCGGCGCGCGCGCGGCAATGGTTGCTACGGTTGTGTTCAAGGACGGCGAACGACACCGCCGGTGTCGGCGTGAACTGACCGCGTGGCGCCAGCATCACGTCCATGCCGTTGGCGATCAGCACCTCCATCGCGCTGGCCATGGCAAGCTCGGACAGCGCGTGCGTGTCGACACCCAGGAATACCGGTCCATCAATGCCCAGGCGCCTGCGGCAGTCGCAGATGGCCTGGGTAATGGCAACCACATGCCATTCGTTGAACGAGCCGTCCAGCGCGGAGCCGCGGTGGCCGGACGTTCCGAAAGCGACCCGCTGGTCCTCGCGGGACAGGTCCGGCCGACGCGCCCCGTAGGCCGTTTGCAGCGCCTCGACGTCGATGAGCACGCTGGTTGGCGCTGGCTGGCCGGCCAATGGATCGAGGTGATTGCGCATGGAACACCTGCTTGTCATTGGAACGACGCTCGTACCGCGCTTTGTCGATCGACGAGATCGAGGGCCGACAACGACAGGGTGCTTTCCGCCAGACCGTCAGGGAGTTGTCTTACAAGGAACTCTGCAGGGAAATCGTAGCCTGAGCTTTTCTTTGGAGACTCAACATGAGCAGCAAGCCATCCACCCCGACCTCGACACCTGGACCGCATCACGACCACAAGGGGCACACGCCAGGCGACATTGATGAGCACGGCCACCGAGACACGTCGGTGCCCGGCAAGAAGCAAGGAAGCGAAGAGCATCATGATCACAAAGGCCATGTGCCTGGCGACAAGGATCAGCACGGTCACCAGGACACGAGCATCAAGAAGAAGTAGGGCGGGCGCCGCATCGCATTTGAGCCGCCCAGGCAAACCCTGGGCGGTACGCCTCGGCCCTGCCGCGCTGGGCTCGATTTGCATCTATATGCACTATAAAAATGGTGCCCGGTACGTCGTAGCGCCGCGCATCGGAACTGGGACGCGAGAGACATGGATAGCTTTGGCATTTGGAGCTTCCGGACGACTAGGCTCTGCGAGCGGCAGTACAGGGTAAAGCGGGCGGGTCATCGTGCTTTCGGAAACGCGCGGCGCCGCTACCCTCCGAGCCGGTCGACTAGATTCGGCTGCGGAGCTGCAAACGTGGCTACACGGGCCGCCGAGCGTCCTGCATCTACGACTTCAGCCACTCAACGAGTTCGGACCCAAGCAAGGTGGCATTGAGTTCCTCATCCGACTGCGCCACGAAGGCCTCGAGATCGCGGATCACCACCACGCCGGTGTTCTTGAACCGACGAGCGATTTTCTGCACGAATTCGAAGGTCACGCCCTTGTCTTCGCAGGCTCCGATGAACAAAAAATAGACTTGGTCACCACGCTGCTGCGACTCCTCAAGAACACGCATGGTTCGCGTCTCGTCGTTGCCGTCGTTTTCGCCGTCGGTGATGAAGAGCACGAGCGAGCGCCTTTTCTCGTGTGTGTGCGCGGCGCCGTGTTCGTGCCCGCTGGGCGACCAGCCGAATAGGCGGCTCAAAAAGCCGGCGCCCTGGGTTGAGCGATGTGCCTCCTCGCAAACCTTCCAGCCGAAATGCTCAAGCGCACGCTCGAGCACGTAGCTGTAGGTTGTGCCCCCGTTCCAGCCCGGCACCTGTTCGACGATGTTGCGCGTGACGTAGTCGCGCGAATCGTCGGGCGTCACCGTGCCCACATAGTGGGCGTTGTCTTCGCCCGCACTGAAGGTGAACACGTCCATCTTGCGGTCCGGGTCAAGCACCATGCAAAAGGGGACAAGCCGTTCGATCAGGATGCTTGTCGTGCCCTCCTGGTGCTCATGCTCGAACGAGCCAGAGACGTCGATGATGGCGGCAGTTTCCGCCTTCACATTCGCCACCACACCGGCCTTGTCGAGCGCCAAACGCAGCGCGCTGGCCGACTTGTCCAGATTCAGGGTGAGTTTGCTGTTCATGGGTGCTTCCTGGTTCAGGGTTTCAACTTGTCGATCATGTCGCGCAGACGATAGGCCAGTTCGCTGGCTTCCGTGGGCGACACCGAGGTGTTCCGGCCGCCGAGCGCGGCGATGGACGCGATGCTGCCGATGAACGCGGGCATCATGACCAGCGCGACGTTCTGGATGGCACTGATCAGGCGGACCGGGTGCTCGATCTGCAAGTCCCGGGTCGAGCCGGCCTGCTGCATCTGCGCTAGGGTCTGCGTCAGGCTCATGCTGCGCTCGGCAAAGCGCTGCGCCAATTCGGCGTCGTCCTGAGGCAGGCGCCCCGACAGGAACAGCGCGCCGAGAGCAGAAGCTTCAATCTGTTCCGCGGCCCGCTC
Source organism: uncultured Comamonadaceae bacterium (assembly GCA_963992225.1). Classification (GTDB taxonomy): domain Bacteria; phylum Pseudomonadota; class Gammaproteobacteria; order Burkholderiales; family Burkholderiaceae_C; genus Pelomonas. Next base: position 5,543 of record CAXDTK010000131.1, on the reverse strand, counting down.
CATCGACCCGGCCAGGCGCAGCAGGCGGTCCTTCAGATCAAGCAAGGGGTCCAGCGCAGCGCCCATGAGCGCGAGCAACTGTTCCAGCTCTGCCTGGGCCCTAGCCAGTTCACCCGGCGTGTCGATCCGACGGTTGATGCCCTGGAACAGTCGACCGACGACGCTGCTGCCGCCATGTCCGCAAACGGCCATGAGATCGATCGATCCCAGGATGTCCATCATGCGAGCAAGATGGCCCTCCACCCGAATCAGCACAGGACTGCGCGCCAGCGCGAGCATTTCGGTGACGCGGTCCCCGTACGACTTCTGCACGTCGTGGCCCCACAGGATCGCCTTGCGCTGAGAAACCTTGTCGACGACGAACTCTCCCAGCAGCGCCAGAGCCTCCTTGTACACCCCCGCGGCAGCGCCCGGTGACAAAGCTTGCAGATCACGCATGGTCACTTCGATCCGCTTTCTTTGGGCGCCAGGGATGGCGGTCGGCTGCCGCGTGACCGGCGACGCTGCAGGGACTCGACGTGCCGGTTCCGGCGCGGGCCCAAGCGGCGGCGACGAAGCCGCTGGGCTGCGCAACGAAGCACCCGTCGGACCGATGACCGTCGGGCGCAACTTGTCCTTCGTGAGCGGCACGGTTGGCCTCAGGAGAAGTGGCCCAGAACGTCGTTGAACGTGCCCGTGAAGCCGCGGCCCACGGGCGCGTACTCCCAGCCGTTGTCGCTGTGCATGACGCTGCCCAACTGCACCACGTTGAACTCGCCGAACTCCTTGGACAGCTGGTAGGTGCCCAATTCGCGCCCGCTCTCGTCGGCGATGGTGACAGTGCAGACCTCGATGTCGGCGAAAGCCGCCTCGTCCTCGGCCGCAGTGCCCTCGTCGTGCCCCGCGCCGTGTTCGGCCTTGTGGACGGTGGCAAAAAGGGGGATTTCGTTGACGCCAGCTGGAAGTTTCGCGCCATCGATGACGATGGTTTCGGTATTGCCCTGCACGCGCACGTCACCCGAGTGCCGCAACCCGCCGGAGAGGGTGGCGAAGGAGCCATCGGCCGCAGTCGGCAGCACGCCGGTTTTCGGGCTCATCTTGGTGGTGTTGTAGGTGGACAGGATCTCTTCGAGTGCCGCCACCTTCGCGCCGTTGCCGCCGTTGCGTGCCTCAAGCGCGTGAATGTCGATGTCATCCTGATGGGCCGCGTTGCATTGCCAGGCGACGGTCACCTTGAACACAGCGCCCTTGGTGAGCGAGAGCTGCAGCTTGCGGGCCGGCGCGGCGCCGGGTTTGTCAAGGGTCAGTGTGAGCATGGTCTCTCCGGTTATGGTGAAGCTTTGCGCAGCGCCGCCAGTTCGGCGCGTGACTGCTCGAACATCTGCCGTGCGGTGTCGAACTTGGCTTCGGTCTCCTGCTTGGCAACTTCGACCAATTCGTGGATCTCGCGCGTCTGCGTGATGATGGCAGCGATTTGCTCCGCCTGTGCGATGCGGTTGTCACCGGGCGCCTTGGCTGCGGCGACGGCCACGTCCTTGATGGCTTGGCCGCGGAGTTGCGTCAATTGCTGGTCCAGGCGTGCCTGGCGATGCGCGATCTGCTGCACTGACTTGATCGCGAACGCGCCATGGATGGCCAGCAAGGTCATCTTGATGGACGCAAAGCGCGAAGAGACCGTGGTCGCCGTTTCCTGCAGCGTTGCGATGCCAGCGGCCTCGATTTGCTGGATCACCATCTGGTCGGCCGGTAGCCGGGTGTAGGTGCCTTCGAGCGCAAGGGCCCGGCTTTCCAGCAGCCTGAACTTGTCCTGCAGTTCGCGCAGGCGTGCCTGGGCGGAAACGTCGCCAGGCAAGGCGGCCGTCGTCTGCTCTGCGATGTACTGCCGTGCCTTCTCGAGGAATGCCCGGGCCACTGCAGCATCGACTGTGAAACTGGCGAAGTGCGTGCCGTACGCTTGCTTGAGGGCCTCCAGTGCTTGCAGTTCGCCGAACAACGTCTTCATTTCCTTCGACAGTTCGCCCTCCAGGCGACTCATCTCGTCGGCCAGCGTCCGCGTCCGGCTCGAGATCAACTCGCCGACCTCCTGCATGAACTCGCGAAAGGCCTCCTCGGGCTTGCGGCCGGTGACCTTGGCGAACAAGCCGGCGAAGAACCCCGGTTCCTCGCCTTGCTGGATTTTCTCAAGAATCTCAGGCAGCTTGGCGTCATCAACGCCTTGTTCCAGGCGTCCGAAAAGGGCGAACAGCTTGGACGCGGTCTTCTTGTCGAGGCGCGTGAGAAAGCCGTCGAGCGTCTTCTGCAGCGCCTGTTCTGCGCCCAAGCCGATCTTGATGATGTCACCCGATGGAATCGTCGCGAAATCGAGCGCGGCCAGTGCCTGCTCGGCCTGCGGCACCTGATCCGCCCGCAGCACGATGGCTCCAGTCTCCAGGGTCGGCTGCATGAGGACGGCCGGCCGTGAAGAGGGCGCCGGAATTGTGGTGGGTGCGATCTGGCGTTCCATGAATTCTCCTGTGCCGGGTGGGTCATGGGTGTCGTTGCCCAACCCGGGTGGTTGATGCTGCCTGCCAACGGCTCGCAGGTGAGTCGGTGGCGATCCTTCGGCATGTGTCCCCAGAAAGGACGCAGCTCAGCCGAGGCCATGCGCTTCGTGCATGTTACCGGGCATGTAGTTCTCGACCGCCTCACCGACCGGGACTGCAACTGACCCTGTCAGAACGCCTTCGCGCCTTCAGACGCAGCGCTTTCGGTGTCGTCGATCTCGATCGTGGTGTGGGACAAACCGAACCCGGTTTTCATCGCCTCGCGCGCCATTGCAAGCAAGGCTTTGGGATCGGGGGCGCCGTCAACAACAAGATGTCCGCTCATTGAATCGATGCCGGAGGTGATGGTCCACACGTGCAGGTCGCGTACGGCGGTCACACCTGGGATGGCGAGCAGCGTGCGCTCCAGCAGTGCGACATCCACCTCGGGCGGTGTGCCTTCCATCAGGATGCGGATTGCCTGCTTGAGCAGGATCCAGGTGCGGGGAACGATAAGCAGCCCGATGCCCGCGCCAATCAGCGGATCGGCCAGCTTCCAGCCGGTGAAGATCACGACGCCTGCGGCGACGAGCACGCCGAGCGAGCCGAGCATGTCGCCCAACACCTCGAAATACGCGCCCTTCACATTGAGGCTCTCTTCGGAGCCCGCCGCCAGCAGTTTCATGCTGATCAGGTTGACCACAAGGCCGGCCGCCGCTACCGCGAGCATCGGGCCGCCCAGAACGTCCGGCGGATTGAGGTAGCGCTGGTAGGCCTCAAAGAAGATGTAGATCGTCAACAGCAGCAGCACGACGGCGTTGGTCAGCGCTGACAACACTTCCATCCGGACATAGCCGTAGGTCAGTTGCGGCGTGCGCGGTCGCGCCGAAAAGCGGATCGCCAGCAGCGCCAGCGCCAAGCCGCCGGCATCGGTGAGCATGTGTCCGGCGTCGGCCAGCAGCGCAAGGCTCCCGGTCCAGAGTCCGCCAATGACCTCAATCACCATGAACGCAGACGTGAGCCCGAGCGACCAAGCCAGGTTCTTCTTGTGCCGTCCCGCGGCCGTACCGGCGGCGGCATCGCCGGAAATAGTAGATATCGGCTTCGTTGCACTCATGGTCTGGATCGTCGTAGGCGAGTCTGGATTCTCGGCGGTGTCTGGAGACACGCCCTAAGAAGCGATCATTGGTGCGCCAGGGAACGGCCACGTCCACAGCGCGAAGCCGCCATCGCTGCATGGCTGCGTTCCTGGCTGCAACGCTGCTGGCCCGTCTTCGCACATCATGCGCCAAACGTGGCGCAGGATTCGCAGCGAAGCATCTTGCGCCCAGGCTTGACCGGTGATTGCAAGACGAACCACGACACGCAACAAGGCGTGCTCAGTGATGGCCGCCACCCCTGTGTCCGCCGAAATGGCCACCGAAATGCCCACCGAGATGCCCACCAAGATGCACCCGTCCATTGCCGCCCAAGCCGCCGTAGTAACCCCGACCACCGTAGTAGTGCAGGCCGTCGTAGTAGCCTAGGTATGGGTAGCCGAGATAGGTCACGCCGAAATAGCTGCCCACTGGATACCGGCCAGCCAGGATGCGCGTCTTGAGAGTCTGCTCACCTGCGGCCCTTCCCTGCAGGTAACGCAACACGCCTTCGCTGACACCGGCTTTGCGCTGCGCTTCCAGGTCGTTCTTCGACAGTACAAAGGAGACGCCTTGCTGTTCAATGAGGGCGATCAGAGCATCGTCGCTCAAGCCCTTGGCGGACAGTTCCTGCAGCTGGTCGACACGAAGCGGCTCAACCACCACCGAAGTAGGCTGCGACGTGGCGCAAGCAGTCGTTCCGGCGGCGATCACCAGCGCCGCGATCAAGCTAAGCAGTCTCATGATGGATCCCCTGCAGCTACAACAACGCCATTCTGCGCCGGTTGGTTTCCTCATCCGGTTTCCTGCGTCGCGGTAGTGGACATTCGTCAGGCTTGCGGGCTCGCCTTCGGTGCGTGCCTGCGCGGCCACACCTTGGCCGTCATCGACGGAAGGGCTCGGAGGCTGGGTCCCAGGGGGCGCGGACTCCTTGATGCCTGCACAGAGCACGCTGCCATTCGTCCGCTTCGTCGTCCCTGTTCAGTCAAACCTCGAAACCTCGACGGCAACACCGTCGACATGGACCACGAACGCAGCGCGTTCGCGCAAAACGACGTCTTGTACCAACTAGCGACCATTTCCCTGGACGATGAATGGAAGGAGTTCAGGAGGGGTCCTCAGATTCCCGATGCTGAGCGCCCCGTAAACCGTGTCACGGCCCAGTAGGAGCCCCGAGTGGCACCACGGCAGTCAGTCGCAGCATCCCGTCGTACCGATCCGCCCGGAAGCGGATACGGTCGCCATCACGAATGCGCAGCACGAGGCGCGGGTCGATGTAGCGGAACCTCGTTGTCGTAGCCGGTAAATGCAGGTGTGCGATTGACTCGTGCCGCAACGTCACGGTGCCTTCCTCGGCATTGATCTTCACCACCACAGCTGCGATCAAATCGTTGGCGGAGGGCTGTGCCAGAAGTTGCGTGCTGGTCAGCACGATCAAGCAACCCAGGAGGCACGTGATCTCGCGTCGTCGAACCATCTTCACCCCATGATCAGTGCGTACGGACCGTGCGCTTGGTGTTTGGAATCCGCTTGCCAGCGTGACCAGCCCGTGCTAAGGAATAGACCCGATAGATGTGGTCAATGCGCGCCGGGTTGCAAGCAGCCCTTCGCCATCATAGAAGCGGATCGTTTCGACGACGACCTGGTCACGCCCTTTGCGTCTCTGAACTGGGTCGCCCCAATCCAGATGCTGCTACGCCGCTGCCGAGGTGATCGGGACACACCGGTGACGGTGCCTGCGCGCCGCCGATCCGTCCTCTGCAAGAACTCGGCGATCTCTTCGATGTCATGATGGCAGGTATTTTGACAGCTTGGGCGCTGACCCTAGTCCGTCAGATTCCAGAAGCCCGAGGCGTCTCGGTCTCATTGGCGCGATCACTGCCATCGGCGTGAGGATCCTCCACAC
>CAXDTK010000130.1:0-13956 GCA_963992225.1 uncultured Comamonadaceae bacterium | reverse complement strand
GCCGTGCGCCAGCCGGTCGCCGAGATGGCGCGCACGGTGGTCAGCGGCGGCCAGACGAGCGAGGCCGTCGGCGAGTCGTCGAAACCCGCGACCGACAGCTCGCCCGGCAGCGTCATGCCCAGGTGCTGGGCGGCGGCGAGCACGCCCAGGGCCATGTCGTCGTTGCTGGCGAACACCGCCGTGGGCCGCTGGCGGCGGCTGAGCAGCTGGTGCGCGGCATCGCGGCCGCTGGCGAAGGTGAAGGCGCCCGGCTGGATCAGCTCGGGGTCGGGCTCCAGGTCATGCGCGCGCAGCGCATTGACGAAGCCCTGGTAGCGCGCCGCGCTGGCCGACTGGTCCGGCGGCCCCTTGATGAAGGCGATGCGGCGGTGACCCAGGCTGAGCAGCAGGTTGGTGATCTCCTCGGCCGCGTGGACATCGTCCATGCGCACCGATGGCACGCCGCGGATGTCCCGCTCCGGCGACATCAGCACGCAGGGCGTGCCGCTCTCGCGCAGCGCGGCCAGCACCTCGGGGTTGTCGCACAGCGGCGGCGTCAGGATCATGCCGTCCGGCCGCAGCGCCAGCACCATGCGGTCGATCTGCTGGCGCAGGTCGGGCGCGTCGTTGTGCAGCGACTCCACGACCAGGTGATAGCCCAGCTCACGGCAGCGCAGCGTGGCGCCCTGCTGCACGCTGCCGACGAAGGCGGCGCTGGGGTCGTAATAGAGCAGGCCGATCAGGAAGGACCGTCCGCCTGCGAGGCTGCGCGCCGACTGCTTGGGCCGGTAGCGCAGCGCCTCCACCACCTTGAGCACCTGATCCCGGGTGCTTTCATGCACGCCGGGTTCATGGTTGAGCACGCGCGACACGGTCTTGATCGACACGCCCGCCTCGCGGGCCACGTCGACGATGGTGGGGCTGCCGCTGCGCGCGCTCACGGGCTGGGACTTACTTCTTCTTGGCCTTGGCAGCCGGCTTGGCAGCGGGCTTGGCGGCCGGCTTGGCAGCGGCCTTCTTGGCGGCGGCCTTGGGGTCCACGGCGGCCTTGAAGCCGGCGCCCGGGGTGAACTTGGGCAGCTTGGCGGCGGCGATCTTGATCTTGGCGCCGGTGCTGGGGTTCACGCCGTTGCGGGCGGCACGTGCGTGCTGCTTGAAGGAGCCGAAGCCCGGGATCGACACCGCACCACCCTTTTTGACGGTGGTGACGACGGCGTCCAGCAGGGTTTCGAGGATGCGGCCGGCTTCGGCCTTGCTCAGCTCGTGCTTGGCGGCCAGGTGTTCGATCAGATCGGTCTTGTTCATGCGGGGGTCTCGTCAAAAACGCGCCCGAACAGCTCGGGCGGGCGCGATTGTGGCGCATACAGTCGGGCCAGAGTCCCGTTCCCATCGCCAATGTCCTCACACGTGCACTTTGCCTCGTTGCTCGACGCCCTGCCCCTGCAGGTGTGGAAGATGGACGCCCAGGGCCGGCTGCTGTGGATGAATGCGCCGCTGGCGGAAGCGCTGAACCGCCCGCCGCTGCCCATCCGGCTGGCCGACCGCCTGCACGAGGACGACCGCGCCGCCTTCACCGCCGGCTGGACCGCCGCGCAGACGACGGGCCGCTTCGAGATGGAGTACCGCCTCGGCTCGACCTGGGTGCAGGCCCAGGCCCAGCGCCTGCCGGACTCGCCGCTGTGGCTGGGCACGCACACCGACATCGCGGCACGGCGCGCGGCCGAGAACCGGCTGCACGAGGTCGACGCGGTCTGGAAGCTGGCGCTGGAATGCAGCGGCGATGGCGTGTGGGACTGGCATGTGCAGCAGGGCGTGGAGTATTTCTCCGAGCGCTACCTGCGGCTGTACGGCTTCCAGCCGGGCGACCTCGACGCCCGGCCCGACACCTTCGACGCCCGCACCCACCCGGACGACCTCGCGCAGATGGCGCGCGACCGCGAGGACCATTTCTCCGGCCGAACACCCGTCTACCGCAACGAGCATCGCGTGCTGGCCAAGGACGGCAGCTGGAAATGGGTGCTCAGCCGCGGCATGGTGATCGCGCGCGATGCCGAAGGCCGCCCGCTGCGCATGGTCGGCACGCACACCGACATCACCGACCGCAAGCGCCAGGAGACGTTGGTGTGGCAGCAGGCGCGCGTCGACACGCTGACCGGCCTGCCCAACCGGCGCTCCCTGCGCGAACGCATCGAGCGGGCGCTGGCGCAGCGCGTGCTGCGCGGCGACGAGCTGGCGGTGATGTTCGTGGACCTGGATCATTTCAAGGAGGTCAACGATTCGCTGGGCCATGACGTCGGCGACGCCTTGCTGGTGCAGGTCGCCGGCCGGCTGCAGGACGCCCTGCCGACCGGCGGCGTGGTGGCCCGCATGGGCGGCGACGAGTTCGCCCTGCTGCTGGCCGCCGGCGACGCCGCCGCAGCCGCGCAGCAATGCGGCCGGCAGCTGCTGGAGTCGCTCTCCGCGGCGTTCGACGTGGCGGGCGAACGCGTCTACGTGTCCGCCAGCATCGGCATCAGCCTGGCGCCGCGGGACGGCGTCGAGATCGAGGCCCTCTTCAAGCATGCCGACCTGGCCCTTTACGAGGCCAAGGGCGCCGGGCGCAACCGGCTGAGCCTGTTCACGCCGGCCTTGCAGGAGGCCGCCCAGCGCCGTGCAAGGCTGGCCGGTGAACTGCGCGAGGCCCTGCCGCTGCAACAGTTCAGCCTCGTCTACCAGCCCATCCTGTCGCTGCGCGACATGACCGCGCCGCCGCGCAAGGCCGAAGCCCTGCTGCGCTGGACCCATCCGCAGCTCGGCGAGGTCAGCCCGGCGCAGTTCATCCCGCTGGCCGAGGCCAGCGGCCTCATCGTGGACATCGGCGACTGGGTGTTCCGCCAGGCGGCCGAACAGGTGCGGGCGTGGCGCGCGGCCGGGCAGAAGGGCTTCCAGATCAGCATCAACAAGTCGCCGGTGCAGTTCCTGGGCGAGCGCAGCCACCGCACGCAGCCGGACTGGGGCACCCACCTGCGCGGCATGGGCCTCGGCGGCGATGCGCTGGCCGTGGAGATCACCGAAGGCCTGCTGCTGGAGCGCGACGAGGCAGTCGCGCAGCGGCTGCGCGCGCTGCGCGCGGCGGGGCTGTCCATCTCGCTGGACGACTTCGGCACCGGCTACTCGGCGCTGAGCTACCTGCAGCACCACGAGATCGACACGGTCAAGATCGACCGCAGCTTCGTCGCCGGACTGGAGACCGACGGCAAGGCGCTGGCCCTGTGTCGGGCCATCGTCACCATGGCGCATGAGCTGGGCATGACCGTCGTGGCCGAGGGCATCGAGACCGAAGGGCAGGCGATGCTGCTGCGTCACATGGGCTGCGATTGGGGGCAGGGGTGGTGGTTCGGCCGCGGAGTTTCAGCGCGAGAGTTTGAAGCGCGGTGGTTTCCTGCCGCCGCGCGCTGAGGCGGCCATCGAGGGCGCCTTGGCGGGGACTCGGTCACCTCCGGCGACACCGGCTTGAAGCACGGTTTCAAGCCCTTCGCGTCCTCATGCGATGTCCACTGGACATCGCTTCCTGGGCCCCAAACGCAAAAGGCCAGCACTTGCGTGCTGGCCTTTCTTGTTTGGTGCCCAGGAGAGGACTCGAACCTCCACGGAGTTACCCGCTAGTACCTGAAACTAGTGCGTCTACCAATTCCGCCACCTGGGCTTTCAGGGAGGCCGGACTATAGCCCAGTTTTCACCCGTCCCCGACGAAGTCGTCTCAGATATCGAACTTCACGCCCTGCGCCAGCGGCAGCTCGCTGGAGTAGTTGACCGTGTTGGTGGTGCGGCGCATGTAGGCCTTCCACGCGTCCGAGCCGCTCTCGCGGCCGCCGCCCGTCTCCTTCTCGCCGCCGAAGGCGCCGCCGATCTCGGCGCCGGACGTACCGATGTTGACGTTGGCGATGCCGCAGTCGCTGCCGGCCGCGCTCATGAAGGCCTCGGCCTCGCGCAGGTCGGTCGTGAAGATCGCGCTCGACAGGCCCTGCGGCACGCCGTTCTGCAGCGCGATGGCCTCGTCGAGCGTCCGGTACTTCAGCGTGTAGAGGATGGGCGCGAAGGTCTCGTGGCAGACCACCGCGGTCTGGGCCGGCATGCGCACCAGCGCCGGCACGGCGTACCAGGCCTCGGGGAAGCGGTCGGCCAGCGCACGCTCACCGCCGCTGACCTGGCCGCCCTGCTCACGCGCCGCCTTCAGCGCGGACTGCATCGCGTCGAAGGCCTGGGCGTCGATCAGCGGGCCGATCAGCGTGCCGGCCTCCGCCGGGCTGCCGATGGCCAGCTGCGCGCGGGCGCGGTCCAGGCGCTCGACCAGTGCGTCATGGATGCTCTCGTGCACGATGACGCGGCGCGTGGTCGTGCAGCGCTGGCCGGCCGTGCCGTAGGCACCGAACAGGATGCCCCGCACGGCCAGTTCCAGGTCGGCGCTGGGCGTCACGATGATGGCGTTGTTGCCGCCCAGTTCCAAGAGGACCCGGCCGAAGCGTGCCGCCACGCGGGGGCCTACGGCGCGGCCCATGCGGGTGGAGCCGGTGGCGCTGACCAGGGCCACGCGCGGGTCGTCCACCATCGCTTCGCCCGCGTCGGCGCGGCCGATGACCAGCTCGCTCAGGCCGTCCGGCGCGGCGTGGCCGGCCGCACGATAGGCCTTCACGGCGCGCTCGAACAGCGCCTGCGTGGCCAGCGCGGTCAGCGGCGTCTTCTCGGACGGCTTCCACACACAGGCGTCACCGGCGACCAGCGCCAGCGCCGAGTTCCAGGCCCACACGGCGACCGGGAAGTTGAAGGCCGAGATGATGCCCACGACACCCAGCGGCAGCCACTGCTCCATCATGCGGTGGCCGGGGCGCTCGCTGGCGATGGTCAGGCCATGCAGCTGGCGCGACAGGCCGACCGCGAACTCGCAGATGTCGATCATTTCCTGGACTTCGCCCAGGCCTTCGCTGGTCACCTTGCCGGCTTCGATCGACACCAGTTCGGCGAGCTGCGCCTTGTGGGCGCGCAGCTCTTCGCCGAACAGGCGCACCAGCTCGCCGCGCTTGGGCGCCGGCACCACGCGCCAGGCCTTGAAGGCTTCCTGCGCGCGGCCGATGGCGGCCTGCATGTCGGCAGCGCCGGCGGTGGGCAGCTGCGCCAGCACGCTGCCGTCGATGGGCGAGCGCACGGTGAGGTCGCCCGTGGGCGGCAGGTGGACGCCCAGGGCGTCCAGAACGGAATGGGCTTGTTGCTTCATGACCGGCATTCTGCTCACGAGATCGACTCGACCTGGCGGCTCTGCTGGTAGGCCGAGCCGAAACGGTTGGCCAGGAAGTCCGGCAGGGCCACCTGCTCCTGGCGGATGAAGCCGCTTGCGGGAAGCTTGCCGGCGCGGAACAGGTCCACCGCGGCGCAGATGCCGGCGGCGGTGGTGATCTGGATGGCGCTCAGCGGCTGGGCACCGTCACGCGTGGCGAAGATCTTGCGCGCGAACACCTCCTGCAGCAGCACGCCGTTCTTCATGCCCGACACGGTCACGAACACCAGCACCACGTCCTGCATGGTGGCCGGCATGCTCTTCCTCATGATGTCCTTGAGGTTGCCCTGGTCGCTCTTCAGGCCCAGGTCGCCCAGCAGGAACTGCATCAGGTCGCGATGGCCGGGGTAGCGCACGGTCTTGTAGTCCAGGTTGCGCACCTTGCCCGCCCAGGTCTCGCACAGCGTGCCCAGGCCGCCGGAGGTGTTGAAGGCCTCGTACTCGGTGCCGTCCAGGCTGAAGTGCTCCAGGCCCTCCAGCGGCAGCGCGGCGATGGTCTCGCCCTCGTGGATGGCCTCGCAGGGGTGGCAGTACTCGTTGATCAGGCCGTCCACCGACCAGGTCAGGTTGTACTTCAACGCATTGGTCGGGAAGGCCGGCAGCGCGCCGACGCGCATCTGCACGTCGCGCACGCTGTCGAAGCCGCTGGCCAGGTGGTGCGCCACGATGCCGATGAAGCCCGGCGCCAGGCCGCACTGCGGCATGAAGGCGGTGCGCGCGCCGTTCGCCATCTTCTTGATGGCCTGGGTGGCGGCCACGTCCTCGGTCAGGTCGAAGTAGTGGCAGCCGCATTCCAGCGCCAGCTCGGCGGCGGTGATGGCCAGGTGGTAGGGCAGCGCGTTGACGACCGCGTCCTTGCCGCGCAGCTGGGCGGCGAGCGCAGCCCGGTTGTCGCTGTCCACCTCGGCGGTGGCGATGCCCTCGGCGGCCAGCGTCGTCAGATAGGCCGGGTTCTTGTCCAGCACCGTGACCTGGTAGTCGCCGGTGGCGTGCAGCAGGCGGGCGATGGTCTGGCCGATGTGGCCGGCGCCGAGCAGGGCGATCTTCATGAGGGGCTCCGTCGTGGATGTTGCGATTGGGGCGCACTCTAGGCAGAGCCTCTGACGAAAGATAGCGATACTCCGACGAATTCGCTTGCTGATTCGTCGTTTCGTCGCGATAGTTCGTCACCATGACCGAATCAAGGGAAAACCCGAGTGCCCCGGCCACACCGGCCGACGACCTGGACCGGCGCCTGATCCTGCTGCTGCAGGCCAACGCCCGCGACAGCACCGCCACGCTGGCGCGCAAGCTGGGCGTGGCGCGCACCACGGTGGTGGCGCGCATCGCGCGGCTGGAGGCCAGCGGCCGCATCGTGGGCTACACGGCCAGGCTGGGCGGCGACGAGGCGGGCCGCAGCGTGCAGGCCTTCGTCGGCATCACGGTCAGCCCCAAGGCGGGGCGGGAGGTGGTGCGGCGGCTGTCCGAGTTGCCGGAGCTGCGCCAACTCGCCTCGGTCAGCGGCGAGTTCGACTACATGGCGCTGCTGCGCGCCGACACCACGGCACGGCTGGATGCGCTGCTGGACGAGATCGGCGACATCGACGGCGTGCTGCGCACCAACAGCTCGGTCGTGCTGGCGCTGCGCGTGGACCGGCAGACCTGAGGGCGCGCGCGCCCCGACGCGGGACGATCGGGTGCGTTTGCGGGACGCACGGGGGAGCCGCACGGCCCGGCCGCGCCGGAGACTGGTGACCTCCCACCCCGGACGCAGCCATGACCACCCTTGAAACGCCCACCATGCCCGCGCCGGCCCCTGCGGACGGCGACCTGCTGCCGGAGCCCGTGGTTGCCGGCTGGCTCAACACCGCGGCACCGTTGACGCTGGCCGGGCTGCGCGGCCGCGTCGTCGTGCTGCATGCCTTCCAGATGCTGTGCCCGGCCTGCGTGTCGCACGGCCTGCCGCAGATGCAGCGGCTGGCGCAGGCCTTCGGGCCGCGACAGGTCGCCCTGGTCGGCCTGCACAGCGTCTTCGAGCATCACGAGGCCATGTCGGCGCCGGCCCTGAAGGCCTTCGTCCATGAATACCGGCTGGGCTTCCCGATCGCCATCGACCGCCCCGGCCGTACCGGGCCCCTGCCCGAGACGCTGCAGGCCTGGGGCCTGCGCGGCACGCCCAGCCTGCTGGTGCTGGACCGCGCCGGCCGGCTGCGGCTGCATCACTTCGGCACGCTGGACGACCTGCGACTGGGCGCGCTACTAGGCGGGCTGCTGCGCGAGACGGGGCCGGCCGAAGGGGCCGAACCGGCGGACACGCCCGGCGCCCGGCCCGGCGCCGGCTGCGGGGCCGGGGGGCGTTGCGAACTGCCGGAGGGCTGAGCGGCAGGCCGCAGAACGGGCGGCCGCGCGCCGGCCTGGCCGCGCCATCCGTCAATTGCTCGCCGCGGCGCCGCCGCGCGTGGACACTACGGCCCGCACGGCGCCGCGGCGCCGCTCGCTGACCCGAACCCACGGAGACCTCGATGACCTGGCTTGCTCTCGGCCTCGCCCTCTTCCTCGGCATGCACCTGACCCGTGCCGTCGCGCCGCGATGGCGCGACGCGCAGATCGCGCGCCTGGGCGAGAAGGGCTGGAAGGGCCTCTACACCGTCCTCTCCCTGGCCGGCTTCGGCCTGATCCTGTGGGGCTACGCGCAGGCGCGGCTCGACCCGGTCGTGCTGTGGGCGCCCATCCGCGGCATGAACCACCTGGCGGCACTGCTGATGCTGGTGGCCATGGTGCTGATCGCCGCGGCCTATGTGCCGCGCAACCATTTGAAGGCCCGGCTGCAGCATCCGATGACGCTGTCGGTCAAGGTCTGGGCCCTGGCCCACCTGCTGGCCAACAACACGCTGGCCGACGTGATGCTGTTCGGCAGCTTCCTGGTCTGGGCCATCCTGGTGTTCCGCGCGGCACGCCGCCGGCCCGCCCCGGTGCAGGCCACGCCGACCGCCGCCGGCATGGCCGCCACGGCGGCCGCCGGCATCGCGCTGTGGGCCTTCTTCGCGTTCTGGGCCCACGCCGCCTGGCTGGGCATCGCGCCGCTGGCGCGCTGATCAGCGCCCCCGGCAGGCGTCCATCAGCCGCGTCAGCCCCAGCAGCGCATCCAGCATCGGCGTCGCCACGCCCATCTGCTGCGCCAGCTCGCGGGGCGCGGCGAGCAGCGCGTCGGTCTCGATGGGCCGGCCGGCCTCGATGTCCTGCAGCATGGACGTCTTGAACGCGCCCAGCGAGCGCGTGATGGCATGCCGGTCCTGCGGCGTCTGGGAAATGGGGCAGCCCATGCGCTCGCCCACTTCGGCCGCCTCCACCATGATGGCGGTCGTGAACTCGCGCACCAGCTCGTCGGCCAGGATGCGGTCGGTGGTCGCGCGCGTCAGCGCCGAGACCGGGTTGGTCGTCATGTTGCCCCACAGCTTGTACCAGACGTCACGCTGGATGCTGTCCACCGCCCGCGCCTCGAAACCGGCATTCACCAGCAGCGTCGCCAGCGCGTCCACGGCCGGGCTGGTGCCACCCACGGCCTCGCCGATCAGCAGGCCCTTGCCCATCACATGCTGCACCCAGGCCGGCCCGCGCAGCGCGCAGCTGGCATGCACCACGCAGCCGATGACGCGCGCCGGCGGGATCAGCGCCGCGATGCGGCCGTCGGGGTCGATGCTGGTCAGCGCCAGCCCCGGCACCGCCAGCCCGGCGGTGAACCACCAGGGCAGGCCGTTGAGTGCCGTCATCACGCGCGTGTCCGGCCCGCACAGCTGCGCCACCTGCGCCGCCACGCCGGCCACGGCCGGGCCCTTGACGGCCAGGATCACCAGGTCCTGCACGCCCAGCTCGGCCGCGTCGTCGCTGGCCCGCAGCGGCAGGCGCCAGCTGTCGTCGCCACTGTCCAGGCGCAGCCCCTGCGCGCGCACGGCGGCCAGCGTGTCGCCGCGGGCCAGCGCGCAGACGCTCACGCCGTCCACACGTTGCAGGTGCGCGGCCAGCCAGCCGCCAATGGCCCCGAGGCCGACGATGCAGACCTTAAACATGAGGGGGCCAGCTCGCCCTCAGGGGAGCGGTGCGAGAGGGGTTGTCACTCAAAAGCCCTCGCGCAGCGTTGCGAAGCCTCGCTGGGGGCCCACCCCAGCTTCGTCTCGCGCCTTGCTCGCGGGCTTTTGAGTGACAACGCATCCGTTCCCCTGAGGGTGAGTTGGCCCCCAGTCTCGCACGCGCGCTTGTCGCCTATCCAGCCCGCGGCCATCATCGGCGGTGATCCGAATGACCCGCCCGAGGAGACAGCCATGGCCACCCCCACCCGCAAGCCCACCGCCGCCAAGGCCGGTGCCCGCAGCGCACCCAAGGCGGCGGCGAACGCCGTGCCCATTCCCAAGCTGGACGCGCGCCCCGACCGGCTGGACCTGCGCGACCTGGTCTACCGCTCGCCGCTGCGCTCGCTGCCGGCGCGCTGGCCGCTGGACGCCGACCTGAAGAAGCTGCTGCCCGCCTACGTCAAGGCCGGCCGCATCCTGAACCAGGGCAACGAGGGCGCCTGCACCGGCTTCGGGCTGGCCTGCGTCACCAACTACCTGTACTGGCTGCGTCATCTGGAGGCGCCGCGCAGCCGCAAGCTGCCGGCCCCGGTCAGCCCGCGCATGTTCTACGAGCTGGCCAAGCTCTACGACGAATGGCCGGGGCAGGACTACGAAGGCTCGTCCTGCCGCGGCGCGCTCAAGGGCTGGCACAAGCACGGCGTCTGCACCGAGACGCTGTGGCCCTACCCGCTGGACCGCGACGGGCAGGGCGTGTTCGAGCGCCCCGCGGCCGGCTGGGACGAGGACGCGACGCAGCGGCCGCTGGGGGTCTACTACCGCGTCGACCGCAAGAGCGTGGTGGACATGCAGGCGGCCATCTACGAGATCGGCGCCGTCTACGTGTCGGCCGACGTGCACGACGGCTGGGGGCTGGACGCCGCGCCGCTGCCCGGCGGCCACGACAAGCTGCCGCGCATCGCCCGCATGACGCAGAAGAGCGGCGGCCATGCCTTCGCGCTGGTCGGCTTCAACGAGCGCGGCTTCATCGTGCAGAACAGCTGGGGCCCCGGCTGGGGTGCCAGCGGCTTCGCGGTGCTGTCGTACGAGGACTGGATCACCAACGGCACCGATGCCTGGGCCGTCGCGCTGGGCGTGCCGCAGGACCTGTCGGACGTGAAGGGCCGGCCCACCGGCACCGGCAAGAGCGGCCGTGCGGCCCGCGCGGCCAGCGGCTTTCGCGTCATGGCCGGCCGCGGCCTGGGCGACGTGGGCGCCACGCTGCGCGTGGACGACAACCCGCGCGACGACCCCTGGCCCTTCAACCATGTGTTCACGCACAAGCCCTACCAGCCGCTGCGCACCGACGAGGCTTACACGCACACGCTGGTGTCGGGCAACGACGGACAGCTGATGTCCACCGACTTCACGCGCGCCCGCAACGACCGCGTGGGCCTGGCGCGCGAGATTGTCGTGGAGCGGCCCGCGGCCTGGTTCAAGGGCGGCCGGGACAAGACCGTCAAGCTGGCGATCTATGCCCACGGCGGGCTCAACTCCGAGATCGGCTCCATCCAGCGCATCCGCGTGATGGCGCCCTACTTCCTGGCCAACGGCATCTACCCGCTGTTCTTCACCTGGAAGACCGGCCCCGGCGAGACCGTCAAATACATGCTGGAGGACCTGAAGCACCGCATCACCGACTCGGGCGACCGCACCGAGGGCTGGCTGGACCGCCTGCGCCAGGTCGCCGCGGAGGCCAAGGACCGCGCCATCGAGGCGGTGGGCCGGCAGTTCGCACGCGGCATCTGGAGCGAGATGCGCGAGAACGCCGCCGGCGGCGCGACGACCGACCATGTGCTGGACATGACCGGCCGCATGCTGCGCGAACTGCGCGACGCCATGGCCAAGAACGGCAAGACCCTGGAGGTGCACCTGGTCGGCCACTCGGCCGGCTCCATCCTGCTGGGCCATCTGCTGGGCCGGCTGGGCGGCCCCGACCTGCTGCCGGCAGCCAGCTGCGAGCTGTACGCCGCGGCCTGCTCCAGCGGCTTTGCGGTGCAGCACTACGGCGCCGCCCACCAGGCCGGCGTGCTGGCGCTGGACCGCCTGCGCCTGCACGTGCTGACCGATGCCAACGAGCGCGCCGACGGCCTGCCCTCGGCCGAGCGCGACATCTACGGCAAGTCGCTGCTCTACCTCGTCTCGCGCGCGCTGGACGATGTGCGCAAGCAGCCGCTGCTGGGCATGGAGCGGGCCCTCGTCAAGCCCGATGCCGCCTGGGCCGAGGACCAGTGGACGTCGGCGGCCTACGTCGACATCGCCACCTGGCTCAAGCTGTGGCCCGCGGGCGAGCTGCTGAACCGCGTCAGCGCGCCCAAGGTGCGCACCACCAAGACCGGCGACCAGATCGACGCCAGCCATGGCAGCTTCGACAACAACATCGACGTGCTGACCGGCACGTTGGAGCGCATCCGCGGCGGCACGCTGGTGGCGCCGATGGAGTGGCTGGACTACTAGACCGGCCCGTACCGGCTTCGCGCCCGGCAAAGCCGGTTCCGGGGCGTCGCTGGAGCGACGAAGGCGCTGCCGCACGTCTTGACGGGCCAGCAACCCCGTTCGGGCGGCGGGCAATGTTCAACCGCCAGAATCCAGGCCATGAAATACCTGCACACCATGGTTCGCGTCCACGACCTGGACGCCTCGCTGCGCTTCTACCGCGACGCCCTCGGCCTGCACGAGGTCAGGCGCTCCGAGCATGAGGCCGGCCGCTTCACGCTGGTCTACCTGGCCGCCCCCGGCGACGAGGACGCCCAGGTCGAGCTGACCTACAACTGGCCCGACGCCGATGGCCAGGCCGAGGTCTACACCGGCGGCCGCAACTTCGGTCACCTGGCCTATGCGGTGGACGACATCTACGCCGCCTGCGCCAAGCTGCAGGCCCACGGCGTGACCATCAACCGCCCGCCGCGCGACGGCCGCATGGCCTTCGTGCGCTCGCCGGACGGCATCTCGGTCGAGCTGCTGCAGGCCGGCCCCGCGCTGGCACCGGCCGAGCCCTGGCTGTCCATGCCCAACACCGGCAGCTGGTAAGCCGCGGCGCTCACAGCGCCAGGCTGTCGGCCCAGATGTTGTCGGCCCAGGCCTGGGCGTAGCGCGCCTCCTGCGCGCTGGCCACGGCCGACAGGCCGCCCGCGCCGGGCACGGCCTTCATGGTCCGCTCCGCCGCGTCGTACT
Source organism: uncultured Comamonadaceae bacterium (assembly GCA_963992225.1). Classification (GTDB taxonomy): domain Bacteria; phylum Pseudomonadota; class Gammaproteobacteria; order Burkholderiales; family Burkholderiaceae_C; genus Pelomonas. The sequence goes on along the minus strand of CAXDTK010000130.1, from coordinate 1,407 downwards.
GGTGGACCGAAGCCACGTGCATGGCCTCGTCGGGCGTCACGTAGCTGTAGCAGGTGTTCATCACCACCGGCGCCGGGTTGGGCGCCGCGTCGGCCAGCAACTGCAGCACCGCCGCGGCCGCGACCTTGGCCTGCTGGTTGGCCAGGTGGCCGGACTTGGGCATGCCCGGGGCCGAGAACAGCGCGTCGCCCACCACATGCACGCCCGGCGCGGCGCGGGCCTGCATCGTCAGCCAGTCCACGCCGACCCAGCGGCGGTTGACATCGGCGAAGTCGCGCACCAGGTCGCCGGCGCGCTGCGGCGGGATCAGGTTGAGCACGTCGGCCTTCACGTCCTCGAACTCGAAGCGCGCGGTGCCGTCCGGCAGCACCTGCTGCAGCTCGGCATTGGGCCGGTACTCCAGCACGCCGGCATGGTGCTGCGCGAAGGCGCGTTCGAACAACGCCTTCTTGCTCTGCACCTCGGGGTTGGCGTCCAGCACCAGCAGCTTGGCGCGCGGCCGGGCGCGCCGCAGCCAGGACGCGATCAGGCAGGCGCGCTCGTACGGCCCGGGCGGGCAGCGGTAGGGCGCCTTGGGGATGCTCATCAGCACCACGCCGCCGTCCGGCAGCGCCTGCAGCTGGCGGCGCAGCGCCAGCGTCTGCGCGCCGGCCTGCCAGGCATGCACCGCACGGCCGCTGTCCAGCGCCGCGGCCAGCCCCGGCACGCCGTCCAGCATGAAGCCGATGCCCGGCGCCAGCACCAGCCGGTCCCAGCCCAGCCGGCGGCCGTCGGCCAGCTGGAGGGTGCGGCCGGCGGGGTCGATGCCCGCCACCTCGGCGCGCAGCCGCCTGACGCCCAGCGCCTGCAGCCCGCCATAGCCGTGCACCAGGCTCTCCGGCGGGCGCGCGCCGCCGATCACCAGGTTGGACATCGGGCAGGACGTGAAGGCGTCGTGGCGCTCCACCAGCGTGACGCCCACCGCCGCCCCGCCCCAGCGCTTCAGGTAATGCGCGGCGGTCGCGCCGCCGAAGCCGCCGCCCACCACCACCACCTGCCCCAGCCGCGCGCGGGGGGCGGTGCCGGCGCAGCCCGCCAGCGCCAGGCCGCCGGCCGCAAGCAGCTGGCGGCGCGACGTCATGGCGCCACCTGCTCGAAGTAGCGGGCCACCAGCCGCAGCTGCGCCTCGCTGTAGCCGCGCGCGATCTGCGGCATGACCGTGCCCGGCCGGGTGCCCGCGCGGTACTCGCCCAGCCGCGCCAGCATCACGTCGGCCTTCAGGCCGGCCAGCGGCGGCATCACCGCGCCGCGCGCCCGGCCGTCGCTGCCGTGGCAGCTGGCGCAGGTGGCGGCAAGGGCGCGGCCCGGGTCCTGCGCCCCGGCCGGGGCGCTCAGCGGCAGCAGCATCGGCAGCAACAGCCAGGCCTT
>CAXDTK010000129.1:0-14000 GCA_963992225.1 uncultured Comamonadaceae bacterium | reverse complement strand
TACGCGCTAGGAGTCCGTCTCGTGGGCTCGGAGATGTGTATAAGAGACAGGAAGTTGGTGGTGCTGGGGCAGGGTGAGGTGAGGGGCTGAGCGGGATGACCGGTGGCACATGTGCCGCCGGTCGGTGCTGGCGATGATGCGGGCAGGGCCGCCCGGCCTGTCATTGCCCGCCACTACCGCGTCGCCGACGCCTCATCATGAAGCCAGCCCTTCTCGCCGCCCTCTGCGCCATCGGCGTCGCCTGCTCCGCGAGCGTGCTGGCGCAGCGGCTTCCCACCGTGGCGTTGCCGCCGGATGTCGACCGCGTGCTGCAGGACTACGCTCGCGCCTGGCAGGCCAATGACGCGGCGGCGCTGGCCCAGCTCTTCACGCCCGACGGCATGGCCCTGCCCAGCGGCCAGCCGCCGGCCCAGGGTGCCGAGCGCATCCGCCAGGCTTATTCGCAGGGTGCCGGCACGCCGCTGCACCTCAGGCCCATCGCCTTCGGCACGTCGGGCGAGCTGGCCTATGTCATCGGCGGCTGGGGCGGCGCCGCCGACAAGCCGGACTTCGGCAAGTTCACGCTGGTGCTGCGGCGGGGTGCCGATGGGCGCTGGCGCATCGTGTCGGACATGGACAACGCCAACGCCCCCATGCGGCCCGCTCCGCCCGCGCCGCCAGCCCCGGCGTCCGCGCCGCGCGCGTCCGGCGGCTGACGGCCTCAGCGCAGCCCGCTGACTTGCGCCTCCTTCGGCGCACTGATCACGTAGTCCGCCGTGAACCGCTGGCTGGCGCCCGCCGCCAGCGGCAGCTGCCACAGCACCAGCCCCGGCTGCTGGCGCCAGGCCTGTGTCGTCGGTGCCGGCGTGAACTGGGCCTGCACCTTGATGTCCTCGTGCTGCGACACCGGCGCGGCCTCCACCAGCTGCAGCGTGACCGAGCCGGCGGTGTGCCGGTTCTCCACCACATAGGCGCGGGCGTAGCGGTGCTCGGCGCGGGCGCCGATGAAGCCGGTGTTGCCGGCGTTGCGTTGCTCGGGCTCGACCTGCACGCGCAGCGCGTCGTCGCGGCCGAAGGGCAGCTCCAGGCGCTCCGCGCTGCCGGCGATGTCCAGCAGGCTGCTGCCCACCAGCGCGCCGTCGCGCAGCAGCTGCACCGGGCCGCGTGGCCAGCTGCCGGCCGGCTTGGGCGCGTCGGCCACCAGGTAGGCCGCCGGCTCGCTCTGGGGCTGCACCCGCGCCAGCAGCTGCGCGGCCAGCTTCTCGCTGCCCAGCGTCAGGCTGGCGCGCTGGGTGCCGCTGTCCACCGTCACGCGCAGCGGCAGCACAAACTCGGTGGCGTGCGCGCCCTGGAACACGCTCAGGTCGAAGCGCTCCAGCTCCGGCTCGGTCACCGCGCGTGAGCCGGCCACGGCCAGCCTCATCGGCGCCGGGGCCGGCGCATAGGCCGGCGCCGCGCGCGCCTCGACCTGCGGCAGGGCGCGCTGCAGGTCCAGCGTCCACGGCCAGGGCGGCGGCAGGCCCACCTTCTGCGCCGCCTGCGCGGTGGACAGGCGCAGCCGGACGTTCTTCCAGTCCTCGCCGCTCTGCTGCGACACCTGGGCCAGCCGCTCCAGCGCGAGGCCACCGCTGGCGGTGTCCAGCAGCGCCCGGTAGCTGGGCGACCAGCCGGCCTGGGTGATGCGGTAGCTGAGCTTCAGCTCCGCGTCCTTCGCCGTCGACAGCCGCAGGCGCAGGCTGCGCCACTGCGGGTTGGCGGCGGCCAGCCGGTCGCGCTCGCCCTTCAGCGGGGCGATCTGCCGGTCGAGGTCTTCCAGTTGCCGCCGCAGCTGGGCCTGGCGCAGCAGCGCGTCCTGCGCGCTCTTGCGGATGTTGTCCGCCGTGGCGGCGATGCCAGTGGCGGGCGTGGCGCGTGCCTCGCCCGAGCCCAGCGCCTTCAGGTAGCCCAGGCCGGTGTCCAGCGCGGCGGACTCGGCCGCCAGCTGGTCGCGCTGCGCTTCCAGCTTGCGCAGTTGCTCGTCCAGCGGGCTGGTGGCGCAGTCCGGCGCGCGCTCGCGCGGCAGCGTCTCGACCTGCACCGGGCCCAGGTTGACGCCGGCGGGCGCGTCGACCTGCAGCGAGTCGGGGTCGAAGCGGGCGGTCAGGCAGGTCAGCAGCAGCTCGCGTGCGCCGGCCGCGACGGTGGCCAGCCGCGTGACCTGGGCGCCGCCGGGGTAGACCAGCACCTCGTCGATGCGCGACTGGGCCAGCGCCAGCGCCGGCGCGAGGAACAGCATCAGGGGGGCGGCGTGTTTCATGCGTGAGGCGGCGTGCAGTGGCGGAAGGGGGCAAAGGTAGCATCCCGCCCATGACCGACAACCGCAAAGCGCTCGTGCTTTTTTCCGGCGGGCAGGACTCCACCACCTGCCTGGCCTGGGCCCTGGACCGCTTCGCCGAGGTCGAGACGCTGGCCTTCGACTACGGCCAGCGCCACCGCGTGGAACTGGACTGCCGCCACACCGTGCGGGCCGGCATCGCCGCGCGGTTTCCGCACTGGGCCGGCCGGCTGGGCGCCGACCACCTGCTGGACCTGCGCCTGCTGGGCCAGATCAGCGACACCGCACTCACCGGTGAGCGCGCCATCGAGTTGCAGGCCAATGGCCTGCCCAACACCTTCGTGCCGGGCCGCAACCTGCTGTTCCTGACCTTCGCCGCGACGCTGGCCTACCGTCGCGGCGCCAGCGTGCTGGTGGGCGGCATGTGCGAAACGGATTTCTCCGGCTACCCCGACTGCCGCGACAACACCATGAAGGCGCTGCAGGTCGCGCTCAGCCTGGGCCTGGACGCGCCGATGACGCTGGACACGCCGCTGATGTTCATCGACAAGGCCGCCACCTGGCGCCTGGCCGAGCAGCTGGGCGGCGAAGCGCTGGTGCGGCTGATCGTGGAAGACACCCACACCTGCTACCTGGGCGAGCGCGGCGAGCTGCACGACTGGGGCCATGGCTGTGGCCACTGCCCGGCCTGCGAGCTGCGCGCCCGGGGCTTCGCGGCCTACCGGGCCGGGCAGGCCGAGGGTCGGCCATGACCGCCTGGCAGTGGCTGGGCGTGGCGGCGGTCGCGCTGCTGTTCTTCTGGGGCGTGGGGGCCTACAACCGGCTGATGTCGCTGCGCAATGCGATCGGCGAGGCCTTCTCCCAGCTCGACACGCACCTGAAAGAGCGCGGCGAGCTCTGCGAGAGGTTGCTGGCCGCGGTGGCGCCGCGCCTGCCCAGCGAGCAGGCCACCTTCGACGCGCTGGCCAGCGCGCAGGCCGAGTCGCAGGCCGCCACGCAGGCGGTGCGCGGCAAGCCCTGGGCGCCCGACCCGGTCGGCACGCTGGCCGTGGCCGGCGCGCTGCATGCGGCCGCGCTGACGCGGCTGCTGTCGCTGCTGGACCACCAGGCCGAGCTGCGCAGCGAGGCCGAGATCGACGCGCTGGTCAGCGAGCTCAAGCTCGTCGAACGCCAGCGCGCCTTCACGCGCCAGGTCTTCAATCAGGCCGTCACGCAGTACAACGAGGCGCTGCAGCAGTTCCCCACGCGCATCCTGGCCAACCTGTACGGCTTCACGGCGGCGCGCTCGCTCTGAGCCGCGCGCCGAGCCGAGGCGTCAGGCCACGGCGATGGCGCCCGAGTTGCACATCTCGCGGAACAGCGCGCCCATGGCGGCGCCGCTCATGGTGTAGGGGTCGAGCTTGCCGGTCTCGGAGTACTTCAGCAGCAGCGCCGGGTTGAGGCGGTGCAGGTTGACCTGGCCCATGGTCCAGCCGGGGAAGGCGCGCTCGACGATCTCCTCGTAGCCCAGCAGCACCACGTCGCGGTGGCGGCCGTCCTCGACGATGCGCTTGTAGCGGGCGTTCACCGCGTTGCGGCCGCCCTCCAGCACCTGCACGAACACGCCCTCGCTGAAGCACAGCAGGCCGGTGATGCCCTCGGCCGGGTTGTGCTCGCGCGAGGCCTTCAGGATGGCGGCCAGGTCGGCGTCGCTCAGGCTCGCAGTGGCGCGGCTGGCATACATCAGTCGGACGAGCATGGCTTCACCCCTTGGCAATCAGTGACAGGAATTCGCGCCGCAGGTTCGCGTCCTTCAGGAACGCGCCGCGCATCACGCTGTTGGTCATCTTGGACTCGCTGTCCTTCACGCCGCGCCAGTGCATGCAGAAGTGGTCGGCCTCCATCACCAGCGCCAGGCCGTCGGGCTGCACGCGTTCCTGCAGCTCGTTGGCCAGCATGGTGACGGCCTCTTCCTGGATCTGCGGGCGGCTCATGATCCAGTCGCACAGCCGCGCGTACTTGGACAGGCCGATCAGGTTGGAATGCTCGTTGGGCAGCAGCCCGATCCAGACCTTGCCCATGATGGGGCACAGGTGGTGCGAGCAGGCGCTGCGCACGGTGATGGGCCCCACGATCATCAGCTCGTTGAGCCGGCTGACGTTGGGGAACTCGGTCACCGCCGGCGCCTTGGCGTAGCGGCCGGCGAACACCTCGCGCAGGAACATCTTGGCCACGCGCTTGGCGGTGTCCTGGGTGTTGTGGTCGCTGTCGGTGTCGATCACCAGACTCTGCAGCACGGCCTGCATCTTGGCCTGCACCTCGGCCTGCAGCTCGTCAAGCTCGCCCGGCTCGATGAACGCGGCGATGTTGTCGTTGGCGTGGTGGCGGCAGCCGGCCGACACGAGGCGGTAGCGGATGCGCTCTGAAACCGGCAGGTCCGGCGATGCGGGGGCGGGGGCGTTCATGGCGGCGGATTGTGTCGGCAAAGGCGGCTCCTACACTGGCGCCATGTCCCAAAGCCCCCACGCCGGCACCCCCGGCGCGCCCCTGCAGCGGCTGCTGTCCCAGGCCGCCGACGCGGTGCAGGGCGTGCGCGACGGCCGCTCGCTGACCGAGCTGCTGGCCCGCGTGCCGGCCGACCTGCGCCCCGGCACCCAGGCGCTGGCCTTCACCGCGCTGCGCCGCCTGGGCAGCGCCGAGGCCGCACGCAAGCAGCTCGCGCCCAAGGCACCGCCGCCGCGCGTGGACGCCCTGCTGCTGACCGCGCTGGCCCTGCTGTGGCCCGACCCCGAGCAGCCGCCGGCCTACACCGACCACACGCTGGTCGACCAGGCCGTGCATGCCGCCAAGCTGCGCGCCCCGGCCAGTGCCGCCTTCATCAACGCCGTGCTGCGCCGCTTCCTGCGCGAGCGCGCCGCCATCGTCGCGGCGGCGGTGCACAGCCCGCAGGGCGCCTTCAACCACCCGGCCTGGTGGATAGAAAAGCTGCGCCAGGACTGGCCGGCGCAGTGGCAGGCCATGCTGGCCGCCAACAACCGCCCGCCGCCGATGACGCTGCGCGTGCATGCCCGGCGCAGCAGCGCGGCGGCCTATGTCGAGCGGCTGGCCGGGCTGGGCATCGCCGCGCGCGCGCTGGGCGGCGTCACGCCGCAGGCCGTGGTGCTGGACAAGCCGGTGCCGGTCACCGCGCTGCCCGGCTTCGCCGAGGGCCTGGTGTCGGTGCAGGACGCTGCTGCGCAGCTGGCCGCGCCGCTGCTGGTCGGCGCCGGCCTGCGCCCCGGCGCCCGCGTGCTGGACGCCTGCGCCGCGCCGGGCGGCAAGACGGCGCATCTGCTGGAGCTGCAGCCCGACCTGCAGCTGACCGCGCTGGACGCCGACGCCCAGCGCCTGACCCGCGTGCAGGACACGCTGAACCGGCTGCAGCAGCAGGCCACGCTGAAGGCCGCGGACGCCCGCCAGACCGCCGCCTGGTGGGACGGCCAGCCCTTCGACGCCATCCTGCTGGACGCGCCCTGCAGCGCCTCCGGCATCGTGCGCCGCCACCCGGACGTGCGCTGGCTGCGCCGGCCCGACGATATCGCCGCGCTGGCCCAGATCCAGGCCGAGCTGCTGGATGCGCTGTGGCCGCTGCTGGCGCCCGGCGGGCGGCTGGTCTATGCCACCTGTTCGGTCTTCCGCGCCGAGGGCCAGGCCCAGCTCGACGCGTTTTTGCAACGCCGGCCCGAGGCGAAGTCCCACGCCGTGCCCGGGATCACCGGCCACCTCCTGCCCCTGGCTGACAATGCCGGTCAACCCCTGCCGCCCCTGGACGGCTTCTTCTACGCCCTGCTGACCAAGCCCTGATTTGTTCGCCCGGATCGCCATCGCCGCGTTGTTCACTGCCCTGTTCGCCCTGCTGCCGGCCCTCCTCCCGGGCGTGGCGCGGGCCGAGGGCGTCGAGCTGGCGCAGCTGTCGGCCCGGCGTGCCGACGACGGGCTGGAGCTGAGCTTCACCACCCGCTTCGAGCTGGGTCGCCCGGCCGAGGACGCGCTGCACAAGGGCGTGCCGCTGTACTTCGTGGCCGAGGCCGCGGTGCTGCGCAGCCGCTGGTACTGGCGCGACGCCCGCGTGGCCCGCGCCGAGCGCACCTGGCGCCTGGCCTGGCAGCCGCTGACCCGGCAGTACCGCGTCTCCACCGGCGGCCTGCACCAGAGCTTCGCGACTCTGGACGAGGCGCTGACGGTGCTGCGCGGCCAGAGCGGCTGGCGCATCGCCGAGGCCAAGGACCTGGACGACAGCGCCGGCTACTACCTCGAGTTCAGCTACAAGCTCGACGTGCAGCAGCTGCCGCGGCCGATGCAGATCGGCCTGCAGTCCGGCTTTGCGCTGAGCATCGAGCAGCGGCGCAACTTCGCGCCCGACTTCACGCTCCGATGACGTCCGCCGAGCGCCGGGCCGCCCCGCCGCGCGCCGGGCGCGCCCCCTGTTCCACCGAGGGCCGCTCTTGAACAAGGTGGCGCGCTGGGGCTGGGTCATCACCCTGCTCACGCTCACCGGCGTGGCCGGCGTGCTGGCCTTCGTGCTGATCGTCGGCACCACCTCCGAGCGCGGCTTCTTCGAACGTCACTACCACTGGCTCTACTGGGTCAACGTGGGCGTGGCGGTGGTGCTGACGCTGGTCATCCTGGTGGCCGCGGTGCGGCTGGTGGTGCGGGTGCGGCGCGGCCGCTTCGGCAGCCGGCTGCTGTTCAAGCTGGCGGCCATCTTCGCGCTGGTGGGCGTGGTGCCGGGGCTGATGATCTACGCGGTGTCCTACCAGTTCGTCAACCGCAGCATCGAGAGCTGGTTCGACGTGCGGCTGGCCAGCGCGCTGGAGGCCGGCCTGAACCTGGGCCGCGGCACGCTGGACGCGATGGTGTCGGACCTGGGCAGCAAGACCCGCGACGCCGCCGAGCAGCTGGCCGAGAGCGGCACCTCCTCGCAGCTGCTGGCGCTGGAGCGGGTGCGCGAGAAGCTGGGCGCGCGCACCGTCGCGCTGGTGGGCGGCAACGGCCAGATCCTGCTGGAGAGCGGCGGCGACACCCGCCAGCTCACCCCCGACCGCCCCAGCGGCACCATGCTGCGCCAGGCGCGCGGTGGCACGCCGGCCAGCCAGCTCGAGGGCCTGGAGGACGAGGCCGCCGCGCTGCAGGGCGGCGCCCAGATCCGTGCGCTGGCGCTGCTGCCCAACACCGAGCTGCGGCTGGGGCTGGGCGAGCGCTACCTGATGGTCATCCAGCGCGTGCCGGCCAGCATGCTGAGCAATGCGCTGGCGGTGCAGACGGCGAACAGCGAATACCAGCAGCGCTCGCTGGAACGCGTGGGCCTGCGGCGCATGTACCTGGGCACGCTGACGCTGGTGCTCATCCTGGCCGTGTTCGCCGCGCTGCTGCTGGCCGTCACGCTGGGCAACCAGCTGGCGCGGCCGCTGCTGATGCTGGCCGACGGCATGCGCCACGTGGCGCAGGGCGACCTGTCGGTGCGCCCGGTGCTGGGCTCGCGCGACGAGCTGGGCGGCCTGACCCGCTCCTTCGCCGACATGACCGGCCAGCTGGCCGACGCCCGCGCCCAGGTGTCGCGCACGGTGGTCGAGCTCGACGCCGCCCGCACCCACCTGCAGACCATCCTCGACAACCTGACCGCCGGCGTGCTGGTGTTCGACGCGCAAGGCCGCCTGGAGACGGTGAACCCGGGTGCCACCCGCATCCTGCGCCTGCCGTTGTCGGCCTACATCGGCCGGCCGCTGGCCGACGTGCCGGGCCTGGCGCAGTTCGCCGCCGCGCTGGACCAGCGCTTCGAGCAGCACAGCGGCGCCGACCCCACCGACCCCGCCGAGCGCGACATGGAGCGCGAGCTGTGGCAGGAGTCGTTCGAGCTGCAGCTGGACCCCAAGCAGCACCCGCTGAGCCTGCTGGTGCGCGGCGCGCCGCTGCCGCATGCCAACCGGCTGGTGGTGTTCGACGACATCTCCGAGGTCGTGTCCGCCCAGCGCTCGGCCGCCTGGAGCGAGGTGGCGCGCCGCCTGGCCCACGAGATCAAGAACCCGCTGACGCCCATCCAGCTGTCGGCCGAGCGCCTGCAGCACAAGCTCGAGGCCAAGCTCGAAGGCGCCGACCAGGCCATGCTGGTGCGCTCGGTGGCCACCATCGTCAACCAGGTGCAGGCGATGAAGCAGCTGGTCAACGAGTTCCGCGACTACGCCCGCCTGCCGTCCGCGCAGCTGACGCCGCTGGACCTGAACGACCTCATCCACGAGGTGCTCAGCCTCTACGCCGAGCCGCAGGACCGCGGCCGGCTGGTGGCCGACCTGGCGCCGCGCCTGCCCCACATCAAGGGCGACGCCAGCCAGCTGCGCCAGGTCATCCACAACCTCGTGCAGAACGCGCTGGACGCGGTGCAGGAGCGCGCGGACGGCCGCGTCATCGTGCGCTCGTCGCTGTCGCTGACCGAGGCCGGTGCGCCGCGTTCGGTGCGCCTGCACATCGTCGACAACGGCCCCGGCTTTGCCGACAAGGTGCTCAAGCGCGCCTTCGAGCCCTATGTCACCACCAAGACCAAGGGCACCGGCCTGGGCCTGGCGGTGGTCAAGAAGATCGCCGACGAACATGGCGCCCGCATCAGCCTGCGCAACCTGCATGCCGCACCCGATGCGGGTTCTCCCGCCGACGCCGTGCCCGAGGGCCCCGTGATCGGCGCGCAAGTTTCGCTATCATTTTCGAACCTGACGCCCACCACCGAGCCCGGTGCGCCGAGCGCCAAGACCTAAGGATTCATGGCCACCATTCTTGTTGTCGACGACGAACTGGGCATCCGCGCCCTGTTGTCCGAAATCCTCAGCGACGAGGGGCACACCATCGAGCTGGCCGAGAACGCCGCGCAGGCGCGCTCCGCGCGCGAGCGCATGCGCCCCGACCTCGTGCTGCTCGACATCTGGATGCCCGACGTCGACGGCGTCACGCTGCTCAAGGAATGGGGCGGCGCCGGCCTGCTGACCATGCCCGTCATCATGATGAGCGGCCACGGCACCATCGACACGGCGGTCGAGGCCACCAAGTTCGGCGCCATCGCCTTCCTGGAAAAACCCATCACGCTGCAGAAGCTGCTGCGCGCGGTGGAGCAGGCACTGGTCAAGACCGCGCCGCCGCGCCCCGCGCCGGCACCCATGGGCATGCCCAGCTACGGCCGTGTCGAGTCCGCCACCGGCCTGGGCCTGGGGCTGCCCGCGGCACCGAGCCACGGCGTCAGCCTGTCCAGCCACATGCCGGTCAGCAACAGCGTGCTGGCCTCCGAGCAGAGCTTCGAGCTCGACCGCCCGCTGCGCGAGGCGCGTGATGCGTTCGAGAAGAGCTACTTCGAGTTCCACCTCGCCAAGGAGAACGGCTCCATGACCCGCGTGGCCGAGAAGACCGGCCTGGAGCGCACCCACCTGTACCGCAAGCTCAAGCAGCTGGGCGTGGACCTCAGCCGCAACAAGCGCGGCGCCGGGGGCTGACGAAGCGCCGCGGCTTGTGCTACAGTCGCGGACTTCGCTGAGCGGCCCCCGGGTCGCCTGGTGAGCAGAACAAGGCCTGGTAGCTCAGTTGGTAGAGCAGCGGATTGAAAATCCGCGTGTCGGTGGTTCGATTCCGCCCCAGGCCACCAAACGCAACGGCTCCCCTCGGGGAGCCGTTTTGCTTGGTGCGTCGCTTGACGGCCCGACCTCAGTCGCCCCGCATCGCCCGTTTCGCCGACAGCGCCATGAACACCGCGAACACCACCACCACCACCAGGCCGGTGGCCAGCGAGGTGTGCTCGGCGATCAGGCCGATCAGCGGCGGGCCGGCCATCATGCCCAGGTAGCCGACGCCCGACACCGCGGCGATGCCGTGGGCGGGGGACACGCCGGGCGTGCGGGAGGCGGCGCTGAACAGCACCGGCACGACGTTGCTCAGCCCCAGGCCCACGCCGGCGAAGCCGATGAGCGCGAAGGCCGGCGAGGGCAGCGCCAGCGCCAGCGTCATGCCGGCCGCGGCCAGCACGCCGCTGGCCCGCATCAGCCGCGTGGGCGAGACCCGGGCGCGCACCCAGTCGCCGCCGAAGCGGCCCGCCGCCATCGCGCCGCTGAAGCTGGCATAGGCCAGGGCCGCGGTGCTGGCGCTGCTGGCGCGCTCCTGCTTCATGAACAGCACGCTCCAGTCGTACATCGCGCCCTCGGCGATCAGGCCCATGGAGGCCAGCACGCCCAGCAGCAACAGCGGGCCGCGCGGGATGCTGAGCGGGTGCTGCGCGTCCGCCGCGCCCGGCGCGACGGGCAGCATCGCGCGGCTGGCCAGCAGCACGACGGCGGCGCCCAGGCCGGTGGCGATGAACAGGTGGCCCTGCGGCGTCAGGCCCAGCGCCGGCACGGCGCTGCCCAGCGTCGCGCCGGCCATGCCGCCCAGGCTGAACATGCCGTGGAAGCCGCTCATCAGCGGCCGCCCGGCCAGGCGTTCAAGCTCGCTGGCCTCGACGTTGATCGCCACGTCCAGCAGGCTGCTGGTGATGCCGAAGGCCAGCATGACGACCAGCAGCGCGGCGTAGTGCGGGAAGGCCACCAGGCTGGCCACGCTGGCGCAGCTCAGCACGCCCATCGCGGCGGCCACGGTGCGCGGGCCGAAGCGGCCCACCACGCGGCCGGCCTGGGCCAGCGCCAGCAGCGCGCCCACGCCGCCGGCCAGCATGGCCAGGGCCAGCGCCTGTTCGCCCAGGCTGTAATGGGCCTTGACCGTGGGCACGTGCACGCCCCAGGTGGCGAACGTGACGCCCAGCACGAAGAACTGCGCACGCAGCGCGTGCGAGGCGGCCGCGACGGCCGCGGGTGCGTGGGCGGTCACTTGGCCGAGGCGGTCACGCGCGTGAAGAAGTCGTAGACGCCCTGGTCACCCATCTTGCGGGCGTCGGCCAGTTCGCCGCCCTCGGTGGCGTACAACAGCCGGCCCTCGGGCGACAGCACGGCCACGGCGGGGATGCCCTTCTTCAGCGGCACGCGGTAGCGCTCGGCGATGTCGACGTTGCGGTCGAAGCGGCCCACGTCCACCTTGACCACCTTGAAGCTCCTGGCGATCAGCGGCGCGCTGGGGCCGTTCTTGAAGGTGGCGTCCAGCATGCGGCAGTCGCCGCACCAGTTGGCGCCGAAGACGACCAGCACCGGCAGCTTCGCCTGCTGGGCTTCGGCCAGCGTCGCGTGGAGGGCGGCCTTGGCATCGGCGGCCTCGTCGTAGATGGGCGGCGGGCCGCCGGCCTGGGCGGCGGTGACGGCGGCGAGGAGCAGGGAGGAGAGCAGGAATTTCATGCGGAAGGAGGACGTTTGAAAGCGCTTTCGGCGTTATGTTGCCTGACGTCTGACAGCGATGTCAAACACGCGGTCGGCGCGCCGGCGTGGCGGCACCGGGCGCGGCGTGCGGCGGTCAACGCGAGGCCTGCTCGAAGAAGCGCCAGATCGTGTCGTTGGCATCCAGCGCCTGCGAGGCGCCGGGCTTGCCGCGGCGCACGCTGGCGGCGCCGGGCCAGCTGTGGCCGCCGGTGTCGGTGACGCACAGCTGCACGCTCACGCCGGCGTCGCAGCCGGTGTAGGCCTCGCAGGACGCGCCCGCCCCGCCCGGCTGGCCGGCAAGGCGCTGCGGCGTGGCGGCGCAGTGGTTGCGCTGCACCCAGCGCGCCACGGTCTCGGGCACGGAGACGAAGTCCATCACCTTGCTCTCGTCGCGGAAGGCACCGGGACCGGCGCCGCCGTTGAACAGCACATGGTCGTCATCGCGGGCGTGGATGTGCAGCACGCCGACGGGCCGCGCGGGCGCGCAGCGGGCGGTGGCGTCGGTGCCGGCCACCGCGGCGACGGCGCGGAAGACGTCGGCCGCCTCGCAGGCCAGCCGGTGGCTGAGCATGCCGCCGTTGGACATGCCGGTGGCGAACACGCGCCCGGCATCGACGTTGAAGCGGGCTTTCAGCGCGGTGACCACGGCGCGGGCGAAGGCGACGTCGTCGCTGCCCTTGTCGCGCGCGTCGCCGCAGCAGGCGCCGGCGTTCCAGGTGGCGAACCTGCCGCCGGGCAGCCTGCTGTAGCCGTTGGGGAAGGCCACGATGAAGCCGGCCTCGTCGGCCTTCTTCTGCAGCCCGTACTTGCTGTCATCGGCCATGTAGGCGGCATGGCCGCCGCCGCCATGGAAGGCCAGCACCAGCGGCGCGGGCCGCGCGGCGTCATGGCCGGCGGGCAGGTGCACGAGCACCTGGCGGCCCTGCACCTCCAGGGCCTGCAGGCCGCCCGCGGCAGGGGCCTCGGCGGCCTTGTCGGCGCGGCGCTGCTCGGCGCGCGCCTTGAGGCGTTCGCGCAGCGTCTCCTGCGCCTGCGCGGCCGGCCAGCACAGCGCGAGCGCGATGGCCAGCCACAGGCTGCTTGCCTGCTTCATCAGGCACCTCCGCCCAGGGCGCGATAGACCGTCACGAGGTTCTGCGCGCGCAGGCTCTGCACCTGCACCAGCGCCTGCTGGGCGCTGAACAGCGAGCGCTGCGCGTCCAGCACGTCCAGCGAGCTGGCGATGCCGGCGCGGTAGCGCGCCTCGGCCAGCGCCAGGCGGCGCGCCTCGGCGTCCACCTGGGCGGCCTGGGCGCTGCGCTGCTCGGCCAGCGTGGCGCGGCCGGCCAGCGCATCAGCCACGTCGCGGAAGGCGGACTGGATGGCGCGCTCGTACTGCGCCGTCGCCGCGTCGCGCTGGGCGCGGGCGCCGGCCAGGTTGGCGCGGTTGCGGCCGGCGTCGAACAGCGGCTGCACCAGCTGGGGAGCAAAGCTCCAGACCGAGTTGCTGAACAGGCCCGACAACTCGCTGCTGGCCGTGCCCAAGCTGCCGGTCAGCGTGATGCGTGGCCAGAAGGCGGCGCGGGCGGCGGCGATGCTGGCGTCGGCGGCGGCCAGCTGCGCCTCGGCCTGGCGGACGTCGGGCCGGCGCGCCAGCACCTCGGCGGGCAGCCCGGCGGGCAGCTCGGCCAGCGGCTCGAAGTCGGCCAGCTCGCCCGTGGGCGCGGGCAGGTCCGCCGGCGGCGCGCTGCCCAGCAGCAGCAGCAGCGCGTTCTGGTCCAGCGCCCGCTGGCGGCGCGCCTGGGCCTGGGCGACGCGCGCCGCCTGCAGCGCCGACTCGGCGGCACGCAGGTCCAGCTCGCCGGTGATGCCGCCCTCGAAGCGCTGGCGCACCAGGGCCAGCGACTGCTCGCGGCTGGCCACCGTGTCGCCGGTGATGCGCAACAGTGCCTCGTCGGCCTGCAGCGCGATCTCGGCCGTCGCGACGGCGGCGACCAGCGCGTTGCGCACCGCCTGCCGGTTGGCCTCGGCGGCCAGCAGCTGGGCCTGGGCCGCCGAGCCCAGGTTGCGCAGGCGGCCGAACAGGTCCAGCTCGTAGGCCGTGACCTGCAGGCCCGCCTGGTAGTTGCTGGTGATGCCGCCGCCGGCGTTGGGTGTGCGCGAGCCGCTCACGCCGGCGTTGACGGTGGGCCAGAGGTCCGCCTCGCGCGCGGCGGCCGTCGCGCGGGCGGCCTCGATGTTGGCGGCGGCCACGCGCAGGTCGCGGTTGTTGGCCAGCGCCAGCGGGATCAGCTGCTGCAGCCGCGCGCCGCGGAAGGCCTGGGCCCAGGGCAGGGCTTCGGCCGGCGTGTCGCCCGTGCCGCCCGCCTGCGGGAAGGCGGTGGCGGGCAGGGCGGCGT
>CAXDTK010000128.1:0-14276 GCA_963992225.1 uncultured Comamonadaceae bacterium | reverse complement strand
ACGAGATCGGAGTCCGTCTCGTGGGCTCGGAGATGTGTATAAGAGACAGTCATCGCGCGGCCCCCGAGGATCCGGCTTTGCCGGGCCTGCGGGGGCGCCCCCTTGAGGGGGCCGGCGAAGCCGGTAGGGGGTGGTCATACGAACTGGTCGTCGCCGCCGCCGACGAGCACGATCTGCCCTTCGTCCACCAAACGGCGCACGATCTTGAGCATTTCCTTCTGCTCGGCCTCCACCTCGGACAGCCGCACCGGGCCACGGCTTTCGAGGTCCTCGCGCAGCGTCTCGGCGGCGCGGGTGGACATGTTCTTGAAGATCTTCTCGCGCAGGTCGGCGCTGGCGCCCTTGAGCGCCACCACCAGGCTTTCGCTCTGCACTTCCTTGAGCATGGCCTGGATGCCCTTGTCGTCGATCTTGTTCACGTCGTCGAACGTGAACATGTTGTCCATGATCTTCTGCGCCAGGTCGGAGTCGGCCTCGCGGATGTAGTCCAGCACCGAGGCCTCGACGCTGGAGCCCATCATGTTGATGATCTCGGCGGCGGTCTTGGCGCCGCCCAGCGAGCTCTTCTTCATGCGCTCGCCGCCGGCCAGGATCTGGCTCATGACCTCGTTGAGGTCCTTCAGCGCGGTCGGCTGGATGCCGTCCAGCGTGGCGATGCGGATCAGCACCTCGTTGCGGCCGCGCTCGGGGAAGAGCCTGAGCACCTGGCTGGTCTGGTCGAAGTCCAGGTGGGCCAGGATGGCCGCGATGATCTGCGGGTGCTCGTTGCGCAGCAGCTCGGCCACGCTGGCCGCGTCCATCCACTTCAGGCTTTCGATGGACGAGACGTCGCTGCCCTGCAGGATGCGGTCCAGCAGCAGGTTGGCCTTGTCCTCGCCGAGCGCCTTGCGCAGCACGGCGCGCACGTATTCGTCGGTGTCGGTGACCAGCGTGTGGTGGGTGTCGGCGAGGGTGTCGAACTTCTCGAGCACCGTCTCCACCTGCGCGCGCTTGATGACCTTGAGCTTGGCGATGGTCTCGCCCAGCGCCTGCACTTCCTTGGGCGACAGATGCTTGAAGACCTCGCTGGCTTCTTCCTCGCCCAGCGACATCAACAGGATTGCGGCGTTCTCTATGCCCTTGTCGTCCATGGTCCCGCTCTGAATCAGCTTGCCGTCTCGCCGGCCATCCAGTCGCGCACGATGTTGGCGACCGCCACCGGATTGTCGCGCGCCAGGGCGCGGGCGCGGTCGAGTTTCTCGTTGTGCAGCGGGGCCTCCAGGCGCGGCATGCCGTCGGGGCCGGGCAGCAGCTCGGTGTCGTCCACCACCTCGTCGACCGTCTCCGGCTTGTCTTCCGGGACCGGTGCCGCGGCGGCCTTGATGGCCGGGCGGATCATGCCGAACACGGCGATCAGCGCGATGGCGACGAAGGCGAACGGCACGATGGCGCTGCGCAGCAGGTCGGTCAGCCAGGGCTGCTTCCACAGCGGCAGGTCGGCGGGCTCGGTCTTGTCGACGACGAACGGGGCGGTGATGACCTTGACCGAGTCGCCACGGTCGGCGCTGAAGCCCATGGCCTCCTTGACCAGCTCGGTCAGCCGCGTGATCTCGTCGGCCGACACCGGCTGGGTGGTCGTCTTGCCCTTGGCGTCGGTCACCGAGCGGTGGTTGACGACGATGGCCGCGTTCAGCCGCTTGACGTTGCCGACGGCGCCGCGCGTGACGCGCACGGTCTTGTCCAGCTCGTAGTTGGTGACCTGCTCGCGGCGGCTGCTGTTCGCGCCGCCCGCGCCCTGGGCGGCCTGCAGCGGCGCGCTGGCGCCGTTGACCGGCGCGGTGGCCGGCACCGGCGGCTGGTTGGTGGCCGCGCCCGGGACGCCGGTGGGCGGGGCGGTGTTGGCGTTGGTGGACTCGTTGCTCTGGCTGGAGCGCACGGCGGCCTGGGCGTTGGGGCCCTGGTTGGGGCGGTACTCCTCGGCCGTGGCCTCGGTCTGCGAGAAGTCCACGTCGGCGGTGACGGTGGAGCGCAGGTTGTCGCGGCCCACCACCGGCTCCAGCAGGTCGAAGATGCGCTTGTTCAGGCCGGCCTCGACCTGCTGCTTGTACTGCAGCTGCTGGCCGTCCAGCCCGGTGGCCGGGTCGGCGCCGGTCTGGGAGAGCAGCGCGCCGGTCTGGTCCAGCACGCTGACGGCCTTGGGGTGCAGCTCGGGCACGCTGCTGGAGACCAGGTGCACGATGCCCGCGATCTGGCCGCGGTCCAGCGTGCGGCCGCCGCGCAGCGTCAGCATGACGCTGGCGCTGGGCTTCTGCTGCTCGCGGAAGAAGCCGTTCTGCTGCGGGATGGCCAGGTGCACGCGGGCGTCGGCCACGTCGGACATGGCGGTGATGGTGCGGGTCAGCTCGCCTTCCAGCGCGCGCTGGAAGTTCAGCCGCTCGTTGAACTGGGTCTGGCCGATGGAGCTCTTGTCCATCAGCTCGAAGCCCACCGAATTGCCGCTGCCGCCCTTGGGCAGGCCCATGGCGGCAAGCTTCATGCGCAGCTCGTAGACCTGGCCCGCCGGCACGAGGATGGTGCCGCCGGCCTCATGCTTATAGGGCACCTGCAGCGCGGCCAGCTGGCCGATGACGGCGCCGCCGTCCTTGTCGGCCAGGCCGGAGAACAGCGGCCGGTAGTCGCCCTGGTTGGACCACAGCGTGATGGCCAGCACCGCGCCGGCCAGCGCCAGCAGGCCGGCGCCCATGGTCAGCTTGTTGCGCAGCGGCAGGCCGTTGAGGCGCTGCACGAAGTTGGGCGCAGCGTCGGCCGGCGTGAGCATCACGGGGGCGGCGGCGGCAGGGGCGCTCAGGGCGTTGTCCATCGAAGGCGGGGCAGCAGGGGAGGCCGGGGATCGACCGATGGCGCAAATTATTCGTGCCGGCCCCCTCAAGAAAGCGCGGAAGTAGCCGACCCCACCCGCGCATCTCTGCGCTTCGCGGCCGTGACTTGCTGCCAAAGTCCGGCCCCATGGACATGAAGCTGCGCCCCTTCGACTTTGCCCAGGCCGCCGCCCGTGCGGGCCTGGCGGTCAACGGCACGCCGCTGTCGGCCAAGCCGGCCGCCACGTCGGGTGCCAGTTTCGGCGACGCCATGGCACAGGCGCTCAAGGGCGTCAGCGCCCAGCAGAACGAGGCGTCCCGGCTGCAGCGCGAGGTGCAGCTGGACAACCCGACCGTCAGCCTGGAAGAGACCATGGTGGCCATGCAGAAGGCCCAGATCGGCTTCCAGGCGACGCTGCAGGTGCGCAACCGGCTGGTGTCGGCCTACTCCGAAATCATGAACATGCAGATCTGACCTGGGCCCTCGCCCAGTCGCGCCGCGCTGAACGCGGGCGAGCCCGGTCGGTCTTGCAGGCCGCGCTTCGGCTTGCGCCTCAGCCCTCCGCCACGCACGCCGAGCCCACCGGGCTCAACCTGTCCGGGCTCAGCCCCCGCGGGGACGGCGATGCTTGCGGCATGGCGCCGCCAGCACATCGCCCACGCGGGTCGGCTTGGGGGCGGCCCGGCGCTCAGCCCGGTATCAGCAGCCGCCCTTGCGCGCGTCGGTGCCGCAGATCTGCGGCCGGCCGAGGGGGCCCAGGTCCAGGTGCAGCTGCTGGTTCTGCTGGTTGGACAGGCCGATGCGGGCCCAGCCGAGCGGGCGGCCCTTGCCGGCCTCGAAGGTGACGGCCTGGCCGGCCTGCAGCAGCGTGCCCTTGTACTCCTGCGCGTCGACGCTGCCGGCGTCGCAGCGCGGCTGCGCGGTGCTGCAGTTGCAGGGCATCTCCCGGCTGGCGCCCCAGCACCATTGCGCGCCGCTGGTGAAGGTGACGTAGATGTTGCGGTTCTCGCGCACGCTCAGCTCGCGGGCGCGGCGCAGGTCCAGCTCCAGCAGTTCGGCCACATGGCGCAGGCGCTGGCGCGCCAGATAGCTGGCGTAGTTGGGCACCGCCGCGGCCAGCAGGATGCCCACGATGGCCACGACCACGGCCACCTCGATCAGCGTGAAGCCACCGCGGCGGGCGGGCAGGGGCCGGGCGCGGCTCATGCGTCCAGCTTCAGCAGCCGCCGACGCTTCTGCGTCTGGTCGACGTAGACCTGCAGCGCGCGGCCGGCTGCGGCGTCGAGGTCGACGAAGGCGCAGCCCAGCTGCTGTAGCGCGGGGGCGTCCCCGGCGGCGTCGGGCATGGGGCTGGCATGGTGGGGCAGCAGGGTGACGCGCAGCGCGGTGGTGCGGTCCAGCTCCAGCACCACGGGCTGCGCCGGCTGGCCGGGCTGCAGCAGTGCGGCGTCGGCCGGCTGCGCCAGCGCCAGGCCGCCGATGCTGATGTCCAGCACGCGGAGCGCCTCGGCCGGCTCGCCGCCGCCCGGCAGCACGACGCGCGGGTAGACGCTGCCGGCCGGCTGCACGCGGAAGGACTGGCGGCGCTGGAACCGGTACAGCCGCGTCGGCAGCGGGCTGCGCAGCACGGCGCCCTGCGCGCCGCTGACGAGCACCGCGCCGTCCAAGTCGAACTGCAGCCGGATGCTGCCCTGGTAGGCCACGCCGGTGATCTCGCCGCCGGCGACCAGCGCCTGGCTGAGGCCTTCGGGGTCGGCGCCGATTTCCAGGCCCAGCACGTCGGCCGCGGGGTCGACCACGCCGATGCGGCAGGCCAGGCTGAGGCCCGGCGGGCCGTTGAGCAGCACGGTGGCCTGGTCGCGCTGCAACTGCTGCAGGTAGGCCGGGATCTCGGCCGGCGCGACGCGCAGGTGGTCGGGGGCGGCTTCAGCGGTGCTCATGGGCCGATGGTAGTCGCGCCGCGGCGGCGTCGCAGCCCCGCCGGCCGCTGCGGCCTGCGCCTCAATGCACCATGCGGCTCTTGCCCTTCAGCACATGGTCCAGGTCTTCCAGCCAGGGCTCGGCGAGGTGGCGGATCTCGGCGTCGTTGACCAGGATGCGCTGCATGATGCGCGTCTTCAGCGCCGACTCGTCGGTGCCCAGCCGGGTGTGGTGGGCCGCGGACTTGAGCTGCGAGATCAGCAGCACGCAGGCACCTTCGAGCTTGACGACTTCGTCCCAGTTGCCGGTGCGGGCTGCCGACAGCATGTCGGCGCTGGCTTGCTCGATGGCTTCGTAGTAGTTCAGCAGGTCGGAATTCATGGCGGGGTCACCGGTGGTTCTTGGGGTGCGTCGCTCAGGCGGCGCGGGCGGCGCCGCCCAGTGCGGCAGGGGTCTGGCCGATGGCGGTCCAGGCCTCGCGCACGGGGGCCAGCAGGCGCTGGCACTCCTCGATGGCGGCCAGGTCGCTCTTCAGGTTGGCGTGCGTCAGGCGCATGCACACATAGCCGTACAGCTCGCGCAGGTCGGTGGCCAGCTGGCCGGCCGACAGGTCGAGGCCGGCGCGCAGGCCCTCGTCGAGGATGCGCACGGCCCGCGACAGCGCGCGGCCCTTCAGTTCCACGTTGCCGGCCTGGATGGCGGCGGTGGCCTGGGCCATCGCATCGAAGGCGCCGTCGAACAGCATGGCGACCAGGCGGTGCGGGCTGGCGGCCTGCACGTCGGTTTCCAGGCCGACCTTGGCGTACATGGAGGCGCGCTGGTTGCCGCGGGCTGCGAAGGGGGAGGACATGTTGCCGTACATGGGATGTGGGGGTGGCGTCGTCGTGTTGACTGTTTTTCGGCCTTCCCCGCCGGGACTTGAGCGCCAGCGTGTGTCGCGATCCCCCGAAATGCCAGCTTATTCCGGCCGGCTCCATGAAAAACGGCGACCGAGGGGTCGCCGTGTCGGGTGGGTGGCAGCCGCTGTCGCGGCCGCGCTCACTTGTTGAGCAGGTTCATCTGCTGGGTGACGTAGCTGGACAGGCCGTTGAGCTTGCCCATCTGGGTGTCCAGCGCCGTGTAGCGGGCGCGCAGCCGGGCCTCGGTCAGCGCGGCGCGGTCTTCCAGCTTGTCGATGCTCTTGTTGTTGTTGTCGATGAGCTTCTGCAGGCCGGCCTGGCGGCTGGAGACGCGGCCGTCGGTGCTGAGCGCACCGTCGATGTAGCTGCGGATGCGCTGCGCGAAGCCGCTGTTGCTGCCGTCCACGCTGTCCAGCCCCATGAAGAGCTTCTTCAGGCTGTCGAGGTCGCCCAGCGCCGTGTTGAGCTTGGCGTCGGAGGTCTTGAGGCTGCCGTCGCTGCCCGGCTCCAGCCCGATCTGGGCCAGCCGGCCGATGCCGCCGGCCAGCGAGGTGGTGCCGCCCATGATGCTGCGCAACTGGTTCTGCAGGCCCACGGCGGTGGAGTCGCCCTGCAGCGGCCCGGCGTTCTTGTTGGCGGAGTCGTACTTGGTCTGTTCGCGCAGCAGCGCGTTGACGGCGTTGTAGGCGGTCGTGAAGTCGGTGATGAGCTTCTTGATCGAGTCCTTGTCCTGGCTGACGGCGATGCTGGCCGGCACGCTGGTGGTCTTGAGCAGCGTGATGTTGAGGCCGTCGATGGCCTCCTTCAGCGAGTTGGACTCGGAGCTGACGTCGATGCCGTTGATCAGCGCGCGGGCGTTCTGGGCCGGCAGCGTCTGGATCAGCGAGGTGACGCCCACGCGCGGGTCGTAGCCCAGGTCGGTCAGTCCGCCGCTGGCCTCGATGCGAAAGCCGTTGGTCGCGCCGGTGGCGGTGGAGCGTAGCGTCAGCCGGGCGCCGCTGGCGTCGTTGACGATGGAGGCGGAGACGCCGGCGTTGGCCGCATTGATGGCGTCGCGGATGCCGGTCAGCGTGTCCTGGCCGGGGCCGATGTTGACGGTCAGCGGCGTGGCGCCGGCCTTGTCGGTGAAGGTGGTGCCACCGCCGCCGTCGGTGCCCCAGGCACCCAGCGTGATGGTCAGGCTGCCCTGGCCGACCACGGTCGAGGCGCTGGCGTAGGAGGTGCCGCTGACCAGCGTCTGCGAGCTGGCGAGCTGGCTGACCTGCACCGAGACGTTGCCGACGACCGCACCGGAGCCGGCGCTGGCGGTGACCGCGGTGGGATCGCTGGACGTGGCCAGCGTGCCACCCCAGTTGGTGGGGGAGGTGAGCTTGGAGGCGGCGTCGCGCAGGGCCGAGAGGGCGCTTTGCACCTTGCCGAAGGCCGACAGCTCAGTCTTGAGGCCGTCGATCTTCTGCGTGAGCTGGGTGATGGGGGTGCGTTCGGCGGCGACGAGCTTGCTCACCAGCGCCTCGATGTCGAGGCCGCTGCCGATGCCGGCGGAGGTGATGGTTGCCATTGCTGCGGAAGGTAAAAAAGCCGATATGCCTAGGCGATATCGGCAGGGTGTACCGGAACTTTAGGCTCCGGGCCAACTTTTTTTAACGTTGCAGCAGCGACAGCACCTGCTGGGGCAGCTGGTTGGCCTGGGCCACCATCGCATTGCCGGCCTGCTGCAGGATCTGCGCCCGGCTCATGTTGGAGGTTTCCTGGGCGAAGTCGGCGTCCATGATGCGGCTGCGGGCGGCGGTCTGGTTCTCGACGGCGACCTGCAGGTTGGAGATCACCGCGTCGAAGCGCGACTGGATGGCGCCGTAGGTGGCCCGGGTGTTGTTGACGAAGTCCAGCGCCTTGTCGATGTTGTCGATGACGACACCCAGCGCCGCGAAGTCGGCGGTGTTGTCGATGGTGGCCGGGAAGGGCGCCGTGCCGGTGCCGACGATGGCTGCCATGGTCGGATCGGTCGTCAGGTCCAGCGCGTTGATCGCGATGGAGTCGTTGATCGACGTGTTGGCGCCGATCTGGAAGGTCTGCGCCAGCCCGCTGGCGTCGGCCAGGATGGGTTTGCCGTTGAAGGTGGTCGCATTCATGATGCGCCACATTTCCGAGGCCAGCTGCTCGAATTCCTTGTTCAGCGAATCCTTGTCGGAGTTGCTGTTGGTGGCATTGCGGCCCTGCACGGTCAGTTCCCGCATGCGCTGCAGGTTCTCGCCGAGCTTGCCCAGCGCGCCTTCGGCCGTCTGCGCCATCGAAATGCCGTCGTTGGCATTGCGGATGGCGACGTTCATGCCGCGCACCTGGGTGTTCATGCGTTCCGCAATGGCCAGGCCGGCGGCATCGTCCTTCGCGGAGTTGACCCGCAGGCCGGACGACAGGCGCTGCATCGACGTCGCCAGCGACGACTGCGAAGCGTTCAGGTTCCGCTGCGCATTCAGGGAGACGATGTTGGTGTTGATGGTCTGGGGCATGACGCACTCCTCGGGACGGGTTCCGGTGCCCATGGAAACGGGAACCGATGGACCGAATTCTGAGGAAGGGCGCTGCGGCCGAAAGCCCGATCAACGGGTCAAACCACGCCTAATCAAATGCCGAGCCGCGGCGGCGGGCCGGCGTGCGCGTCTTGGCCGGGCGACCGCCGCGCCACCGGCTCGGCGGCCGGCTGTGGCGGGCGGATGCGCCGGCTGAGCCATCAGCCGCGCAGCAGGGCCAGCACCTGCTGGGGCAGCTGGTTGGCCTGGGCCACCATGGTGTTGCCGGCCTGCTGCAGGATCTGGGCGCGGCTGAGGTTGGCGGTTTCCTGGGCGAAGTCGGCATCCATGATGCGGCTGCGCGAGGCGCTCTGGTTCTCGACGGCCACCTGCAGGTTGGAAATCACCGCGTCAAAGCGGTTCTGCGAGGCGCCCAGCGTGGCGCGTTCGCCGTTGACCTTGTCCAGCGCCAGGTCGATGTTGCTGATGACCGTGTCGATGCCGGTGCCGATGGCCGTGTTGTCGATGACCGCGCGGCCTGCGCCGGTGTTGTCGGTGCCGGCGACCGTGGTGATCGTGGCTTCCGTCGTCATGTTGCTCGTGACGATGTCGATGCGGTCGTTGGCCGTCGTGTTGGCGCCGACCTGGAAGGTCTGGGTGCCGGAGTCGGTGGCCAGCACGGCCTTGCCGTTGAAGGTGGTGCCGCCCAGCACGCGCTGGATTTCCTTGGCCAGCTCGCCGAACTCCTTGTCCAGCGAGTCCTTGTCGGCGTTGGTGTTGGTGGCGTTGCGGGCCTGCACGGCCAGCTCACGCATGCGCTGCAGCGCGTCGCCCACCTTGGACAGCGCGCCTTCGGCGGTCTGCGCCAGCGAGATGCCGTCGTTGGCGTTGCGGATCGCGACCTGCGAGCCGCGCACCTGGGCGTTCATGCGCTCGGCGATGGCCAGGCCGGCCGCATCGTCCTTGGCAGAGTTCACACGCAGGCCGGAAGACAGGCGCTGCATGGACACGGCCAGGGACGATTGCGACATGGCCGTGTTGCGCTGAGCGTTCAGCGAGGCCAGGTTGGTGTTGATGACTTGGGGCATGACTCAATCCTTTCAAGACGATGGCGTTGGTTCCACGTAGTCCTCGAGCGAATCGCGAACCCGTTGAAATGCTTATCGTCGGCAGAGCGGACTGACTTGAACTCTTTTTTGCACGGCGCCTAGAAACGCCCCCCGCGCGGGGCGGGGCGGCGATCAAGGTGCTTGTGCTGGTGGCGTGAGAACTTCCGTCTTCGCGGTGGACGTTTCACTCAGGGCCAGCGGTGCTGGCCCGGCGTCATCGAAGCAAGGACAGGACTTGCGACGGGATCTGGTTGGCCTGGGCGATCATCGCGTTGCCGGCCTGCTGCAGGATGTTCGCGCGGCTCAGGTTGGCCGTTTCCTGGGCGAAGTCGGCATCGGTGATGCGGCTCTTGGCGGCGCTCTGGTTCTCGACCGAGATCTGCAGGTTGGAGATCACCTGGTCCAGGCGGTTCTGCGAGGCACCCAGCGTGGCGCGCTCGGAGCTGACCTTGTTGATGGCCGTGTCGATGTTGCCGATGACGGTGTCGATGGCGGCGCCGCCGGCGGTGTTGTCGATGACCGCACGGCCTGCACCGGTGTTGTCCGTGCCGGCCACCGTGGTGATGGCGCCGTCGGTCGTCATGTTGGTCGTGACGACGTCGATGCGGTCGTTGGTGGTCACGTTGGCGCCGACCTGGAAGGTCTGCGTGCCGGAATCGGCAGCCAGGATGGCGCGGCCGTTGAAGGTCGTGCCGCCCAGCACGCGCTGGATTTCCTTGGACAGTTCACCGAACTCCTTGTCCAGCGAGTCCTTGTCGGCGTTGGTGTTGGTGGCGTTGCGCGCCTGCACCGCCAGTTCACGCATGCGCTGCAGCGAGTCGTTCACCTTGGCCAGCGCGCCTTCAGCCGTCTGCGACAGCGAGATGCCGTCGTTGGCGTTGCGGATGGCGACGTTGGAACCGCGCACCTGGGCGTTCAGACGCTCCGAGATGGCGAGGCCGGCGGCGTCGTCCTTGGCGGAGTTCACGCGCAGGCCGGAGGACAGGCGCTGCAGCGAGGTGGCGAGCGAGCTCTGCGAGGTGGAGACGTTGCGCTGTGCGTTCAGCGACAGCAGGTTGGTATTGATGACCGAGGCCATGATGCTTCCTTTTGCTAGATAAACCGGCAAGCCGCCGGACGAAGACTCGAGTGCCCGGGTGCGGCACCCGTGCTGTCCGCCCCGGCGCACCTCGCGGCACGCCGTTGCGGCGACGCCCGACGCCAGTCAGCTTGGGTGCGTGACTTCACCCGTGAGCGATGTCACACCACTTTGGCCTTCTAGCCGGACCACGGTGCCGAAATCAGCGCCGTTGCAATGGCTATCGGTGCGACACCGATGTTTCTTTAGCGCGATTTGTCAAGGCCGTGATCTATTGAATAAAAGCCGCTGCAGGTGGCTGTTCGTTGGATCGACGGTCGGCGCGGGAAGCGGGCCGGGAAAGCGGGGCTTTTCCAGGGATCGGCCGCGGGGGGCGTTCCTAAAGTGCGCCTCATCCCGGCCGACCCCTGCGCCGGACCGGAGTCCCGCGATGCGTGCCCAACCCGACAGCCTCAAGACCACCCCGCGCAAGGGCCACCGCCCTGTTGTCGTGCCCAGCAACGACCCCCGCATGCTGCTGGCGCGTGCCCGCAATGCCGCTTTTGCCGAAGCGGCCAAGGGCAACCTGGGTGGCGGGCTGGGCCTGCTGTACGACGCGCTGCAGGACGAGCCCATGAGCCACGACCTGCTGGCCGACATGGCGGCGCTGCTGCTGGCCGCCGGCAAGCTGGAGCATGCCGCCGCCTATGCCGACCGCGCGCTGCAGGCCAGCCCCTTGCACGGCCCCAGCCTCTACACGCTGGCCTTTGCCTTGTCGGGCCGCGGCGAGGTGGACCGGGCCATCGGCGTGCTGACCGAGCTGCAGGCCGGTGCCGGGCGCGACAGCCTGCAGGCCGAGGCGCCCGAGCTGGTGCCCGTCGCGATGATCGAGCTGGAGCGGCTGCGCCGGCTGCGCGGCGGCTGATTCCGCGACCTTCTTCACACCCCGGGGCCCCGGCCAGCGCAAGCTGCCGGGGCCTTTGCCTTTGGCCCTGACGCGGCTGTAGGAATTTCGCTGACAAGGGCTTCCTGCCAGGGTGACGCGGCGCACCGACGCCGCCTGATATCGCGGAATAAGCGGGGTCAACACAATCCGTTTCACTGATCCGCAACACCCCCCTACCTCTGAAACGGAAGCCCGCCATGAACACCGACCAGATGCTCGCCGAGATCCGTGAAGCCAACCTGTCCTACCTGATGCTGGCCCAGAGCCTGATCCGCGCCGACCGCGAGCAGGCCCTGTACCGCCTGGGCATCAGCGAGGACACGGCCACGCTGATCGGCACGCTGAGCCCGGCGCAGATCATGAAGATCGCTTCCGGCAACACGCTGCTGTGCGCCTTCCGCATGAGCGACGACCTGGTGTGGGGCCTGCTGACCAACCACAGCAAGCCCGGCGCGAACGAGAGCGTCAGCCGCCTGCACGCCTCCATCCTGATGGCCGGCCGCCACGAGCACGCCTGATCCACACGCCGACCCCGACCACCAGTTCACAGATTCCGGAGCCCACCATGCGCGTCAAGAGCATCCTCACCGAAGCCAGGCAGATCGAGCGTGCCGTTCAGCTGATCCACCTGGGTGCCCGCCTGCAGGTGCTGGAATCCGAAACCGACCTGTCCTACGAGCGCCTGCTGCGTCTGTACAAGGAAGTGAGCGGCAAGTCGCCGTCAAAGGGTCAGCTGCCCTTCTCGACCGACTGGTTCATGACCTGGCAGCCCAACATCCACGCCAGCCTGTTCCTGAACATCCACGAGTACCTGAACAAGGCCGCCGAGATGGACGAGATCGACACCGTCATCAAGGCCTACCAGCTCTACCAGGAGCAGACCACGGCCCAGGGCCTGGAGGCGATGCTGTCGGTGACGCGCGCCTGGCGCCTGGTGAAGTTCGTCGACAACGGCATGCTGACGCTGACCAAGTGCTCCAAGTGCAACGGCCAGTTCGTCACCCACCCGCACGAGATCGCCCGCCACTTCGTCTGCGGCCTGTGCAACCCGCCCGCCCGTGCCGGCAAGGGCCGTGCGCAAGGCTCCATCCAGATGCACTGACCCCCAGCCGCTACCCTCGCGGGCATGTGGATCACCCGTTGGCCGCTGCCGGCTCTGTGGAGCTGGCTGGCGGCCTGGTTCGTTTATGCGGGCGCGTTGGCGCTGCACCTGTCACCGGGTCCGGCGCTGGGCCTGGGTGCGGCCGCCTGCGCTGCGCTGGCCTGGCTGCAGCGCGAGCGCTGGCGCCGCCTGATCACGGCGCTGGGCTTCCCGGCCTCGGTGCTGGCGCTGGGCTGGCAGGGCGGCGCGTCGGGCCTGCTGTGGCTGGCGCCGCTGGCGCTGCTGTGGTGGCTGTACCCGCGCCGGGCCTGGTCGGAGGCGCCGCTGTTCCCGACGCCGCGCGGCGCGCTGGCCGGCCTGCCGGCCGCGGTGCCGTTGCCGGCCGGCGCCCGGGTGCTGGACGCCGGCTGCGGTGTCGGCGACGGTTTGCGTGAATTGGTTCACGTCTATCCGCAGGCCCGGGTCGAAGGCGTCGAATGGAGCCGCCCGCTGGCGCTGCTGGCCCGCTGGCGGGTGCGTCGCGCCACCGTGCGCCGGGGCGACCTGTGGGCCGACGACTGGGCGCCGTTCGCGCTGGTCTATGTGTTCCAGCGGCCCGAGTCCATGCCGCGCCTGTGGGCCAAGGCCTGCGCCGAGATGGCGCCCGGCGCCTGGCTGGCGAGCCTGGACTTCGCCGTGCCCGACGTGGCGCCGGTGGCGAGCTGGCCGCTGGACAGCGGCCAGTTCGTGTGGCTTTACCGCCCGGCGCGGAATGCTGCGTCAAAGCCTGCCAATTGATGCGTTCAGGCCGGGGCCTGCGCGGCATACTTTCTCAAGCCCCCCGGCATCGGGCCGATATGGCCTGAACACCCTCAACCCCAAAGCGCATGTTCGTCATCATCGGCTGGGCCATCTCGATGGTCTGCATCTTCGGCGTCTTCATCGCCCACGGCGGGAACATCGGCGTCATCCTGACGGCCTTGCCGTTCGAGATGATCACCATCTTCGGTGCCGCCATCGGCGCCTTCCTGGCCAACAACCAGATGAAGGTCGTCAAGGCGACGGCCGCCGGCCTGGGCCGCTGCTTCAAGGGCAGCAAGTACAGCAAGGCGCGCTACATGGAGCTGCTGGCGCTGATGTACGACATCCTGCAGAAGGCGCGCAAGGAAGGCCTGATGTCCATCGAGAAGGACGTCGAGGACCCGCACAACTCGCCGCTGTTCCAGAAATACGCGACGGTGGGCAACGACCACCATGTCACCGAGTTCATCACCGACTACCTGCGCATGATGGTGTCGGGCAACCTGAACGCGCACGAGATCGAGTCGCTGATGGACAGCGAGATCGAGACCCACCACCAGGAAGAGCATGCCGCCGTGGCAGCGCTGCAGCGCCTGGCCGGCGGCCTGCCGGCCTTCGGCATCGTGGCCGCGGTGCTGGGCGTCGTGAACACCATGGGCTCGGTGGGCCAGCCGCCGGCGGTGCTGGGCGGCATGATCGGCTCGGCGCTGGTCGGCACCTTCCTGGGCATCCTGCTGGCCTACGGCTTCGCCGAGCCGCTGGCCGGGCTGCTGGAGCAGAAGGTCGAGGACGGCGGCAAGGAATTCCAGTGCATCAAGACCACGCTGCTGGCCAGCATGCAGGGCTATGCGCCGCAGGTGGCCATCGAGTTCGGCCGCAAGGTGTTGTTCTCCGGTGACCGTCCGAGCTTCAACGAGCTCGAGAGCCACGTGAAAAAGAAATGAACTGCGCGATCCTGACAAGCCAGCCGGCGCAGCCGGTGGCGTCCCTCGCGCAGCCGCCGTGGAACTGGCTTTGCCAGGCCACTGGCGGCGCCCCCTTGGGGGGGAGCGCCGAAGGCGCTTCGGGGGGGCTGTCTCTTATACACATCTCCGAGCCCACGAGACGGACTCCTATCT
>CAXDTK010000127.1:0-14485 GCA_963992225.1 uncultured Comamonadaceae bacterium | reverse complement strand
CGCTTGATGTCGTTCTGGATGATGCCCAGGAAGCCCATGAACAGCGCCGTGATCGCGCCGATCACCATGACGAAGTTCAGCGCCGTATCAGACAGCTCGAACAGCGGCGACATGCGCGCCACCATGAAGATGCCGGCCGTCACCATGGTCGCCGCGTGGATCAGCGCGGAGATGGGGGTCGGGCCTTCCATCGAGTCGGGCAGCCAGACATGCAGCGGGAACTGCGCGGACTTGCCCATCGCACCGATGAACAGGCAGATGCAGGCGACGGTCAGCAGCGCCCAATCAGTGCCGGGGAAGACCATCTGCGACAGCTCGCCGGCCTTGGCGAAGGTCTCGGCGTAGTTCAGCGTGCCGCCGAAGGCCACCAGCAGGCCGATGCCGAGGATGAAGCCGAAGTCGCCGACCCGGTTGACCAGGAAGGCCTTCATGTTGGCGAAGATGGCCGTCGGCTTCTTGTACCAGAAGCCGATCAGCAGGTAGGACACCAGGCCCACCGCTTCCCAGCCGAAGAACAGCTGCAGCATGTTGTTGCTCATGACCAGCATCAGCATGCTGAACGTGAACAGCGAGATATAGGAGAAGAAGCGCTGGTAGCCGTCGTCCTCCTCCATGTAGCCGATGGTGTAGATGTGCACCATCAGCGACACGAAGGTCACCACGCACATCATCATCGCGGTCAGGCCGTCGACGAGGAAGCCGACCTCCATCTTCAGCGGGCCCAGCACCATCCATTCGTAGATGGTGGCGTTGAAGCGCGCACCGTCGACGGCGACGCTGTAAAGCGTCATCGCCGACAGGATGAAGGCGATCAGCACGCCGAGGATGGTGACCGTGTGCGAGCCGCGGCGGCCCACCGTCTTGCCGAAGAAGCCGGCCACGATGGCCCCCGCCAGCGGCGCCAGCGGCACCGTCAGCAGCAGGTTCTGGGAGAGTTGTGCAGACATCTTTTTCGCCTGTGTCCTTGGTCTCGATCAGCCCTTGAGCGCGTCGAGTTCCTCGACGTTGATGCTGGCCCGGTTGCGGAACAGCACGACCAGGATGGCCAGGCCGATGGCCGACTCGGCCGCCGCGACGGTCAGGATGAAGAACACGAAGACCTGGCCGGCCATGTCGCCCAGGTAGTGCGAGAAGGCCACGAAGTTCAGGTTGACCGCCAGCAGCATCAGCTCGATGGCCATCAGCAGCACGATCAGGTTCTTGCGGTTCAGGAAGATGCCGATCACCGACAGCGCGAACAGCATCGCGCCCAGCGTCAGGAAATGGCCCAGCGTGAGTCCACTCAGTCCAGCGACGCCGATCATGCCTGGCCTCCTTCATTGGGTGCGGCAGGCTGGGCCGAGGTGGCAACGGTCGGCGCCATCTTGACGATGCGCAGACGGTCGGCCTTGGTGACCTTGACCTGCTCGGACGGGTTCAGATAGCGCGAGTCCTTGCGGCGGCGCAGCGTCAGCGCGATGGCCGCGACGATGGCGACCAGCAGCAGCACGGCAGCGATCTGCAGCGGGTAGAGGTAGCCCGTGTAGATCTCGATGCCCAGCAGCTTGGTGTTGCCCATGGCGACCTGCTGCGCCGTGGCGGCCGGTGCGTCGGCCAGCTGGAAGCCGCCCATCAGCACGATGCCCATCTCGAACGCGATCAGCGCACCGACGACGGCAGCCACCGGCAGATGCTTCCAGAAACCCTCGCGAACACCGTCGCTGTTCAGGTCGAGCATCATGACGACGAACAGGAACAGCACCATCACGGCACCGATGTAGACCAGCACCAGCGCGATGGCGAGGAACTCGGCCTTCAGCAGCATCCAGATGCAGGAAGCCGTGAAGAAGGACAGGATCAGGAACAGCGCGGCATGCACGGTGCTCCGCGCCGTGATGACGCGGAACGACGAGACGAGCAGGATCGCCGAGAAGAGATAGAAGAGGATGGTCGTGGTGTCCATGCGTATCCAGGCCAGCTAGGCTGGACCGCTGCGGCCCGAGGGGGCCGGCAGCGATCAGCGGTACTTGGCGTCCGCCTCCTTTTGGGCCGCAATCTGGGGCTCGTACTTGTCGCCGACAGCCAGCAGCATGTCCTTGGTGAAGTACAGGTCGCCGCGCTTTTCGCCGTGGTATTCGAAGATGCTGGTTTCGACGATGGAGTCCACCGGGCAGCTTTCCTCGCAGAAGCCGCAGAAGATGCACTTCGTCAGGTCGATGTCGTAGCGCGTCGTGCGGCGGCTGCCGTCGGCGCGCACGTCGCTCTCGATGGTGATGGCCATCGCCGGGCAGACCGCCTCGCACAGCTTGCAGGCGATGCAGCGCTCCTCGCCGTTCTCGTAGCGGCGCAGCGCGTGCAGGCCGCGGAAGCGCGGCGACAGCGGCGTCTTCTCCTCGGGGAACTGGATGGTGATGTTGCGCGAGAGGAAATGCCTCCCGGTCAGCTTCATCCCCTTGAGCAGTTCCCAGAGGAAGAACGTCTTCGCGAAATTGGTGATTGAGGTCATGGTCGCCGCCTCACTTCCAGATGTTGAAAGGCGTCTGCATCCAGGCACCGACAACGACCAGCCAGATCAGCGTGATGGGAATGAAGATCTTCCAGCCCAGACGCATGATCTGGTCGTAGCGGAAGCGCGGGAACGTGGCACGCACCCACAGGAACATCGTGACGACGAAGAAGGTCTTGCCGAACAGCCAGGCCCAGTTCCAGAACGCCATGGTGTTCTGGATGAACTGCGGCGTCTCCATGCCGAACAGGCTCCAGGAGATCGGCGCGCTCCAGCCGCCCAGGAACATGACGACGGCCAGTGCCGACACCAGGATCATGTTGGCGTACTCGGCCAGGAAGAACATCGCGAACGACATGCCCGAGTACTCGATCATGTGGCCGGCGACGATCTCCGACTCGCCTTCGACGACGTCGAACGGGTGGCGGTTGGTCTCGGCCAGGCCCGAGATGAAGTAGACGATGAAGATGGGGAACAGCGGCAACCAGTTCCAGGACAGGAAGGTCAGGCCCATGTCCGCGAACAGGCCCTTCTCCTGCACCTGCACGATGGTGGTCATGTTCAGGCTGCCCGTCACCATCAGCACGACGACCAGCGCGAAGCCCATCGAGATCTCGTACGAGACCATCTGCGCCGAGGCGCGCAGTGCGCCGAGGAAGGCGTACTTCGAGTTGGAGGCCCAGCCGGCGATGATGACGCCGTAGACCTCCAGCGACGTGATCGCCATCAGGAACAGCAGGCCGGCGTTGACGTTGGCCACGGCCGCATCCGGGCCGAACGGCACCACCGCCCAGGCGGCCAGCGCCGGCATGATGGTCATGACCGGGCCCAGGAAGAACAGGCCCTTGCTGGCCGCGGTCGGCTTGATGATCTCCTTGAAGATCAGCTTGACGGCGTCAGCGATGGGGGTCAGCAGGCCGTAGGGGCCCACGCGGTTGGGGCCGGGGCGGATCTGCGACCAGCCGATGGCCTTGCGCTCCCACAGCGTCAGGTAGGCCACGCAGACCATCAGCGGTGCGACGACCGCGATGATCTTCAGCAGGCTCCAGACCACCGGCCAGAGGCCGCCCAGCAGGGAGGCACCGTTTTGGTAGAGGGTGTCGATCATGGGTTCAGACCTTGCTGATGTTCAGCGTGCCGAAGACGGCGCCGAGGCTGGCGGTTTGCGGCAGACCGGCGGGCACGCGGGCCACGCCGTCCGGCAGGCCGGCTTCCAGGCGGGCCGGCAGCTGGGCGGCACCGCCGTCCTGCACCACACGCACCAGGTCACCGTCCTGCAGGCCCAGTTGCTGCCACAGCGAGGCGGGCAGGCCGACCGTCGCGGCCTCGCGGCCGTCGGTGGTCAGCTGCAGCGAGGTAGCGTTGCGCACCAGCGCATCGGCCGCATAGATGGGCAGATTGCCGAAGCGCTCGACGCCCTCCCCGCGTGCAGCGAGCTGCGGCGCGGCGATGGTCGCGTTGCTGAGGCGGGCCGCGAGGTCGCCGCCCAGCGCCTGTTCGCGCACCTGTTCGGAGCTGTCCTGATCGAAGCCGGGCAGGCCCAGCAGGTTGCCCAGCACCCGCAGCAGCTTCCAGCCCGGGCGGGTTTCCAGCAGCGGCCGGGCCACGCCCACGAAGCTTTGCAGCCGGCCCTCGGCGTTGACGAAGCTGCCGGAGGTCTCGGTGAACGGGGCGACCGGCAGCAGCACGTCGGCGTATTCCACGCCACTCTTGAACGGGCTCATGACGACGACCATCTCGGCCGCCTCCAGCGCCTTGGCGGCCGCTGCCGGGTTGGCGGCGTCGAGCAGCGGGTCGGTGTTGAGCAGCAGCAGCGCCTTCAGCGCGGTGCCGCCCAGCATCTGGCCAGCATTCAGACCATCGACCTGCGGCTGTGCCTTGACGAGCTGGGCGCCCACCGTGTTGGCCGCTGCCGTCAGGTAGCCGACGCTGGCGCCGGTCTGCTGGGCGATCCACTGCGCCAGCGCCAGCAGGCTGGTGGCCTGCGGATGCTCGGCGGCGGCGTTGCCCAGCAGCACGGCCTTGGCGCTGCCGGACAGCAGGCTGGCGGCGATGGCCTGGGCCGTGTCGGTGACCTGGCCGGCCAGCGGCGCGACGGCACCGGTGGCGGCGCCGATGGAGGCGGCCACGTCGGCCAGCGCCTGCACCCAGGCGGAGGGCGCGGCGGACAGCGACAGGCCCATGGGCATCAGCCAGTCATCGGCGTTGACGCCTAGGCGGTGCACCGCGGCGCCGCGGCGTGCGGCATGGCGCAGCCGGGCGGCGAACAGCGGATGGTCCTTGCGCAGCTGCGAGCCGATCACCAGCGCACGGTCCAGCTCGGACAGCTTGGCGATGGAGGTGCCCAGCCAGCGCGCCTGGCCGGCCGGCGCGGCGTTGCCGAAGTCGCTGTGGCGCAGGCGGTGGTCGATGTTGTCGCTGCCCAGGCCGCGCACGATCTGGCCCAGCAGGTGCAGTTCCTCGACGGTGCTGTGGGCCGAGCCCACTGCACCGATGGCCGCCGGGCCATGCGCATGGGCGATGGACTTCAGGCCGTTGGCGACGTACTCCAGCGCGGTCGTCCAGTCGACCTGCTTCCAGGCGCCGCCCTGCTTGATCATGGGCGCGGTCAGGCGGGCGTCGCTGTTGAGCGCCTCGTAGCTGAAGCGGTCGCGGTCGGCGATCCAGCATTCGTTGACGGCCTCGTTCTCCAGCGGCACGACGCGCATGACCTGGTTGCCCTTGACCTGGACGATCAGGTTGGCGCCGGTCGAGTCATGTGGGCTGACGCTCTTGCGACGCGACAGTTCCCAGGTGCGGGCGCTGTAGCGGAAGGGCTTGCTGGTCAGCGCGCCGACCGGGCACAGGTCGATCATGTTGCCCGACAGCTCCGAGTCCACGGTGCGGCCGACGAAGGTCTGGATTTCGCTGTGCTCGCCGCGGTGGGCCATGCCCAGCTCCATGACGCCGGCGATCTCCTGGCCGAAGCGCACGCAGCGGGTGCAGTGGATGCAGCGGCTCATCTCCTCCATGGAGATCAGCGGGCCGACGTTCTTGTGGAAGACGACGCGCTTCTCTTCGGTGTAGCGGCTTTTACCGGCGCCATAGCCCACGGCCAGGTCCTGCAGCTGGCACTCGCCGCCCTGGTCGCAGATCGGGCAGTCCAGCGGGTGATTGATCAGCAGGAATTCCATGACGCCCTGCTGCGCCTTGATCGCCTTGTCGCTCTTGGTGCGGACGATCATGCCCTGCGTGACCGGCGTCGCGCAGGCGGGCATGGGCTTGGGCGCCTTCTCCACGTCCACCAGGCACATGCGGCAATTGGCCGCGATGCTCAGCTTCTTGTGGTAGCAGAAGTGCGGGATGTAGGTACCGGCCTTCTCGGCGGCATGCATGACCATGCTGCCTTCCTGGACCGAGATCTTCTGACCGTCGAGTTCGATTTCAACCATGGCTGTTCCCGAGGCGTCGTTAAGCGGCCACCAAGGGCTTCTTGTGTTCGATCAGGTGCACGAACTCGTGCCTGAAGTGCTTGATCATGGCCCGCACCGGCATCGCGGCGGCGTCACCCAGCGCGCAGATGGTGCGACCCTGGATGTTGTCGGCGACCGAGTTCAGCAGGTCGATGTCCTCCGCCCTGCCCTGACCGTTGTAAATGCGCTCGATGACACGGTGCATCCAGCCCGTGCCCTCGCGGCAGGGCGTGCACTGGCCGCAGGACTCGTGCGTGTAGAAGTAGGACAGACGCATCAGGCTCTTGACCATGCAGCGCGAGTCGTCCATCACGATGACGGCCCCCGAGCCCAGCATGGAGCCGGCCTTGGCGATGGAGTCGTAGTCCATCGTGCAGTTCATCATGACCTCGGCCGGCAGCACCGGCGCGGACGATCCGCCCGGGATCACGGCCTTCAGCGTGCGACCCTTGCGCACACCGCCGGCCAGCTCCAGCAGCTTGCTGAACGGCGTGCCCAGCGGGATCTCGTAGTTGCCCGGGCGCTCCACGTCGCCCGACACCGAGAACAGCTTGGTGCCGCCGTTGTTGGCCTTGCCGATCTCGAGGTAGGCCTGGCCGCCGTTGCGGATGATCCAGGGCACCGCGGCGAAGGTCTCGGTGTTGTTGATGGTGGTGGGCTTGCCGTACAGGCCGAAGCTGGCCGGGAACGGCGGCTTGAAGCGCGGCTGGCCCTTCTTGCCTTCCAGCGATTCCAGCAGCGCGGTTTCCTCGCCGCAGATGTAGGCGCCGAAGCCATGGTGGGCGTGCAGCTGGAAGCTGAAGCCGCTGCCCATGATGTGGTCGCCGAGGTAGCCGGCAGCGCGGGCTTCCTCCAGGGCGGCTTCGAAACGCTCGTAGACCTCGAAGATCTCGCCGTGGATGTAGTTGTAGCCGACCGTGATACCCATCGCGTACGCCGCGATCGCCATGCCTTCGATGACGATGTGCGGGTTGAACATCAGGATGTCGCGGTCCTTGCAGGTACCCGGCTCGCCTTCGTCGGAGTTGCAGACGAGGTACTTCTGGCCGGGGAAGGCGCGCGGCATGAAGCTCCACTTCAGGCCGGTCGGGAAGCCTGCGCCGCCGCGACCGCGCAGGGCCGAGGTCTTGACCTCGGCGATGACCTGGTCAGGCGTCATGCCGGCGACCTGCGCGTCACCCACCGGTGCCGCGCCGTCCTTGCCCAGGATCTTGCGCAGCGCGGCGTAACCGCCCCGCGCTTCGTAGTCCTTGAGCGACCAGTTCTTGCCGTTCAGGCCGGCGTAGATCTGCGGCCCGATGTGGCGGTCATGGAAGCAGGTCTCGACGCCGGTGGATTGGAATTTGGTGAGGTCCAGCATGTCGTCCTCAGGCCTTTGCTGCCGCTGCCGCCGTTGCCGCGTTCGCACGCAGCACCTCGACGAGCTCGTCCAGACGCTCCGCCGTCATGAAGCTGCACATCTGGCGGTCGTTGACCAGCATCACGGGCGAATCGGCGCAGGCGCCCAGGCACTCGCTCTTTTGCACGGTGAACAGGCCATCGGCCGTCGTGCCGCCCTCCTCCACGCCCAGCTTGCGGCACAGGTGGTCCAGCGCCG
Source organism: uncultured Comamonadaceae bacterium (assembly GCA_963992225.1). GTDB lineage: Bacteria > Pseudomonadota > Gammaproteobacteria > Burkholderiales > Burkholderiaceae_C > Pelomonas. The sequence goes on along the minus strand of CAXDTK010000127.1, from coordinate 6,951 downwards.
CCTGGCCGTCGCGCAACTGGCACGGCAGGTTGGTGCAGACGTTGAGCTTGAACTGGCCCAGCCTGCGCTGGTTGTACATGTTGTAGAAGGTCGTGACCTCGTACACCGCGATCGGCGGCATGCCGAGGTAGGCGGCGATCGCGTCCTCGCTGGCGCGCGACACGAAGCCGGCTTCCTGCTGCACGATGGACAGGCAGGCCATCACGGCCGACTGGCGCTGCTCGGCCGGGTACTTGGCGACCTCGTGGTCGAAGCGAGCGCGGGTGGCGTCGCTGAGGATGTAGTCGTTGCTGCTCGTCATCGTCTGCCTGTCAACGATCGATTTCGCCGAACACGATGTCCATCGTGCCGATGATGGCCACGGCGTCCGCGATCATGTGGCCGCGGCCCATTTCGTCGAGTGCCGCCAAGTGGGCGAAGCCCGGCGCGCGGATCTTCAATCGGTAGGGCTTGTTGGCGCCGTCACTGACCATGTAGATGCCGAATTCGCCCTTGGGATGCTCGACGGCGGCATAGGCCTCGCCCTCGGGCACGTGGAAGCCCTCGGTGAAGAGCTTGAAATGGTGGATCAGCTCTTCCATGTTGGACTTCATGTCCACGCGGGCGGGCGGCGCCACCTTGTGGTTGTCGGTGATGACCGGCCCCGGGTTGGCGCGCAGCCAGTCCACGCACTGCTTGATGATGCGGTTGGACTGGCGCATTTCCTCGATGCGCACCACATAGCGGTCGTAGGTGTCGCCCTGGGTGCCAACCGGGATGTCGAAATCCATCTTGTCGTACACGTCGTACGGCTGCGTCTTGCGCAGGTCCCACGCAATGCCCGAGCCGCGCAGCATGGCACCCGTGAAGCCGAGGTTGAGCGCCCGCTCGGGCGACACGACGCCGATGCCCACGGTGCGCTGCTTCCAGATCCGGTTGTCGGTCAGCAGCGTCTCGTAGTCGTCGACGTTCTTCGGGAAGCGCGCGCAGAAGTCGTCGATGAAGTCCAGCAGCGAGCCCTGGCGGTTCTCGTTGAGCTGGGCAATCGCCTTGGCGTTCTTGATCTTGCTGACCTTGTACTGCGGCATCGAGTCCGGCAGATCGCGGTACACGCCGCCCGGACGGAAGTAGGCCGCGTGCATGCGCGCGCCCGACACCGCCTCGTACATGTCGAACAGGTCCTCACGCTCGCGGAAGCAGTAGATGAGGATGTTCATCGCGCCGCAGTCCAGGCCGTGGCAACCCAGCCAGAGCAGGTGGTTCAGCAGTCGCGTGATCTCCGCGAACATCACGCGGATGTACTGCGCCCGCAGGGGCACCTCCAGCCCCAGCATCTTCTCGATGGCCAGGCAATAGGCATGCTCGTTGGCCATCATCGACACGTAGTCGAGGCGGTCCATGTAGGGCAGCGACTGGATGTAGGTCTTCTGCTCGGCCAGCTTCTCGGTGGCGCGGTGCAGCAGGCCGATATGCGGGTCGGCGCGCTGGATGACTTCGCCGTCCAGTTCCAGCACCAGGCGCAGCACACCGTGCGCGGCCGGGTGCTGGGGGCCGAAGTTCAGCGTGTAGTTCTTGATTTCTGCCATGGCTTACAGACTCAAAGGCCGCCGTACTTGTCTTCGCGGATGATGCGCGGCGTGATTTCACGCGGCTCGATGGTCACCGGCTGGTAGATGACGCGCTTCTGCTCGGCGTCGTAGCGCATCTCGACATGACCCGACACCGGGAAGTCCTTGCGCATCGGATGGCCGATGAAACCGTAGTCCGTCAGGATGCGGCGCAGGTCGTTGTGGCCGTCGAAAATGACGCCGTACATGTCGAAGGCCTCACGCTCGAACCAGTTCGCCGAACTCCACACGCCGGTGACCGACGCCACGCAGGGGAAGTCGTCGTCGGTCGCGAACACCTTCAGGCGCAGGCGCCAGTTCTTGCTGACCGACAGCAGGTGGCTGACGACCGCATAACGCGCGCCTTCATAGCCGCCGTTGCCGTAGGCGCTGTAGTCCACGCCACACAGGTCGACCAGCTGCTCGAGCTTGAGCTCCGGGTGGTCGCGCAGCGTCGTAGCGACGGCGAGGTAGTCAGCCGCGCGGACGGTCAGCGTCAGCTCACCCAACGCGTTCTTCAACTCGACGACGCGCTCGCCGAAGACGGCACCAATCTGCTGGGCCAGGGATTCGAGATTCAGGCTCATACCTTGGCGCTCAACGGGCAATGGTGTTTTCGCGGCGGATCTTGGCCTGCAACTGCAGGATGCCGTACAGCAGCGCCTCGGCCGTCGGCGGGCAGCCGGGCACATAGACGTCCACCGGCACGATGCGGTCGCAGCCCCGCACCACCGAGTAGCTGTAGTGGTAGTAGCCGCCACCGTTGGCGCACGACCCCATCGACAGCACCCAGCGTGGCTCGGCCATCTGGTCGTAGACCTTGCGCAGGGCTGGCGCCATCTTGTTGCACAGCGTGCCGGCCACGATCATCAGGTCCGACTGGCGCGGGCTGGGGCGAAACAGCATGCCGAAACGGTCGATGTCATAGCGGGCTGCGCCCGCATGCATCATCTCCACGGCGCAGCAGGCCAGGCCGAAGGTCATCGGCCACAGCGAACCGGTCTTGGACCAGTTGATGAGCTTGTCGACCGAGGTCGTGACAAAGCCCTCTTTCAGGACGCCTTCAATACCCATAGCAGTGCACAACCTTGTTAGCGCGAGCGGGCCGAGCGCCGGGCCACCCCAAGCCGGCCGGCATCCCCGCGGGGATTCGGTCGACGCATTCGTCGGACGAGGGGCTCACCTTCACTCCCAGTCCAGGGCGCCCTTTTTCCATTCGTAGGCAAAGCCGACGACCAGGATGCCGAGGAAGATCATCATCGCCCAGAAGCCGGTTGCACCGATTTCCTTGAGCGCGACAGCCCAGGGGAACAGGAACGCAATTTCCAGGTCGAAAAGGATGAACAGAATCGCGACGAGGTAGTAGCGCACGTCGAACTTCATGCGCGCGTCTTCAAACGCCTCGAAGCCGCATTCGTAGGGGGAGTTCTTGGCCTGATCCGGCCGGTTGGGCCCGAGCAACGCGCCGAGCACCTGGGGTGCGATCCCGACTACTGCGCCGACCAAAATGAAGAGGATGACGGGCAGATATTGTTCGAGATTCATCTTGGCTTTCCCGGGTCGACTAAAACGTCTTCGTCCACTGGGTCGCCATACCGGCCGACCACAAAAGCAAACAGGCGCGCCACCAGCGAATCAAGAGATGTCGCTTGCGGATCGCGCCCGCCCTGAACCTTGCTCCGATCACCCGGCTTTGCGCTGGGCAATCTCGGCGACAGGCCGCTGAGGCCGACCCTCGCGTCAGAAGCGCAAGGATGCTAGCCCATGTTCTGGTGCCGTCGGCGAGACTCGAACTCGCACAGCTTTCGCCACTACCCCCTCAAGATAGCGTGTCTACCAATTTCACCACGACGGCTGGTATTCAAAACTTGCCCGGCAACCTGGGAGGGAATGCTTGCCAGACAGCCTCGCATTCTATACCGGAAACCAGGCACTGACGCCCGGCGCAGCCAGGTTTTTGACCTGGCTCAGTTCGTCGCCGCAGAGGCCGCGACGGGGGCCGGCGTCGAGGGCGTGATGACTGCGCCCGGAATGGCGGCAGCGCCGGACGCGGCCGGCGCCGGCACGCTGGTCGGGGCACGATCCAGCACCGTGTCGGCGGCCGGCGTCGTGGAGCGCCCGTTGGACAGGAAGGCCAGGCCCAGCGTGCAGGCGAAGAACAACGTCGCTGCAAACGCCGTACTGCGCGACAGGAAGTTGGCGCTGCCGGTGGCGCCGAACAGGCTGCCCGAGGCACCGCTGCCGAAGGATGCGCCCATGTCGGCGCCCTTGCCGTGCTGCACCAGCACCAGACCAATGATCGCCAGGGCCGACAGCAGCTGAACGATCAGCACCAGATTCGCGAAGAACTGCATTCCAAACACTCCATCAAAACTCGATGACGCCGGGCCCCTGCCCTGCGCCGGGGTAACTCTCAGTGCGCCGCAGCCAGGCAGATGGCGGCGAAGTCCGCCACCTTCAGGGACGCGCCGCCGATCAGGCCGCCGTCGATGTCCGGCTGAGCGAACAGCTCGGCCGCGTTGTCGGCCTTGACGCTGCCGCCGTACAGGATGCGCATCGCCACCGAACGGTCGGTGGCCGCGTGCAGCTGCGCGCGCAGCACGGCGTGCACGGCCTGCGCTTCTGCAGGCGTGGCCGTCAGCCCGGTGCCGATGGCCCAGACGGGTTCATAGGCGACCACCATCTCGCCGCAGCAATGGCCCAGCGTGTGGATGACGGCGGCGAGCTGGCGCTTGACGACGGCCTCCGTCTGGCCAGCCTCACGCTCCGCACGCGTTTCGCCAACGCAGACGATGGGCGTCACGCCATGGGCCAGCGCGGCCTTGGCCTTGTCGGCCACCAGCTGGTCGCTCTCGGCGTGATAGGCGCGACGCTCCGAATGACCCACGATGACGTAGCGGCAGCCGATGTCGGCCAGCATGGCGCTGGACACCTCGCCGGTGTAGGCGCCCTGCTCGTGCGCCGAGCAGTCCTGCGCACCGTAGGCAATGGTCGTGCCGGTCAGCGCGAGCGCGGTCTCGGCGATGTAGGGAAACGGCACGCAGACGGCCACGTCGGCGTTCCAGGGACCGGCCTCCTTGAGGCCGGCAAGCAACTGGGCATTGGCAGCGCGGCTGCCATGCATCTTCCAGTTGCCCACGACGAGTTTTCTTCTCATCTCAGCTCCGTTGCCAGTTCAGCACGATCTTGCCGATGTGCTGGTTGGATTCCATCAGCGCATGCGCCTCGGCCGCCTGGGCGGCAGGCAGCTCGCGGTAAATGACCGGCCGGATGCGGCCGGCCTCGATCAGCGGCCACACGGTGTCGCGCAACGCGCGCGCCAGCCGGGCCTTGAAGGCCGACGACCGCGGGCGCAGCGTCGAGCCGGTGAGGGTCAGCCGGCGGCGCAGCACCAGGCCGGCGTCGATCTCGGACTTCACGCCACCCTGCACCGCGATGATGGCCAGGCGCCCATCCTCGGCGAGCGCCTGCACGCCGCGTCCGATGTAGTCGCCGGCCACCATGTCCAGGATCACGTCGACGCCACGGCCGTCCGTGGCCGCTTTGGCTTCGACGACGAAGTCCTGCTCGCGGTAGTTAATCGCGATCTCGGCCCCCAGCGCCCGGCAGGCCTCGGCCTTCTCGGCGCCGCCCACCGTCACCAGCACGCGCGCACCCATCGCCCTGGCGATCTGGATGGCCGTCACGCCGATGCCGCTGGAGCCGCCGTGGATCAGCAGCGTCTCGCCGGGCTGCAGCGCCGCGCGGTCGAACACGTTCGCCCAGACGGTGAAACAGGTTTCCGGCAGGCTTGCGGCCTGCACCAGCGACCAGCCGCGCGGCACCGGCAGGCATTGCCCGACCGGCACCGTGCACAGCTCGGCATAGCCGCCACCGTTGACCAGCGCACAGACCGCATCACCCCGCTTGAAGCCATGCGCAGCCAGGGCCAGGTCATCGCCGGCGACGATTTCTCCGGCGACCTCCAGGCCTGGCAGCTCGCTGGCGCCCGGCGGCGGCGGGTAGGCACCCTTGCGCTGCAGCACATCCGGGCGGTTGATGCCCGAGGCTGCGACACGGATCAGGCACTCACCCAGGCCCGCGACCGGATCCGGCCGTTCGGCCAGCTCCAGCACCTCGGGCCCGCCGGGGCGGGTGATCGCGATGGCTTTCATCGCCGACGCGATTACTCCGCCGTGGGCGGGGTCTGCTCGTCGGCGATCGGTGCCGGCGCCGGGGCGGCCTCACGCTCGGGGCGATCCAGCAGCGCCTTCATCGACAGCTTGATGCGGCCCTTCTCGTCAGTCTCCAGCACCTTGACCTTGACGATCTGGCCTTCCTGCAGGAAGTCCGTCACCTTCTCGACGCGCTGGTGGGCGATCTGGCTGATGTGCAGCAGGCCGTCCTTGCCGGGCAGCAGGTTCACGAGGGCACCGAAGTCCAGAATCTTGACGATCGGGCCTTCGTAGACCTTGCCCACCTCGACCTCGGCCGTGATCTCGGCGATGCGCTTCTTGGCCATTTCGGCCTTCTCGGCGTCGGTCGAGGCGATGGTGATGGTGCCGTCTTCGCCGATGTCGATGGTGGTGCCGGTCTCCTCGGTCAGCGCGCGGATGGTGGCGCCACCCTTGCCGATGACGTCGCGGATCTTCTCCGGGTTGATCTTCATCGTGTACAGGCGCGGGGCGAACTGCGACACCTCGGTGTTCGCGCTGCCCATGGCCTCGACCATCTTGCCGAGGATGTGCAGGCGGGCTTCCTTGGCTTGCGCCAGGGCAACCTGCATGATCTCCTTGGTGATGCCCTGGATCTTGATGTCCATCTGCAGGGCGGTGATGCCGGTGGTGGTACCGGCCACCTTGAAGTCCATGTCGCCCAGATGATCTTCGTCACCCAGGATGTCGGTCAGCACGGCGAAGCGGTTGCCGTCCTTGATCAGGCCCATGGCGATGCCGGCCACGTGGGCCTTCATCGGCACGCCGGCGTCCATCAGCGCCAGGCAGCCGCCGCAGACCGAAGCCATCGACGAGGAGCCGTTGGACTCGGTGATTTCGGAGACCACGCGCAGCGAGTACGGGAAGTCTTCCTTGCTCGGCAGCGCGGCGATCAGCGCGCGCTTGGCGAGGCGGCCGTGGCCGATCTCGCGGCGCTTGGGGCTACCGACACGACCCGTTTCGCCGGTGGCGAAGGGGGGCATGTTGTAGTGCATCATGAAGCGGTCTTCGAACTCGCCGTCCAGCGCGTCGATGCGCTGCGCGTCGCGGTCCGTGCCCAGCGTGGCGACCACGAGAGCCTGCGTCTCGCCGCGCGTGAACAGCGCCGAACCGTGGGTGCGCGGCAGGATGCCGTTGCGGATCTCGATGGGGCGCACGGTGCGGGTGTCGCG
>CAXDTK010000126.1:0-14648 GCA_963992225.1 uncultured Comamonadaceae bacterium | reverse complement strand
ACACCTAAGCCTTCGTCGGCAGCGTCAGATGTGTATAAGAGACAGGACCTTGCCCCGCCCGTGCCGCCGGCCGGGCCGGGCAAGGTCTACGCGCCGGGCGACTTCGACCGCCTGGAGCTGGCCGGCGCGGCCCGCGTGCTGCTGGTGCAGGGTGAGCGCGACCAGGCCTTCATCGCCGGCGATGCCGAGGTGCAGAAGGAGGTCGAGGTGACGCTGGCCGACCGCCGGCTGGTCATCCGCCCCACCGGCGGCTGGAAGTTCTGGCACAGCAGCAAGCTGTTCGTGCAGGTGGAGATGCGCGAGCTGCGCCAGCTCTCCGTCTCGGGCGCCAGCGACGTGCACGCGCCCGGCCCGCTGCAGGCCGACCGCCTGCGGCTGAGCATCAGCGGCGCCGGCATCGCCCGGCTGGACCAGCTGCAGGCGCGCCAGCTGGTGTTCGCGGTCTCGGGCGCCGGCGACGGCTACCTGGGCGGCCGCGTCGACGAGCTGGCGCTGCAGATCTCCGGCAAGGGCAAGATCGTGGCCGACAGGCTGCAGGCGCAGCGCGCCCGGGTCAGCGTCAGCGGCATCGGCAACGTCGTGCTGTGGGTGACGGACGACCTCTCCGCCCACATCTCGGGCATCGGCTCGGTGGACTACTACGGCAACCCCAGCGTGCAACGCTCGGTGTCGGGCATGGGCTCGATCACGGCCAAGGGTGACAAGCGCTAACTTCAGGCCCAATACGGGCATGGACGCCGACCTGCACACCCTGGAACAACGCATCACCGAGCTGGAGATCAAGGCCAGCTTTGCCGAGGACACCGTCGAGCAGCTCAACGCCGTCGTCGTGCGCCAGCAGGAGGAGATCGACCGGCTGATCCGCGAGCTGGTGGAGCTGCGCGACCGGGCCGCCGCGGCCGGCGATCCGGGGGCGCCGCGCAGCCCGCGCGACGAGCTGCCGCCGCACTACTGAAGCGGGCCTTCAGGGCTCGCCGTCCCAGTAGTCCAGCCCGGCCTCGCGCTTCTGCAGCAGGCGCAGCCCCGGCGTGAAGATGCCGACCTTGCCCGAGTCCGGGTACTCGCAGACCTCGGGCCGCTGCTGCGTGCTGATGCTGAGGTAGTGCAGCGGCGCGTCGGAGGTGTTGATGATGTGGTGCGGGTACTCGGCACCGGCGGGGATGAAGATGGTGTCGCCCGCCCTGATGGGCACCCGCTCGCCGGCCACGCGCAGCGTGCCCTCGCCCTGCAGGATGACGAACATTTCCTCCTGCGCATGGTGCGAGTGGTAGGGGCAGCTCATCTGGCCGGGCGCGACGATGTCGAAGCCGGCGCCGAGCTGTTGGGCGACCGTGCCTTTGGAGAGGCTGGCGCTTTCGCTGTCGTACAGCGGCGCGCGCAGGAAGCGCTCGCGCGGGGCGTCGTTGAAATTGCGGATCAGCCGCTCGCGCAGCTCGGCGGGGGTGGTCATCGGGAAGCTCCTGGGACAATGGCGGCGTGAATCCGCCCGTGCATCTTCCAAGCCCGACCGACGACCTGCAATCCGCAGCTCACCAGGTCCTGTCAGCAGTCTTCGGTTACACGGCCTTCCGCGGCCAGCAGGCGGAGATCGTGGAGCAGGTCGCCGCCGGCGGCGACGCGCTGGTGCTGATGCCCACCGGCGGCGGCAAGAGCCTGTGCTACCAGGTGCCGGCCATCGTGCGGCACACGCGCGGCCAGGGCGTGGCCATCGTCGTCAGCCCGCTGATCGCGCTGATGCACGACCAGGTCGGCGCGCTGGAGGAGGCCGGCGTACACGCCGCCTTCCTCAACAGCAGCCAGACCGGCGAGGAGGCCACGCGCATCGAGCGCGAGATGATGAGCGGGCGCCTCACGCTGCTGTACGCCGCACCCGAGCGGCTGACGACGCCGCGCTTCCTGGCCCAGCTGACCAGCCTGCACGAACGCGGGCTGCTCAGCATGTTCGCCATCGACGAGGCGCATTGCGTCAGCCAGTGGGGGCACGACTTCCGCTCGGAATACCTGCAGCTCAGCCTGCTGCACGAGCGCTTCCCGGACGTGCCGCGCATCGCGCTGACCGCGACGGCCGACGACCTGACCCGGGCCGACATCATCGAGCGGCTGCAGCTGCAGGACGCGCGCGTCTTCATCAGCAGCTTCGACCGCCCCAACATCCGCTACCTGATCGCCGAGAAGAGCGCCTCGCCGCGCGAGCAGCTGCTGCGCTTCATCCGCGACGAGCACGAGGGCGAGGCCGGCATCGTCTACTGCCAGAGCCGCAGGAAGGTGGACGAGACGGCGCAGTGGCTGGACAGCGAGGGCATCAAGGCCCTGCCCTACCACGCCGGGCTGGACGCCGACGTGCGCCGCCGCCACCAGGACCGCTTCCTGCGCGAGGAAGGCCTGGTGATGGTGGCCACCATCGCCTTCGGCATGGGCATCGACAAGCCGGACGTGCGCTTCGTCGCCCACCTGGACCTGCCCAAGAACATCGAGAGCTACTACCAGGAGACCGGCCGCGCCGGGCGCGACGGCGCGCCGGCCGAGGCCTGGATGACCTACGGCCTGGCCGACGTCGTCAACCAGCGTCGCATGATCGACGAGAGCCCGGCGGGCGAGGAGTTCAAGCAGGGCCAGCGCGGCAAGCTGGACGCGCTGCTGGCGCTGGCCGAGGCCATCGACTGCCGGCGCGTGCGGCTGCTGAACTACTTCGGCGAAGAGGCCCGCCCCTGCGGCAATTGCGACAACTGCCTGCACCCACCCGTCACCTGGGACGCGACGGAGGCGGCGCGCAAGCTGCTGTCCTGCATCTACCGCTTCCACCAGCGCGGCGAGCGCTTCGGCGCCGGCCACCTGATCGACGTGCTGCGCGGCAAGGCCACCGACAAGACCCGGCAGTACGGCCACGAGAACCTGTCCACCTGGGGCTGCGGCACGGACCTGTCGGAGCAGCAGTGGCGGGCGGTGCTGCGCCAGCTGATCGCGCTGGGCCATGTGGCGGCCGAGGGCGAGTTCAACACGCTGGCGCTGCAGGACAGCGCGCGCGCGGTGCTCAAGGGCGAGGTGGAACTGCGCCTGCGCGAGGCCGAGGAGAAGAAGCCGCGCGGCAAGGCCTCACGCGGCGTGGCGCGGCCCAAGACGGACCCGGCGCTGGGGCTGGACGCGGAAGGGCAGGAGCGCTTCGAGGCGCTGAAGGCCTGGCGCTCGGAGGTGGCCAAGGAGCATGGGCTGCCGGCCTATGTGATCTTCCAGAACACCACGCTGGCCGAGATGGCCCGCGTGCTGCCGGCCGACCTGGCGGAGCTGGGCGAGATCAGCGGCGTGGGCGCCAAGAAGCTGGAGGCCTACGGCCGCGAGATCCTGCGCGTGCTGGGCCGGTAGCCCTCGGCAGGTCCGGGCCGAGCGCCGGGCCGCCCCAAGCCGGCCCGCGTCGGCGATGGGCTTGCGGCTCGACGCCGCAAGCATCGCCATCCCCTCGGAGGATCGACCAGACTCGCTCGCGTTCAGCGATGCGAGGTTGGGCGAGGGGCCCTCAACGGCTGGCCAGCTGCACCACGTCGGCCATGGGGTCGCGGCGGCCGGTGACCACCACACGCGGCAGCTGCTGCACCGGGGCCGCGGCCACCGTGTCGCTGCGGGTGCCCTCGATGACGACGCGCTCCAGCTGGATCACCGCCGGGCCGTCTTCCGGCGCCGTGATGCTCATCCAGGCGGCGCCCGTCAGCGCGGTCAACGCGACGAGGGCGGCGGCGCTGACGGCCTGCAGGCGGTTGCGGACGGTGGTGGTGCTGATGCGGTTCATGGTGGCTCTCCCGTGTCTGTGAGCTTGACTGTGCCCACCTCGGGTTTGCCCGGCCTGGGGTTTGCGATAGGTTGCGTGTTTTCGCGGACGAGATGCGGCTGGCGCGGATGAAGACTCTGCTCAATCTTGAGGGCAGGACTGGATGAAGCCGTCATCCGCCGCCCCCATACTCCCGGCCGCAATCCAGGGAAGGAAAACAACATGGCACGTGGCAACGACGTCCAACTCGGCGGCATCACCGACCTCAACCTGCTGGCCGACATCAAGCCCGGCTTCGTCGATGCGCTGGAGGTGGTCACCTATGTGGACCGGCTGCGCAAGGTGCTGCGCACGCTCAACGGCCTGCGGCTGGGCTCGCGCGAATCGAGCGCGCCGGCCTCGCCGTTCACCGACATCGTGGCGCGCTGGCGCATCGTCCACTCCTTCCGCTGGAGCATCGTGGAGGGCCAGGGCGGCGCGCCCGACCGGCTGCTGCTGTGCGTCAACTTCGACGGCGGCTGGGAACCCTACATGCGCGTCATCTGGGACCAGCTGGGCTCCACGCTGGACCTGATGCTGTGCCACACCGAGGGCTACCGGCTGTCCTGCGAGTGCAGCTTCGAGACCTATGCGCGCTGGGTGCGCGCGCACGAGGTGTCGGCCGACTTCCTGTTCATCGAGTCCGGCCGCACCGTCAGCGACGGCGAATACCTGGCCCGGCTGGAAGCCGCCCAGCGCGGCCGCGCCAGCGAGCTGGAGTTCAACCGCCTGCGTGCGCCGGCCTCCGGCGAGACCGCCCCGCTGCCCACCGGCGACAAGGAGCGCTTCGCGATGGCCGCGCGCGGCCTGGTGCCACTGGCGGGGCTGTTCACGCTGCAGCGCTTCTTCGGCGCCCAGGCGCCCGACCGCGCCTGCCTGCTGCGCGCCACGCACGACATCCTGTTCGAGCTGCGCGAGCTCGACACCGCCCGGCAGTTCCCCCACGACGGCGGCAAGACCCCCGGCGGCCAGCTGCGCCTGCGCCACCACGAGATGCTGGCCTGGTTCGAGCAGCCGCTGCCGCAACCCCCGGTGCAGGCGCGCGCGCTGTCGCTCAAGCCCGGCGACCTGCAAAGCGGCCTGCTGAGCAAGCCGCCCGCCAACCGCGGCGGCCTGGTGCTGCTGCGGGTGGCCCAGCCGGCCCAGGCGGTGGCTTGGCTGAGCACGGCGCCGGTGCAGCGCGACAACGACGACCCGGCCCGGGTCACCGTCTGGCGCCAGGTGGCACTGACGCTGGCCGGCCTGCGCGCGCTGGGCGTGGCGAGCGCACGGCTGGAGCGCTTCCCCCAGGCCTTCAAGGAAGGCATGGCCGCCCGCGCCGGCCTGCTGGGCGACGTGCGCCACAACCACCCGTCGCACTGGGCGCTGACGCCCCACATCAACGGCATCGACCGCTTCGACCCGGCCAACGCCCATGTGCTGGTGCAACTGCGCTTTGCCGCCGCCGAGCCGGGCGATGCCTTCAGCGCCGCCGACACGCAGCGCCTGCGCGAGCTGGCCGACGCGCTGACGCTGGGCACCGGCCTGGCGCTGATGGCCATCGAGCCCATGCGCAGCAACGCCGCCGACAAGGAGCATTTCGGCTTCAGGGACGGCATCAGCCAGCCGGTGCTGGCGGCCACTCAGGCCGGCCAGCCCGAGCCGACCGGCCAGGCCTGGGACGACCGCGTCAAGACCGGCGAGATCCTGCAGGGCTTCCCGACCGAGCGCGACAAGGGCTATGCCGTGCCCGAGCAGCCCGATGCGCTGCTGGACCGCGGCAGCTTCCTGGTGGTGCGCAAGCTGCGCCAGTACACCGGCCGCTTCGCGCGGCGCACCTACCAGGAGGCCAGGAAGATCGGCCTGGACCATGAGCTGGTGCTGGCCAAGCTGATGGGCCGCTGGCCCGACGGCCGCCCGCTGGCCGCGCCCGAGGCCCCGGGCACCAGCAACGACTTCAACTACGCCAAGGACGCACAGGGCTCGGCCTGCCCCTTCCACGCCCACATCCGCCGCACCAACCCGCGCGACCTGGCCTGCACGGCGTTCTCGCGCAGCCGCATGCCGCGCATCCTGCGCCGCGGCATGAGCTACGGCGCGCCGCTGCATGCCGACGCGCCCGACGACGCCGACCGCGGCCTGGTCTTCATGGCCTACAACGCCCACCTGGCCGAGCAGTTCGAGGTGGTGCAGCGCTGGGTGGCCGGCGGCAACGCCAGCGGCGGCTACTCGGGCCAGAGCGACCCGCTGCTGGGGGTGGTGGACGGCAGCGCCGGCCCGCGGCGGTTCCCGTTCGAGCATGCCGGCAAGCCCTACGAGATCGACCTGGGCCCCGAGCCCTTCGTCACGCTGCAGTGGGGCGCCTACTTCTTCGTGCCGTCCATCGCCGCGCTGCAGGCGCTGCCGGGCCTCGTCGAGCTGCCGCTGCCCCTGCCGGCCCCCACGCCCGTGCCCGAGCGCGCGCCGGACCCGCAGGACATGGCCGCCTGGCAGCGCTGGCTGGAGGACACCAACAGCCGCGACGCCGCCTGGGCCTGGGTGCGCGCCCAGCCCGGCGGCGTGGTGGACACCGCCTACGGCGTGCTGGTGGGGGCGGCCGAGCGCGTCTGCGAGGTGCTGAGGAACGCCCCCGACCGCTACTCCGTCAGCGGCTACGGCGAGCGCATGCACGATTCCATCGGCGTGGGCTACCTGGGCCTGGACGACGACAACGGCCACCGCGAGCAGGCGCCCGCCATCAACGCCGCCCTGGAGGCCTATGGCGAGGCCCAGTGCTATGCCACCGCCTACCAGGTCGCCAAGGCCGGCCTGGCGCAGCTGAAGAAGGAGGCGCAGGCCTTGCTGGACGCCTTCCCCGCGTCGCAGAAGCCGGCCGACCTGCCCACCGACACGCCGCTGGACTTCGAGCGCTTGAGCGAAGGCGTGCTGGCCAGGCTGTGCCAGCTGTGGTTCGGCCAACCGGACGGCCGCCACATCTGGGGCACCGAGTTCCATGCCGAGGCGCACGCGAACGGCGGCGTGGCGCCGCGCTGCCCGCGCGACCTGTTCAAGGTGTCGCGCCATGTGTTCGGGCCGCACCCGAGTGAGGCCGTCAAGGCCGAGGGCCGCGCCGCCGGCCAGCGCTTCACGGCGGCGGTGGCGGCCTGGCTGGCCGAGCCGGGCACCCAGCTGCCGCCGCTGGCACAGACGATCATTGATGCCGCCAAGGCCGTGCCCGACGCGCCGCCCGACCTGCCCGCGCGCACGCTGGCCGGCATCATGCTGGGCTTCCCGCCCACCACGCATGCCAACCTGCTGACCGTGCTGGCCGCCTGGGTGCAGACGCGCAAGCTGTGGGAGCTGCAGCCGCAGTGGAACGCCGTGCGGCCCGAGACGCAGACCGCCCCGCCGCCCTATGCCGAGGCCGTAGCCTGCCTGCGCCCGGCCCTGGTGGCAACGCTGAACCAGCGCCCCACGCCCTTCCAGGTCTGGCGCAAGGCCCGCGTGGCGCACCGGCTGGGCCCCGTGGACGTGCAACCCGGCCGCGTGCTGGTGGTGGGCCTGGGCTCGGCCACCCAGCAGGACCCGCTGCGCCACCATGTCGCCTTCGGCGGCGACCGCGCCGACCCGGCCGGCCCGCCGCCGCATGCCTGCTCGGGCTACGGCATGGGCATGGGCGTGATGCTGGGCGTCATCGCGGCGGTGCTGGACGCCGGCGTGATGCGCTTCACCGGCTCGCCGACGGTGGTGGCGCTGGCGGTCTGAGCCGGCCCAGCTCGCGCCGCGCGTCGCTGCCGATCCAGCGCGCCGACGCGGCCTCGGCGGCGCACAGCCGCCCGGCCACCGCCAGCGCCGCGTCACGCAGTGCGGGGCTGCGCTTGCCGATCTGGCGCAGCGCCCAGTTGACGGCCTTCCTGACGAAGTTGCGGCCGTCGCCGGCGGCCGCCTCGATCAGCGGCAGCCGGGCCGCGAAGTCGGCATCGGGCCGGGCCTTGAGGTGCACCGCGGCCACCGCCAGCAGCGCAAAGCCGGCGCGCCGCTCGAACTCCGGCTCGCGCGCCGCCCAGCGCGGGATGGCGTCCCAGGCCAGCGGGCTTTTCACGAAGGCGTTCAGGCAGGCCTGGTCGCACACGTCCCAGGCGGCCAGGCCGCTGACCCAATGGTCCATCTGCTCGGCGGTCAGCCGGGCCGGCTCGGCCACCAGGCCGGCGAGGATCTGCGCGTCCGGGATGCCGGTGTCCCACAGCGCCAGCGCCAGCGCATGGTCGCGGCCGAACTGCCGCCCCAGCGCGCGCAGCGTCGGCACGGCCAGGCCCAGGCGGCCCGCGCCGGTCAGGCCGAAGCGGGCCATGCCGGCCAGCTGATCGGGCCGGGCCTGCGCGCGCAGCGCGGCCAGGGCTTCGTCCAGGCGGGGCGCCATGGGGCGCATGGGCTTATTCGACATGCGCAGATTCTGCGGCGCGGCCGCCGGCCCACAATCCCGGCTTCGACACGATCGACCCCTCCAGCCCGATGAAGCTCCACCCCCGTTTCGCCGCCCTGGCCACCGCCCTCGTTCTTGCCACCGCCACGCTGGCCCACGCCAGCCCCGGCCCCGGCGTGGCCTGGCAGGCCGCCGCGGCCGATGCCGACATCGACCGTGCCTTCAGCCAGGCCAAGGCCGAGAAGAAGCCGGTGCTGCTGTACTGGGGCGCCAAGTGGTGCCCGCCGTGCAACCAGCTCAAGGCCACGCTGTTCAACCGCGCGGACTTCATCGAGCAGAGCAAGGCCTTCGTGGCCGTGGGCATCGACGGCGACGCGCCGGGCGCGCAGAAGCTGGGCGCGCGCTTCAAGGTGCGCGGCTACCCCACGCTGATCCTGTTCAGCCCCGCCGGCCAGGAGATCACCCGGCTGCCCGGCGAGGCCGATGCAGCGCAGGTCATGAAGGTGCTGCAGCTGGGCCTGTCCAGCGGCCGGCCGGTGAAGGCGGTGCTGGCCGACGCCCGGGCCGGCAGGAAGCTGGGCGCCAACGAATGGCGGCTGCTGGGCTTCTACGGCTGGGAGACCGACGAGCAGCAGCTGCTGCCGGTCGCCGAGCGCGCGGCCACGCTGGCGCAGCTGGCCAAGGCCAGCGAGGGCGCCCAGCACGGGGACGGTGAAACCACCACGCGGCTGTGGCTGAAGTCCATCGGCGCGCTGGGCGAGGGCAAGGCGGCTGACCCGGCCCAGCTGCCGCGGCTGCGCGCCGTGCTGGCCGACGCCACGCAGGCGCGTGCGCAGATGGACGTGCTGACCAACGAGGCGCCGGACCTCGTCAAGGCGCTGGCGCCGCAGCCCGGTGCGGCGCGCCAGCCGCTGGTGGCCGAGTTCGACGCGGCGCTGCGGCGGCTGAATGCCGACGCCACGCTGTCTCGCGCCGACCGCCTGAACGCGCTGCAGGCCCGCATCGAGCTGGCCCGGCTGGACACGGCCAAGGACGAGCCCCATCCCAAGGCGCTGCCGGCCACGCTGCTGGCCGAGGCGCGCGAGCAGGCCGGCCGCGCCAACCGCGAGATCACCGACGGCTACGAGCGCCAGGCCGTCGTCACCGGCGCGGCCTACCTGCTGGGCCGCGCCGGGCTGTGGAGCGAGAGCGACGCGCTGCTGCAGTCGGCGCTGGCGCGCAGCCACTCGCCCTACTACCTGATGAGCCAGCTGGGCGGCAATGCGAAGAAGCAGGGCCGCAAGGCCGATGCGCTGCGCTGGTACGAGGAAGCCTTCAACAAGAGCGAGGGCCCGGCGACGCGGCTGCAGTGGGGGTCCAGCTACTTCGGCGCGCTGATCGAGCTGTCGCCCGAGGACACGCCGCGCATCGAGCGCGCCGCCGCGCAGCTGTTCGCCGAGGCCGAGAAGGACAGCGGCGCCTTCCATGAGCGCAGCGAGCGCGCGCTGAAGAAGGTGGCCGCGCTGCTGGCCGGCTGGAACCAGGGCCCCGCCCAGGCCGCCGCGGTGGGGCGGCTCAAGGCCCAGCTGGACGGCGTCTGCGGCAAGCTGGATGCGGCCGACGCCAAGGCCCGCGTGAGCTGCCAGGGGCTGATGAAGCCCAAGGCCTGACGCCGGCCGCTCAGGCGTCCGACAGCAGCGGCGCGCGGCGCAGGTCGGCGTCCACGTCCATCAGCACGCTGGCCAGCTCCAGCGTGCGCCACAGCGCCTCGGGCATGGCGAGGATGGCCTCCGGCGTGCGGGCCTGGCTGACCCAGGCGCCGATCTCGGCGTGCTGGGCCACCGTCAGCAGGCCGCGGTCACGCATTTCGTCGAGTGTCTGCACACGGGGCCTTTCGTTGGGTTGCATCGGCGCCGGCGCGCCGCCGCGGCCAGCATAGCGGCGCCGCCGTTCATGCCGCGGCAGCCGCCGTTCGCCGCACCGGGCTGCAGGCGGGCACCACGCCGCTGGCGGCACCCGCCGCGGCCCGGATACTCGCGGCCGTTCGGTCACCGTGCCGTCTTCCGGAGCCTCTGACATGCCCCTTCCCGCCCGGCGCGCCTGTGCGCTCGCCGCCGCCCTGCTGCTCGGCGCCCCGCTGGCCCATGCGGCCGCGCCGCTCAAGCCCTGCCGCCTCGACGGCGTTCCCAACGAGCTGCAATGCGGCAGCCTGCAGCGCCCGCTGGACCCGGCCCGGCCGGACGGCGCCCAGGTCGAGATCCACTACCTGGTGGTGCCGGCGATGGCGCGCAACAAGCAGCCCGACGCGGTGCTGATGCTGGCCGGCGGCCCCGGCCAGAGCGCCATCCAGGTGGCCGCGCGCGTGCTGCCGCGGCTGTCGCGGCTGAACAACCGGCGTGACCTGGTGTTCATCGACCAGCGCGGCACCGGCAAGTCCGCGCCGCTGGACTGCCCCGACGACAGCAAGCTGCCCATCACCGAGCAGCTGGACACCGCCGCCCAGCTGCGCCGGCTGGACGCCTGCCGCGCCACGCTGGAGCAACTGCCCTACGGCCAGGCGGGCGGCCTGCGCTTCTTCACGACCACCCTCGCGATGCAGGACATGGAGGCGGTGCGCCAGGCGCTGGGCGTGCCGCAGTGGAACCTCATCGGCGGCAGCTACGGCACGCGGGCGGCGCTGGAATACCTGCGCCAGTTCCCGGCCCAGGTGCGCCGCACCGTCATCGACGGCGTGGCGCCGCCGGACATGGTGCTGCCGGCCAGCCTGTCGGCCGACAGCCAGCGCGCGCTGGACCAGCTGTTCGACGCCCATGCCCAGACCCACCCCGGGCTGCGCGCCGACTGGCAGGCGCTGCTGGCCTCGCTGCCCCGGCAGGTCACCGTGCCGCAGCCGTTGAGCGGCGTGCCCGAGACCTTCACGGTGGACCGCGAGCTGCTGCTGCGCGCGGTGCGCCCGCCGCTGTACCAGCCGGCGCTGGCGGCCGCCCTGCCCGCCGCCATCCAGGCCGCGGCGCGCGCGGGTCGATTCGAGGGCCTGTTCGGCCTGACCAGCGCCTTCGGCACCGGCAAGGGCATGAAGCTGGCCCTGGGCATGCACTTCTCGGTGGTCTGCGCCGAGGACCTGCCGCGCCTGGGCCAGGCCGGCGAGCCGCCCGGCAGCGACTACGGCCGCTTCGACGCGCAGATGTACGCCCGCGTCTGCAAGACCTGGCCCCGCGGCGACGTGCCTGCGGCCTTCTACGGCGTGCCACCCGCGCCCAGCCCGGTGCTGGTGATGAGCGGCGGCGCCGACCCGGTGACGCCGCCGCGCCATGGCGAGCGCGTCGCCAAGGCGCTGGCCGCCGGCCACCCCGAGCGCGTGCAGCATGTGCAGGTGCCCGAGGCCGGCCACGGCGTGATGGGCGTGGGCTGCGTGCGCGACCTGCTGTTCCGCTTCATCGACGCCAAGACCGATGCGCAGGCGCTGCCGCAGGACGCCGCCTGCGCCACCCGCATCCCGCGGCCGCCCGCCTTCCAGCCCGTCCGGGGAGGGGCGGCGACATGATCGAGATCCGAGACGTTCACAAGCAGTTCGTGGCCCAGACCGGCGGCGGGCTGTTCAAGCGCGGCGCCAAGCGCATCGTGCCGGCCGTGCAGGGCGTCAGCGTGCACGCCGCCAACGGCCGCATCACCGGCCTGCTGGGCGCCAACGGCGCCGGCAAGACCACCACGCTGCGCATGCTGGCCGGGCTGTTCCCGCCCGACGCGGGCGACATCGCGGTGGACGGCATCGCGGTGAAGGACGCGCCGCTGCAGGCCCTCGCCCGCATGGGCATCCTGGGCGACGCCCACGGCCTGTACCCGCGCCTGACGGCGCGCGAGAACATCGCCTACTACGGCCGGCTGCAGGGCATGGCGCCCGAGGCGGCCAACGCGCGCGCCGAGGCGCTGGCCCGGCTGCTGGACATGCAGGCCCTGCTGGACCGGCGCGCCGACGGCTTCAGCCAGGGCGAGCGCATGAAGACCGCGCTGGCCCGCGCGCTGGTGCACGACCCCGCCAACATCGTGCTGGACGAGCCCACCAACGGGCTGGACGTGCTGGCCACCCGCGCCTTGAGAGAGGCGCTGCGCTGGCTGCGCAGCCCCGAGGGCGGCGGCAAGTGCATCGTGTTCTCGACGCACATCATGCAGGAGGTGGAACAGCTCTGCGACGAGGTGGTGGTGGTGTCCAGGGGCTGCAGCGTGGCCCATGGCAGCGTGCCCGGGCTGCTGGCGCAGGCCGGCGAAAGTCGCTTCGAGGACGCCTTCGTCAAGCTCGCATTTCCGGAAGAGGTGGCCGCATGAATCAAGCTCTCATCGTGTTTGCCAAGGAGCTGACCGACGCGTTGCGCGACCGCCGCACGCTGATGCGGCTGCTGGTGCCGGCGCTGCTGATGGGGCCGCTGCTGCTGCTGGCGCTGTCGGGGCTGATCGCGTCGTTCGAGACGCAGGCCGAGAAGCGCGAGGTGGTGGTGCACGGCCGCGAACATGGGCCCACGCTGGTCAACTTCATCCAGCGCCAGACCTACAGCGTGGTCGGGCTGCAGGACGCCACCACGCGCGCCGGCTACGAGGCCTTGCTGCGCGAGGGCAAGAGCAGCGCGCCGCTGCTGGTGATCCCGCCGGACTTCGAGGCGCAGCTGCTGCGCGGCGAGGCGCCGGTGGTGGAGATCGTCACCGACAGCGCCAACCAGCGCGCCAGCGCGGGCGTGGGCGCCGTGCGCGGCCTGCTGCGCGGCTTCAACCAGGAGCGCGCGGCGCTCAACCTGGCGCTGCGCGGCGTGTCGGTCGAGCTGCTGGAGCCGGTGGACATCGAGGAGCGCGACCTCGCCAGCGCCCAGGCGCGCGCCGCGCGGCTGACCAGCATCATCCCGATGTTCATCATCATGGCCGTGCTGTACGGCGCGCTGACCGCGGCGCTGGACAGCACCGCCGGCGAGCGCGAGCGCGGCTCGCTGGAGCCGCTGCTGATGAACCCGGTGCCGCACAGCGCGCTGGTGTGGGGCAAGTGGGGCGCGGTGGCGCTGCTGGGCATGGCGGTGGCGCTGCTGTCATCGCTGAGCTTCGTGCCGGCGCAGTGGCTGCTGCGCAGCGACAGCCTGCAGGCGATGTTCCAGTTCGGCAGCGGCGAGGTGCTGGCCTTCTGGCTGCTGCAGATCCCGCTGGCCGCCGGCCTGTCGGCGCTGCTGATGGCGCTGGCCATCCGCTCCAAGACCTTCAAGGAGGCGCAGGCCGGCAGCACGCTGGTGGTCACGGCGGTCACGCTGATGCCCATGGTCAGCCTGCTGAACCCGGGCGGCGAGGCGGCCTGGTACTACTGGGTGCCGGGCCTGGCGCAGAACACGCTGATGATGGCCGTGCTCAAGGGCGAGGCGCTGCGCTGGGGCCAGGTCGTGCCGGGCGTGATCGTCGGCTTCGCGCTGGCGGCCGTGGCGCTGGCCTACGTGGCGCGCTCCATGCGCACGGCGGTGGCGCGATGAGGGCCGCCACGCTTGCGGCGCTGGCCGCCGCCCTGCTGGCCGGCTGCAGCGGCTACGGCGCCTTCGAGCCCGCCACCTCGCCCGACGACACCGGCCCCACGGTCAACGTGGCCGACCAGGTGCTGCGCGTCAGCAGCCAGCGCCTGCACCTCTTCGAGATCGTGCAGGTGGACGGCCGGCGGCTGTCCAGCAGCGGCATGGCCACGCTGCGTGGCAAGCAGGACGGCGGTTTTGCCGCCGTGCCGGTGGCGCTGACCAACGAGCTGCCGCTGCGCCCGGTGCGCCTGCGGCTGCAGGCGGCCACGCAGTACGCCTCGCCGGTGCTGGCGCTGCAGCACCCGACCTGCCAGGTGCAGGGCGAGGTGGCGTTCACGCCGGAGGCGGGCAAGGCCTACCGGGTCGCCGGGCGCATCACGGCAGACGTGTGCGAGGCCTGGGTGGAAGACCTGGCGACGCAGCAGCCCGTGACCGAGCCCATCCGCGGCAAGGGCACCGGCGAGGGCCGCCGCCCCTAGGCGCCCAGCCGCCGCGCGGCGGCGCGCAGCAGCGCCCGCGAATAGCCGCGGTGGAACCCCAGCAGCGCGTGGAAGAGCGGGCCGAAGCGCGGCTCGCCGCCCGGCCCGCGCCGGCGCGGCACGACGGCGGAGCCGAACCACAGCGTGGTGTGGCCGTCGTCGCCGGCCTGGGCCTTGAACCAGGAGCGGGTGGCGCCGCTGTCCTCGTGCATCAGCAGCTCGTCGGCCGTGCGGGCCTCGACGGTCCAGACGGCGATGCGCTGGGCCTCGCCGCACGCGACGGCCGCCGCCATCGCATCGCTGGACGGGCGGCCGAACAGCGTGATCAGCGCCCGCTCGGCCTTGAACAGCCGCGTCGTGTAGAAGGCCTCGACGAAACGGGCCAGCGTGATGCTGCCGGGCAGGCGCAGTGCGTAGGCGTCGGCAAAGGCGGCGCGGTCCTGCGCGAAGCGGGCCAGCAGGCTGCCGGGTGGGGG
>CAXDTK010000125.1:0-14660 GCA_963992225.1 uncultured Comamonadaceae bacterium | reverse complement strand
GGCCGGCGGCGGCCCGGGCGGCGCGGCCGCGCCGACGTCCGGCCCGCGGCCGAGCCGCGGCGCCGCCTGGCCGCGGCGCTGGCGCCACGCGACCCGGCCGCCGCCCGCGCCCTGCTCGACGCCCTCGCCGCCATCCGCCCCGACCTGGTCATGCCCTAGCCTTGTTGGGCCGGCGTCAGTGGCTCGTGGCAAGCTGTCGGCATGCGCTGGGCCTTCATCACCGACATTCACGCCAACCGCCAGGCCTTCGAGGCCGTGCTGGCCGACGCCCGCGCCCAGGGTGCGACCCACTTCGCGCTGCTGGGCGACTTCGTCGGCTACGGCGCCGACCCGGCCTGGGTGCTGGACCAGGTCATGGCCCTGGTGGCCGACGGGGCGCTGGCCGTGCAGGGCAACCATGACGAGGCGGTGGCTCATGGCAGCACGCCGCACATGCACCCCGACGCCCGCAGCGTCGTCGACTGGACCCATGCCCAGCTGAGCGAGGCGCAGCTGGGCTTTCTGCAGCGGCTGCCGCTGCAGGCCCAGGGCGAGCCCGGCAAGCTGCTGTTCGTGCATGCCAATGCCTACGATCCCAAGGGCTGGGAGTACGTGCAGGGCCGCGCCGAGGCGGTGAAGAGCCTGCATGCCCACCCGGCGCGCATCCAGGTCTGCGGCCACATGCACGACCCCATGCTGTTCCACCTGTCGGGCACCGGCAAGGCGGGCGACTTCCGGCCCGTGCCCGGCGTGCCGGTGCCGCTGCCCGGGCACCGCCAGTGGCTGGTGATCCCGGGCGCCTGCGGCCAGCCGCGCGACGCCAACCCGGCGGCCTGCTATGCGCTGCTGGACCCGCCCAGGTCAGACCTCGACGACGCCCGCCTGACCTTCCAGCGCGTCGCCTACGACGTCGACGCCGCCTGCGCGGCGCTGCGCGCGACCACGCTGCCGCCGCCCATCGTCGAGCGCCTGACGCGCCGCCTCAGCCAAGGGGAATGATGACGACCCCGCCGACGCCCAGCGCCACGCCGGCCCCGCCGGCGCCCCTCGAACCCGGCCAGCTGCTGGACGGCTTCCGGCTGGTGGAGCGGCTGCACCAGGGCGGCATGGCCAACCTGTGGCGGGTGACGCGGGCCGACGGCTCCGACGACGGCTTCGAGCTGCTGATGAAGGTGCCGCGCATCAAGGGCGGCGAGGACCCGGCCACCATCGTCGGCTTCGAGGTCGAGCAGATGCTGATGCCGCAGTTGAGCGGCCCGCATGTGCCGCGCTACGTGGCCCGCGGCGACTGGACGCGCCAGGCCTTCATCGTCATGGAGCACATCCCCGGCCCGACGCTGCGCCCGCGCCTGGACGATGCGCCGCTGCCGCCCGAGGAAGTGGCCGACATCGGCGCCCGCGTGGCCACCGCGCTGGCCGCGCTGCACCGCCAGCATGTGGTGCACCTGGACATCAAGCCCAGCAACATCCTGTTCCGCCCCGACGGCACGGCGGTGCTGGTGGACTTCGGCCTGAGCCGGCACGACTCGCTGCCCGACCTGCTGGAAGAGGAGTTCACGCTGCCCATGGGCACCGGGCCCTACATGAGCCCGGAGCAGGTGCAGTTCGTGCGCAACGACCCGCGCAGCGACCTGTTCGCGCTGGGCGTGATGCTCTACCACCTGGCCACCGGCGAACGGCCCTTCGGCCAGCCCAGCTCGGTGCGCGGCCTGCGCCGCCGCCTGTTCGTCGAGCCGGTGCCGCCGCGGGCCATCCGGCCCGAGCTGCCGCCCTGGCTGCAGGAAATCATCCTGCATTGCCTGGAGGTCAAGCCCGAGCGCCGCTACCAGAGCGCGGCTCAATTGGCGTTGGACCTGCGCGAGCCCGCCGGCGTGGCGCTGACGGCGCGCGCCGAGAAACTGCAGACCAGCGGGGCGATGCGCCGCCTCAAGCGCTGGTTCTTCGCGCTGGGCGC
The DNA here is from genome assembly GCA_963992225.1 of uncultured Comamonadaceae bacterium. Lineage (GTDB taxonomy): Bacteria > Pseudomonadota > Gammaproteobacteria > Burkholderiales > Burkholderiaceae_C > Pelomonas. The sequence goes on along the minus strand of CAXDTK010000125.1, from coordinate 12,727 downwards.
CGAAGCCGCGCCCGCCCCCGCGGCCGGCCTGCAGCTGGCCCGCAGCCCCATCGTGATGGCCGCGGTGGACGTGGACCATGCCACGCCCGAGCTGCTGGCCCAGCTGTGCGAGACGGTGCGCCGCATCGTGCAGACCGAGGCCGGCGCGCGCCTGGCCTGCGTGTCCATCATGCGGCTCAACCGCATCGGCATCGACGAGCTGACCGACCAGCATGGCCAGAGCCTGCACGTCAAGCAGCTGATCGCGCTCAAGCACTGGGCCCGGCCGATCAGCAAGGCGCTGGACCTGGCGGACGGCCGGCTGACCTTCCACGTGCTGGAGGCGCCGGACCCGGCAGGCGCCATCATCGATTTCGCGCACCGCAACGGCGTGGACCACATCGTGATGGGCGCGCGCGGCGCTTCGGCGCTGCGGCGCTACCTGGGCAGCGTGTCGGCGCAGGTGGTGGCGGAGTCGGACTGCACCGTCACGGTGGTGCGCGAACCGGCCACGGCAGCCTAGCCTCCAGGCCACAAGCGGTTGCATACCTCCCGCGCCGACGGGGCCTTGAAACCGCGTGGGCCGCTCCTAAATCGGGCCTGGATGCCCGCCAGCGCCGGCCCCGCGCAGGGCCCGCGGCGGACGCATCGCGATCTGAAAGGAGGCTTGCATGTACTCGTCACTCTGGACTTTTCCTTCCGGCTTCTTCTCCGACTTCGACCGCCTGCACCGCGAGTTCGATGAGCATTTCGGCGGCTTCGGCGCGCCCTCGAGCATCCGCTCGGTCGCGCCCGGCGCCTTCCCGGCCATCAACGTGGGCAACACGCCCACCAGCGTGGAGATCTATGCCTTCGCGCCCGGGCTGGACCCCGCCAGGCTCGACGTCACCGTGGACCGCGGCGTGCTGAGCATCGCCGGCGAACGCGCCCCCACGGCCGCGCCGCAAGGTGCGCGCACCTACAGCCGCGAGCGCTTCAGCGGCAGCTTCCGCCGCGCCGTCAACCTGCCCGACGACGCCGATGCGTCGCAGGTGCAGGCCACTTACCGCGACGGCATCCTGCGCATCAGCGTGGCCCGCCAGGCCAGTGCGCAGCCGCGCCGCATCGCCATCCAGTGAGCCCCGCAGGAGACCCATCATGAGCAACAACGCCGTTCAAACCGACCACCGCCGCGCGCCCGCCCCGGGCGGCAGCGAGACCGACAACCCGCGCGCACTGACGCCGCGCGTGGACGTGAGCGAGGACGACACCGGCATCACGCTGCTGGCCGACCTGCCGGGCGTGTCGCGCGAGCAGTTGGAGCTGCGCATCGAGGGTGACACGCTGCACCTGGAGGGCAGCGTGGGCCCCGCGACGCCGGGCGACCTGGAGGCCGTCTACGCCGAGGTGCGCCTGCCGCGTTACCGGCGCGCCTTCACGCTCAGCCGTGAGCTGGACGCCTCGCGCATCGAGGCCCAGCTCAAGGACGGCGTGCTGGCGCTGCGCATCCCCAAGCAGGCCCACGCACAGCCGCGCCGCATCGAGGTGGCCGCCGGCTGAGCCGCGGCCGGTGCCGCGCCGGTGCCTACACTGGCGGCATGAGCGACAACCCCTGCCTGCGTTGCGGTGCCTGCTGCGCCAGCTTTCGCGTCGACTTCGACTGCAGCGAGCTGGAAAGCGAAGGGGGGCGCGTGCCCGACGGCCTGGCGGTGCCGCTGACCGGGCGCCTGGTGCGCCTGCGCGGCACCGACCATGCGTCGCCACGCTGCGCCGCGCTGAGCGGCCAGGTGGGCGTGCGCGCCAGCTGCGGCATCCATGAATGGCGACCGTCGCCCTGCCGCGAGTTCGGCGAGCGCGCGCCGATGGGGCTGGGCGACGACGCCTGCGCGCGGGCCCGCGCCCGCCACGGGCTGGCGCCGCTCTAGGAGCCCGGGCCGCGCAGCGGCTCGCGCCGACGCTGGTCGCGGATCTCGTTCAGCCAGGCCAGCTTGGCGCCGTACAGCTCGCGGTCGCGATGGGTGGCGCTGTTCTCCAGCGCCTTGACGATCTCGCCGCGGGCGGCCGGCACGTCGCCCAGGCCGTAGTTCGCCAGCGCCAGCCAGAAGTGGAACTCGGGCACGTAGGCCGCGCGCGCCACCTCCTTGCGGAACAGCTGGCGCGCCGCGGCGAACTCGCCGGCCTTCATCGCCGCCACGCCCTCGTCGAAGAACTTGTACGGCGGCACCGGCTGGATCTGCGCCAGCTGGTCGGCATACAGCTGCGCCTCCTGGCGCCGCCCCACGTCGCTGAGCACCAGCACGAGGTTGGACATCGCCTGCACGTTCAGCGGCTCGCGCTCCAGCACCAGGCGCAGCGTGGCCTCGGCCTGCGGGTGCAGGCCCTTGCGGCGGTACAGCACGGCCAGCGTGTTGTAGGCGGCCAGCCAGCGCGAGTCGGTCTGGATGGCCGCGCGCGCCCACCAGTAGGCGTCGTCCACCTGGCCGACGGTCAGCGCCTCCGCCGCGCGGTTGTTGAGGAACATCGCCAGCACGGTGGATTCGTCGATGGGCCGGCTGCGCTGGCTGCGCACCTGGTCGGGAGGCAGGAAGTCGATGGTCAGCAACTCCGGGTCGCCGAAGACGGTGGCGCCGTTGGCCCGGCCCATGGGCCGCGACAGGCTGATGTTGACGTGGCCCGCCACGAAGAAGATGCCGTTGGCGCGCGTCCAGCTCTCCTCCAGATAGACGCTGTTGAAGCGTGTCGGCAGGTTCATGTAGCGCGCGAAGGCGGCCGTCATCAGCACCAGCGACATGCAGTTGCCGCGCTTGGCCTCGAAGGCCTCGGCGGCGGTACGCGTGACCTCGGCGTCGTAGTCCAGCTGCAGCCGGCCCTTGGTGTAGAGCGCGTCGATGAGGCCGTCGCGTAAGCCCTTCTTGCGCACCTCGGTGGCCATCTCGGTGTCGGCGAACTGGCGCATCTCGGGGCTCAGCGTCAACGCCGCCTGCGCGTCGATGCGCACGCTGGGCGGCTTGAACGCCGCGTCATGGAAGACCTCGCCGCGCGGCGGCGCGACCGGTTCGACGGCACAACCGGTGAGGCCGGCACCCAGGCCGGCGACAGCGAGCAAGGCGATCAGGGCGGGCAGCTTGTTCATGGCGGTCTCCTACCTTGAGCTTATTCCTGCGTCACACGCCTGTCTTGAGTCATCCCGCACGGTTTGGTCCGCTGCCGAAGTGGCGCGACGATCGTGAAATCGCCCTCCCGCTAAAGAAGCAAAACTACAAGACACGGCCCAATCTCTTGAAAACTCGTGAAGCAAAGCACGAACACCGGCCGGAGTCATCGGGATTCCACCAACTTCCTCATGTAGTTTTACTTCAATAGCATGCGCGCAAATTCCAGGAGCGCTCCACATGAAGGCATGGGCAGACGGCGTCGCGCGGCAGACGCGGCGGGTGGTGGGGGCGGTCACGCTGGGCCTGTGCGGCCTGCTGGCCGCCTGCGGGGGCGGCGGTGGCGATGCGGCGATGGCCGCGCCCCAGCAGGCCACCGCCGGCACGGCGGCGGCCGACGGCGACGTGGAGTTGCTGGCCGCGGTGCCCGGCGCGGTCACTGCCCCGCGGGCGCGCATTGCCGCCGTGGCCACGCCCGCCGCGCCGGCCACCTCGCTGCGGGTGCACTACCGCCGCGCCGACGGCAACCACGCCGGATGGCAGATCCACACCTGGAACGCGGCGCAGAGCCCGAACTGGAACGAGGGCTGGAACGCCGCCAGCAGCGACGACTTCGGCGTGTACTACGACGTGCCACTGGCCACGGGCGCGGGCACGGTCGGCTTCCTGCTGCACAACGGCGACAACAAGGACAACGGCGGCGCCGACCAGAGCCTGGTGCTGCAGTCCGGCGCCAACGAGATCTGGCGGCTGCAGGGCGACAGCACGAACTACACGAGCAACCCGTTGCTGCTGCCCGCACCCGACATCAAGACCGTGCGCGTGCACTACAAGCGCTTCGATGGCGGCTACAGCGTCTGGGGCCTGCACCTGTGGGCCAGCAACGGCATGGACACCAGCCGCCTGCCGGCCGGCGTCAACATCGACATCTGGAACCAGCCCGTCGCGCTGAACGCCATGCCCGGCCATGCCGCCGGCGACGGCGAGGTGGTATTCGACATCCCGGTGCTGAACCCGCAGGGCGACGTCAACCGCAAGGGCCTGGAGTTCATCATCCACGGCATGCCGCCGGGCGAGAACGACAAGGACGGCCGCGACAACAACATCCGCGTCGAGTACGCGGCACTGACGGTGGTCAACCAGGTGGGCCACATCTGGCTGGTCGAGCGCGACACCACCGTCTACACCGCCGCGCCCGACCTGCGCCAGGTCTCCAGCACCGACGCCCGCGCCGTGTGGCTGAACAAGTCGCTGGTGAAATGGCCGCGCATGGCCACCAGCGGCCCGGTGCGCCTGTACCACTCGGCCACCGGCCAGATCAGCGTGGGCCTGGACGCGCCCGTGGCCGGCGCCGACGGCTTCATCACGCTGGACGCCTTCACCGCCAGCGTGCCGGCCGCCGCGGCGCAGCGCTTCAAGTACGTCGCCAGTGGCGCGGTCTTCAGCGTGCGTGCCGCCGACCTCGCCCGCCTGCCGGCGCTGCACCAGCAGCAGCTGGTGCTGGTGCAGGAAGACGCCGACGGCCGCGTGCAGAACGCCACCACCGCGCAGATCGCCGGCGCGCTGGACGACCTCTATGCCGCCGCGGCCGACGTGCCCGACCTGGGCGCCGTCGTGAAGAACGGCAGCACCCGCTTCAAGCTCTGGGCGCCCACCGCGCAGGCCGTGTCGGTGGTGCTGACCCAGGCGCTCGGCAGTTCGGGCCTGAGCCGCACGACCACCGAGCCCATGGCCCGCGACGCCGCCACCGGCGTGTGGAGCCTCGCCAAGCCCGGCATCCTCAGCGGCACGGCCTACCGCTACCAGGTGCAGGTGTTCGTGAAGGGCACGGGCCTGGTGAAGAACCTCGTCACCGACCCCTACTCGCTGGGCCTGACCCTGGGCGGCCAGCAGAGCGTGGTGGTGGACCTGGACGCGCCACAGACCAAGCCCCAGGGCTGGGACCAGACCGCCCCGCCCGCCACCGTGGCCGCGCCGTCGGACCTCAGCATCTACGAGCTGCATGTGCGCGACTTCTCCATCAACGATGCCACCGTGCCAGCCGCCCGCCGCGGCAAGTACCTGGCCTTCGCGGAGCGCCAGTCCAACGGCATGAAGCACCTCGCGGCGCTGGCCGCCGCCGGCCTGACCGACGTGCACCTGCTGCCGGTGTTCGACATCGCCAGCGTCAACGAGAAAAGCTGCGTGACGCCCTCGCCCAGCGGCGCACCCGACGGCGAGACCCAGCAGGCCGCGGTCGCCGCCACGGCCGGCAGCGACTGCTTCAACTGGGGCTACGACCCGCACCACTTCACGACGCCCGACGGCAGCTATGCCAGCAACGCCGCCGACCCGCTGGCCCGCATCGTCGAGTTCCGCCGCATGGTGCAGGCGCTGAACACGGCAGGGCTGCGCGTGGGCATGGACGTGGTCTACAACCACACCACCTCGTCCGGCCAGAACGCCAACTCCGTGCTCGACAAGGTCGTGCCCAACTACTACTTCCGCTACAACGCCACGGGCGGCATCGAGCGCTCCACCTGCTGCGAGAACACCGCGGCCGAGAACCTGATGATGGCCAAGCTGATGATCGACTCGGCCACCACCTGGGTGCGTGACTACCGCATCAGCTCGCTGCGCTTCGACATCATGGGCCACCACCCCCGCTCGGTGATCGAGACGCTCAAGGCCCGCGTCGAGGCGGCCGCCGGCCGCCCGGTGCAGATCGTCGGCGAGGGCTGGAACTTCGGCGAGGTGGCGGGCGGCGCGCGCTTCGTGCAGGCCGAGATGCTGAGCCTGAACGGTTCGGGCATCGGCAGCTTCAACCCGCTGATCCGCGACGCGGTGCGCGGCGGCGGTTGCTGCGACTCAGGCAATGCGCTGGTCGCCGCGCAAGGCTATGTGAACGGCTTCTTCTACGACCCGAATCAGTTTCAGGGCGCCAACAACAACCAGAGCCGCGGCGAGCTGATGTGGATGGCCGACCGCCTCAAGGCCTCGCTGGCGGGCTCCATCCGCAGCTTCCAGATGCAGACCAGCTGGGACGCCACGCTGCGGCTGGACCAGATCGACGTCGGCGGCATCCCGGCCGGCTGGGTGCTGGAGCCGGGCGAGGTCGTCAACTACGTGGAGAACCACGACAACCTCACGCTGTTCGACAACAACGCCTTCCGCCTGCCCACCGGCACCAGCAAGGAAGACCGCGCCCGCGTGCAGATCCTGGCCAATGCGATCAATGCCTTCAGCCAGGGCGTGGCCTACTTCCATGCCGGCACCGACACGCTGCGCAGCAAGAGCCTGGACCGCAACAGCTACGACAGCGGCGACTGGTTCAACAAGCTGGACTGGAGCTATGCCGACAACAACTTCGGCGTCGGTCTGCCGCCGGCCCGCGACAACGGCGACAACTGGGGCCTGGCCCGCCCGCTGCTGGCCAACGCGCAGCTCAAGCCGCATGCCAACGACATCGCCTGGACCCGCGACGCCTTCCGCGACCTGCTGAAAATCCGCCAGAGCACGACGCTGCTGCGCCTGCGCACGGCCGAAGACATCAAGGCAAGGCTGAGCTTCCTGAACACCGGTTCGGCGCAGGAGGCCACGGTGCTGGTGGGCCGCCTGAACGGCGTGGGCTACCCCGGCGCCAACTTCGGCGAGCTGGTCTACCTGATCAACGTCGACAAGACCGCCAAGCAGCTGACGCTGCCCGCGCTGGCCGGCCGGCCGCTGGAGCTGCACCCGGTGCACACCGCCGCGGGCGCGGCCGACGCGCGCGCCCGGCAGGCTGGCTTCGACCGCGCCAGCGGCAGCTTCAGCCTGCCGCCCCGCACGGCCGTCGTCTTCGTCGCCCGCCCTGCCGCCCCATGAAAGCAACGTCCATGAAGCCCTTACACCGCCTGGCCGCCGCGGCCCTCCTGGGCCTGGCCAGCCTCGCCACCCCGGCCAGCCCGGTCGTCGTCGACGTGGCCGGCGCGCAGAGCATCAACCTGCAGGGCGAGGCCGGCAACATGGTCTGGTTCGTCGACATCGGCGCCCACGCGCGACTGACCTCGCTCGACTGGAGCGTCACGCTGAACGCCTTTGCGCCCAGCCTGCTGGCGGAAATGCAGGTCAGCTTCGGCGGCGCCAGCGGCGCCGACCTCCTCACGCTGGCGCCCGACGCGGCCGACGGCTCCAGCGGCAGCGGCAGCTACACCGGCAGCCTCAGCCTGGCCGGCCTGGGCCTGGCCGCGGGCGCCGACGGCCTGCTGCGCATCGAGTTCAGCGAGGCCTACAAGGACTTCGCCAGCGGCGTGACCGAGGGCCGGTGGCTGGGGGGGCAGCTAACGTTCGACGTGGCGGCCGCCGTGCCCGAGCCGGGCAGCGCCGCGCTGGCCGCGCTGGGCCTGGTGCTGGTCGGGCTGCAGGCGCGGCGCCGCGGCTGATGCGCCCGGCGCGGTGGCGCAAGCCCCCCCCACTCGGGCTGGCCTGCGGCAGTCGCCGGGGATGGCATTCCTCCCCATGCATCGGACTTGCGCCGTTAGTCCTTCGCTGAGACGATGCCGCCGTGCACCAGGACCGCCGTACCGCTTGCTTCACCCTTGCCACTCTGCCCGCGCTGATCTGGCCCGGTCTCGCGCGGGCCACCCAGCCCTCGGCGGCCCTGACGCTGGTCACCAGCGACCTGCCGCCCATGACCATGCCGGGCGAGCCCGGGCAGCGCGGCGTGCTGCTGGACCTGGTGGAGGCGATGCTCAAGCGCGCCGAGCTGGACGCCGCGGGGCCGGAATTCTTCCCCTGGGCCCGTGCCATGCTGGTGGCCAGCGACAAGCCGCGCACGCTGATCGTGCCGCTCAACCGCACGCCCGAGCGCGAGGCCCGCTTCCAGTGGCTGGTGAAGCTCTACGCCCAGCGCTTCAGCTTCATCACGCTGGCCAACAAGCCCCGCATCGACAGCATGGAGCAGGCGCGCCGGCTGCGCATCGCCGGGCTGCGCGGCTCGTCCATCCTCGACGGGCTGCAGCAGCAGGGCGTGAGCCCGGGGCGCATCTACCAGGCGGCCAGCATCACCGACATGCAGCGCGCGCTGGAGCGCGGCCTGGCGGACGCCCTCTACGGCAGCGAGCTGATCCATGCCGACGCCTGGCGGCGCAGTGGCCGTGACCCGGCGCTGCTGCAGACCGGCATGACGCTGGAGTCCGCCGAAGTCTGGCTGGCCGCGCAGGGCGGCATCACACCGGCCGAGCAGGCCCGGCTGCAGCAGGCCCACGAGGCACTGCTGGCCGACGGCAGCGTCGAGCGGCTGTTCAAGCGCTACGGCCTGAAGTACCGCCCCGAAGACGTGCGCTGACGGCCGCCGCAGCCGGGGCGGCGCGCCCACTCACTGCAGCACGAAGACCGCGGCGCTGCGCGCCGGCACCTCGAAGCGCCCGGCCGCAAAGCGCGCCTCGCGCCGGACGCGCAGGTCCGCACCGCGGCGCTGCACCGGGTGCAGCGCCCAGCGCGCACCGGCCTCGGCCGGCAGCGCCAGCACCTGGGGCGTGGGCGCGACGTTGATCAGCGTCATCACGGCCCTGAAGCCGGCGCCCGGCAGGCCGGCGCCGTCGATGTGCGTCGCCACCAACACCGGGTTCTGGCCCGCACCGCTGCCGGGGAAGCTGAGGCGCCGCTGGATCTGCGCCGCGCTGGGCAGGCGCAGCAGCGGCGTGCTGGCGCGGATCTTCAGCAGGTCGCGGAACACGTCGCGGGCCCAGGCGATCTCGGCCGCGCCGGGTGCGATGGACGCATCGGCCAGCCGCTCGCGGGCCAGCGCCCAGTCGCGGCCGTCGCGGCCGAAGTTGTCCTGCCGCGGCGGCAGCCCGGTGCCGAAATGGTTGCTGCGGTAGGTCCAGTCCAGCCGGTTGAACCAGTCACCCGAGTCGTAGCTGTTGCGGTCCAGGCTCTTGCTGCGCAGGATGTCCTGCCCGGCATGGAAGTAGGCCACGCCCTGGCTGAAGGCCACCAGCGCCGCGCCCAGCATCTGCACGCGCGCCCGGTCCTCCCGGCGGGTGGCCCGCGGCAGCTTCAGCGCGTTGACGTCGAACAGCGTCTGGTTGTCGTGGTTCTCCACGTAGTTGACGACCTCGCCGGGCTCGCTGACGAAGCCGGCCGGCTGGTCGCCGTAGGCGATGGCGTCCAGGCGCTTGCGCTCGCCGCGCCAGGTGCTCAGCTCGAAGCCGCGCAGCGACCCGGCCAGGCCCACGCGGATCAGGTCGGCCGCAGCCAGCAGTTCCTCCGGCCTGGCGGGATTCAACGCGGCCAGCGCGTTGGGCGCGTAGACCAGGCCGTTGAGCCAGCCCTGGCGGCGCACGCTGTCGTCGCCGCCCTCGCCCGCCGCGCCGCCGCGCGCCGCGTCGCGGGCCCGGTCGCCGAACGAGCCGATGCCGCTGCCGTTCAGGCTCAGCTGCGACGCCTGCACGAAGCGCGCGCTCTGCGCCACCTCGCCGAAGTTCCAGCCCTCGCCCAGCAGCTGCACCGGCCGGCCGGCCTCGGCGTCGACGCGCTGCTGCAGCCGCTCCATCGCCTCGCGCGGCTGGTGGCCCATCAGGTCGAAGCGCATCGAGTCGATCCTGTACTCGCGCACCCACAGCGCTGCCGAGTCGATCATCAGCTTGGCCATCATGCGGTGCTCGGTGGCCGTGTTGTCGCAGCAGGTGGAGCGCTCCACCTCGCCCTTGGCGTTGAGCCGGTGGTAGTAGCCCGGCACCAGGCGGTCCAGCACGGACTTCGGGTGCTGGCCGGCGGCGGCCATGTGGTTGTAGACCATGTCCATGCCCACCCGCAGGCCGGCCCGGTGCAGTGCCATCACCATTCGGCGGAACTCCACCACCCGCCGCAGCGGCGCCGCGGCATCGCTGGCGAAGCTGCCCTCCGGCACGTTGAAGTGCCAGGGGTCGTAGCCCCAGTTGAAGCAGTCCTCGGCCGCCACCGCCATCACGGCGGCTTGCTGGGCCTCGCTGTCCGGCGGCGCGTCGGGCACGTGCGGCGTCTTGCAGCCCACCTCGGGCACGCTGGCCAGGTCGAACACCGGCAGCAGGTGCACGTCGGTCAGGCCGGCGCGGGCCAGCGCCCGCAGGTGCTTCATGCCGCGCGACGCCGGCTCGGTAAAGGCCAGATACTTGCCGCGCCAGGCCGGGCGCACGCTGGCGTCGCCGACGGAGAAGTCGCGCACATGCAGCTCGTAGATGACCTGGTCGGTCGCCGCCTTGACCCGCGCGGGGCGCGGGGCGGCATCCCAGCCGCTGGGCTTGAGGGCCGGCGACGCCAGGTCGGCCACCACGCTGCGCTGCGAGTCGGCCGTCAGCGCGACCGAGTAGGGGTCGGTGACGAGGTTGCGCACCAGCCCATGGGTGGGCGTGACGACGTCGACCCGGTAGCGGTAGGACTGGCCGCTGAGGTCGCCGGGCAGTTCGGCACGCCAGGCGCCGGTGGCGGGCTCGAACCGCATCTCGTCGGCCGCGATGGCGGGCGACGCGGGGCCGCCATGGCGGCACAGCAGCACGCGCTGCGCCGTCGGCGCCCAGACGGCGAAGCGCGTCCGCGCCGGGGCGGGGTGGGCGCCGAAGTCCGCCACCTGCTCGGCGGCCGCGTAGAGGTCGTCCAGCGCGCCGGGCAGCTGGGTGCCGGTCGCCGCGATGACGCGGCCGTCCGCCGCCTCGTGCACCAGCAGCAGCTGCCCGCGCAGCAGCGCGCGCATGTCCACGTCGGCGGCGACCGCGAAGCGCGGCCCGTCGCCGATGAAGCGAAAGCGCGCCGGCAGCGCAGCGGCGCTGGCCGTCAGTTCGACGGCACCGTCCGCCCCCGCCACGGCCTCGCCCGGCGTGGCACGCAGGCCGGCCGCAAGGGCGTGATGCAGGCGCACCCGCTCGCCGGGCTGCAGCGCCAGCCCGGGCCACTGCAGCGTGCGGCCGTCCAGCCAGTAGGCCGCGGCGGCCGGCGTCGCGGCCGCCGCCGGCGCCGGCACGGCGGCGTTGCACGCCTCCAGGTCATCCGCCCGCGCGGCGCCGGCAAGCAACACAAGGCCCAGCAGCGCACAGCGCGCGAAGCGTACAGACATGGACGGTCTCCTTGATGTCGCGAGATAGTAGCAAAACTACATCAATGGAAAACACTCTAGCGCCACACCCATGGACGCCGATATGCTCGACGCACGCAGACAAAGTAGTTTGAATACATGAACACCCCGAAACTGCTGATGACAATGGCGTTGGCGTCCGCGCTGACGGCCCAGGCGCAGATCGACACCCGCCCCGTGCCGCCCCAGCCGCGCGCCAGCACGCTGCCCGCGCACTGGCAGCACGGCGTGTTCATGGAGGTGTTCGTGCGCGGCTACCAGGACAGCGACGGCGACGGCATCGGCGATCTGCGCGGCCTGACCCGGCGGCTGGACTACCTGCAAAAGCTGGGCATCAGCGGCCTGTGGCTGATGCCCATCACGGCCAGCGCCGACCGCGACCATGGCTACGCCACCACCGACTTCCGCCGCATCGAGCCGCAGTACGGCACGCTGGACGACTTCGACACGCTGATCCGCGAGGCCCACAAGCGCGGCATCGGCATCGTGATGGACTACGTCATCAACCATGCGTCGCACCGGTTCGCGCCGTTCCAGCAGGCGCTGGCCGACCGCGACAGCCCCTGGCGCAGCTGGTTCGTGTGGAACCCCGCGTCCAGCCCTGTCCCGGCCGGCTGGGACATCTGGGGCAAGAACCCCTGGTACGACGCCGCGCAGAAGCCCTGGGACTGGACCGGCGAGGTGAAGGACATGCCGGCCCCGAAGCCGGGCTCGCCCGACATCTACTTCGGCACCTTCGGGCCCCACATGCCCGACTTCAACATGCGCAACCCGGCCGTGGTGCAGTACCACGAGGACTCGCTGCGCTTCTGGCTCAACCGCGGGCTGGACGGCTACCGGCTGGACGCCGTGCCCCACCTGATCGAGAACAACGCCATCGACTGGAACGACCAGCCCGAGAGCCGCGCGCTGACCAAGCGCTTCCAGGACCTGATCAAGAGCTACCCCGGCCGCTACGTGGTCTGCGAGGCCACGGCCGAGCCCATCGCCTACGGCGACCCCGCCCTGTGCGGCGGCGCCTTCGCCTTCAACCTGAACTACGAGATCGTCAAGGCCGCCAAGGGCGAGGCGGCCGCGGTGCAGAAGGTGGCCGACTACTACCGCACCATGTCGCCCACGATGGCGACCTTCCTGCACAACCACGACAGCTTCACCGGCCAGCGCGTGTGGGACCAGCTGCGCGGCGACGAGGCGCGCTACCGCCTGGCCGCGGCCAGCTACCTGCTCCTGCCCGGCACGCCCTTCGTCTACTACGGCGAGGAGATCGGCCTGGCCGGCATCGACGGCAAGGACGCCCGCGACGACGCGCCGCTGCGCGCGCCGATGAGCTGGACACCCGGCAATCAAGGCCCGGGCGGGTTCTCCAGCAGCAGCCGGCCCTTCCGGCCGCTGGCGCTGAACCGCAGCCGCCACAACGCCGAGAGCCAGCAGCGCGACCCGGGCTCGCTGTTCAACTTCTACCGCGAGCTGATCGCGCTGCGCCGCGGCTCCCAGGCGCTGACGCTGGGCCGCTACGAGGCCGGCCAGGTGGACGGCCCGCTGTGGAGCT
>CAXDTK010000124.1:0-14667 GCA_963992225.1 uncultured Comamonadaceae bacterium | reverse complement strand
GCCGTCCCGCACTTAGAATGCGGCTCCCTTCGAAGGCGAACCTCGGTTCGCCTTCGTCGCGTTTGATTCGTCGCGTCTGACCTGACCCTCAAGGCTTCCCGAGATGTTTGAATTCGTTCGCGCTCACACGCGCCTGTTCCAGTTCATTCTGCTGTTGCTGATCCTGCCGTCCTTCGCCTTCATCGGCATGGAGGGCTACACCAGCATGATGGGTGGCGCCAATGCCGGCGTGGCCAGCGTCGATGGCCGCAAGATCACCCAGGCCGAATGGGAGGCGGCGCAGCGCGAGCAGGCCGACCGTATCCGCAACCAGAACCCCGGCGTCGACGCCAAGCTGCTGGACACGCCCCAGGCGAAGCACCAGGCCCTGGAAGGCCTGGTCACCGAGCGCACGCTGCAGGCTGCGGCCCAGCACCAGCACTTCACGCCCAGCGCCGAGTCCGTGGCGGCGCGGTTCTGGAACGACCCGCAGTTCGCCTTCCTGCGCAACCCCGACGGCACGGTCAACAAGGCCTTGCTGGCGGCCCAGGGCATGACCCCCTCGATCTTCCTGGAGCGGCTGCGCCAGGACTACGCCATCCGCCAGGTCACCACGCCGGTCGAGGCCTCCGTGACGACCGGCGCCAGTGCACCCAAGCTCGCCTTCGATGCGCTGCTGCAGCAACGCGAGGTGCAGCTGCAGCGCTTCGACGTCAAGGACTTCGCGGCCAAGATCAACCCGGGCGACGCCGACATCGAGGCCTTCTACAAGGACGCCGCCAACGCCGCCAAATTCCAGCTGCCCGAGTCGGCACAGATCCAGTTCGTCGTGCTCGACCTGGAAGCGCTGAAGAAGGACGTCTCCTTCACCGAGGAAGACCTGCGCAAGTACTACGACGAGAACGCCTCGCGCTACGGCGTGCCGGAAGAGCGCCGCGCCAGCCACATCCTCATCAAGGCCGAGCGCAGTGCGCCCGCCGAGGAGCGCGCCAAGGCCAAGGCCAGGGCCGAAGGCCTGCTGGCCGAAGTGCGCAAGAACCCGGCAGCGTTTGCGGAGCTGGCCAAGAAGAACTCGCAGGATGAGGGCTCGGCCGTCAATGGCGGCGACCTCGACTTCTTCGGCCGCGGCGCCATGGTCAAGGAGTTCGACGCGGCCGTGTACGCGATGAAGCAGGGCGAGATCAGCAACCTGGTCGAGACCGATTTCGGCTTCCACATCATCCAGCTGACCGGCACCCGCGGCGGCGAGAAGAAGCCCTTCGAGGCCGTGCGCGGCGAGGTCGAAGCCGAGGTGCGCAAGCAGCTGGCCCAGCGCCGCTACGCCGAGGCGGCCGAGCAGTTCGGCAATCTGGCCTACGAGCAGTCCGACAGCCTGCAGCCGCTGGCCGACAAGCTCAAGCTGCAGATCCAGACGGCCACCGTGCTGCGCCAGCCGCAGCCGGGGGTGGCCGGCCCGCTCGCGTCCGCCAAGCTGCTGGACGCCGTCTTCGGCGCCGACGCCCTGCGCAACAAGCGCAACACCGAGGCTGTCGAGACCGGCCCCAGCCAGCTGGTGTCGGCCCGCGTCGTGCAGCACAGCCCGTCCCGCATTCCGCCGTTGGCCGACGTGAAGGACAAGGTGCGTGAGCAACTGGTCCAGAAGCTCGCCACCGCCGAAGCGAAGAAGGCCGGCGAGGCCCGCCTGGCCGCGCTGAAGGCCAATGCCGCCGATACCGCCGGCCTGGCCGCCGCCGTGACCGTGTCGCGTGCCAAGCCGCAAGGCCTGACGCGCGCCCAGCTCGAAGCGGTGCTGGGCGCCGAGGCCGCCAAGCTGCCGGCCGCTGTCGGCGTCGCGGCGGACGACGGCAGCTATGTCGTGGTGCGCATCAACCAGCTGCAGCCGCGCGACGCTGCCGTCATCGACGACAAGCGCGCGGCGCAGCAATACGCCGCCGCCTGGGCCCGCGCCGAAGGCCAGGCCTACCTGGCCGCGCTGAAGTCGCAGTACAAGGCCGTCGTCAAGGTCGCCACGCCGGCATCGGCCGCGAGCGCACCGTAAAAAATCGGTTATACTTTTTGGCTCTGCGGTGGCTGTAGCTCAGTTGGTAGAGTCCAGGATTGTGATTCCTGTCGTCGTGGGTTCGAGTCCCATCAGCCACCCCATAAATACATTTCATGTTCACGCATGAAGACGCAAAAGCCCTAAGCGAATCAACAGCTTAGGGCTTTTTTCATTGCACGACCGCGCACGAACGCGCGTTGCAGCGCGGGGGAACAGGGGGCACAGTTGGGGGAACGGAAGCCGATTCCACCCCTGTAGCGAGGTTTGTTCCCCCATGCCCCTCACCGAGATCCAATGCAGGATCGCCGTCTGCCCCCCCGATAAGGCCCGGGTGCGACTGGCCGATGCTGGCGGCCTCTACCTTGAGGTGGCGCCGAACGGGTCAAGGCGCTGGTTTTGGAAGTACCGTTTCGACGGCAAGGAGAAGCGTCTTGCCCTCGGCGCCTACCCAGACACCAGCCTGAAGGATGCGCGGCTTGCGCGCGACAAGGCCCGGCTGACGCAGCAAAGCGGCGCAGACCCGGCGCAAGTGCGCCTCGTGGCCAAGCTGCAACGCAAGGCCGCCGCGGTTAACACGTTCGAGGCAGTGGCCCGCGACTTCCACCAGCTCAAGGCGCCCGGCTGGAGCGAGCACTACGCCGCGCGCTGGCTAGCTCGCCTGGAGAAGGACGTGTTCCCTTGGATCGGCAAGCTACCAATCGCTGACGTGAAGGCCCCGCTCCTGTTGGCCACCCTGCGACGGGTGGAGGGGAGGGGTGTCAAGGAACTGGCCCACTCGCTGCGTGAGGCCTGTGGTCAGATCTTCAAGCACGGCAATTCGCTGGGCGCGTGCGAGCACAATCCGGCGGCCACCTTAAGCGGTGCGCTGAAGCCGGTGGCGACCAAGCACATGGCCGCGGTGCTGGAGCCTAAGGCAGCCGGCGACCTCATGCGGGCGATCCTCGCTTACGAGGGCCAGCCGGCCACCCGCACGGCACTTGAGCTCTCGGCCTTGATCTTCCAGCGGCCGGGCAACGTCCGCGCCATGGAATGGGCCTGGGTCGACCTGGACGCCGCCATGCTCACGATTCCGGCCGAGTCCATGAAGCGGGTCAAGGCCGGCAAGATCAACGGCCGGCCGCACTTCGTGCCGCTGGCGCCGCGAGCCGTCGAGCTGCTGAAGGATCTGCATCCGCTCACGGGCCACGGGCGCTTCGTCTTCCCGAGCCTGCTGACCGGTGAGCGGCCCATGAGCGAGAACACGCTGCGCACGGCGCTGCGTCGCATGGGCTTCGACAACGACACGATGACGCCGCACGGGTTCCGTGCCATGGCCCGGACGCTGATGGTCGAGCGCCTGAACGTGCACCCGGACGTCATCGAGGCGCAGCTGGCGCACGGCAAGTCTGGGCCCCTCGGGATGGCCTACGACCGGGCCGAGTTCATGGAGCAGCGCCGGCAGATGATGACGTTATGGGCCGAGTACCTGCAGCGCTTGGCCCAGGGAGCGGGCGTCGTGGAGATGCGGGCTGCGTGATCCTTTGGGGCCGACGGGCACTCCTTCTCTTTATGCCGACGCGGAAGAAACGCGCGACTGTGAACAAATAGCAACGACCTAACGAATCGGCTGGCCTTCGTGCCAAGGCTGGATTAATGGCGCCCATGTCAACCGAAAGGGATCACATGGAAGCTCTTCAATCCGCACGAGGCGGTCGGTCGCAGCCCCTGCAGGCCGCTCAGCTGCCCGACGCGTTGCTGACGCTGGGCACCGCATCGGCCATCGCGGGCCTTTCCGAAGCCACGATCTACCGCAAGGTCAAGGCCGATCCGACCTTCCCCAAGCTGGTCAAGATGGGCAAGCGTTGCACTCGCATCCGCGCGGGCGACCTCATGGCGTGGTTGGCCGCCCAGGCCGGCGCCGTGCAGCCTGCAGCCGCTCCGCAGGCGAAGTCGGGAGGCTCCGCAGCCGCGTGGCAGGCCCGCAAGCTGGACGCGCGCGGTTCGTGATGGCGCATCAGTTCGTTGAGGCGGCCGATGTCGATGAGGACAAGGCACAGGCAACCCTGGCAGCGCAGTTCGCGCTCCGAGGCTACGCCCTCGACGTACAGCAGCGCGACGGCCGGCAGCTCTACACGGTGGGGCGCTGGGGCATGAATCGGAGCTTCACGCACTTGAACGACGTGCACGCGTTCCTGCGGCAGATCGGGGGCGCGTCGTGAGGGCCGCCTGCTTCCCGAGCGTCGGCGGCATGGCGCACAATCTCGCGTCGGCCTGCTCTGCAGGTTTGGCGATCCATGCGGGTATCGACCCGCTCAACCTTCGAGCGCAGGAGTGCTCTCCACATCAAGGAGAGGCCTATGCGCCATCGATTGAAGGTGGTCCCCCGGCCGGCGGGCATGCCGGGCCAGGGGGACATGGGAAGCAGCTCGGGGGAGCCGCGCAACCATACCGCCTCTGGCACGACGTCGGATCACGGCTGCTATTGCGGGGGCCCCGGCGGCCGGCCTGGCATGTCGCCGATCTGCGTGCGCTGCCTGACGTTTCGCCTGATGAGCGATCGTCGGGGAGCGCGGCTGGCGTCACCTGCTTGGGCGACCAGGCCGAGGCTCGGCGTGTGATGGCTCCTGTTCCATACCCCGCTGATACCCGCGCGAAGGGCTGGCGCTTCGAGCTCGACATGGAGCGCGTGCGGCAGTCGGACACATGGCACCTGTGCGCGCGTGAGCTGCGGCCCTGGCTGCTGCTGCTCTGGGTCACGGCCTGGGAGCAGACGCCGTGCGGCTCCTTGCCCGCCGACGACCTGTTGATCGCGGCACGCCTGGACATGCCCGTCGACATGCTGCGCCAGCACCGCGAGGTGCTGCTCCGCGGCTGGACCGCGCACGAGGACGGCCGGCTGTACCACGAGACGATCACCGAGCGCGTGCTGGACATGCTGGACAAGCGGGCGCGTGACGCGCAACGCGCGGCGAATCGCAGGGCACGCTTGGCGGCCTCCGCCCCGAGTCACGACGGGATCACGGACGCGTCACGCGTGACTCCGGGCGGAGCCCGGAGTGAGTTCGACACCAAGCACCAAGCACCAAGCACCATAGATAACTCCCCCAAACCCCCTCGCGGGGGCCGGCCGGCCGTTTCCTTCAAGACCTGGGCGGAGGAGCGGAAAGCCGCCGGCGAATCGCTCATTCCGCAGGATGACCCGGTGTTCGCATATGCGTCCGAGGTCGGCATCCCGGAGGAGTTCATGCAACTGGCCTGGACCGAGTTCAAGCACCGGTACAGCGAAGCCAGCAAGACCTACAAGGACTGGCGCCCCGTCTTCCGCAGGGCGGTGCGCGAGAACTGGATGAAGCTCTGGATCATCGACGGAGAGTCATATCGCCTGACGACAACCGGCCAGCAGGCGCAGCGCGCCAAGGGTGCGTCATGAGCGGTTCCGAACCAAGAGAGGACGTGCAGGCCCTCCGCGTCCCGCCGCACAGCCAAGAAGCCGAGCAGTCCGTCGTCGGCGCGCTGCTGATCGACAACAGCGCTTGGGACCGCGTGGCTGACCTGTTGTCGGAACCCGACTTCTACCGCCCCGAGCATCGGACGATCTACGCCGCGCTGGGACGGCTCATCAGCTCGGGGCGGCCGGCAGATGTTGTCACGGTGTTCGACGCGCTGGGCAGCGATAAGGCGGCCGAGATCGGCGGTCTGGCCTACATCAACTCGCTGGCGCAGTGTGTGCCGAGCGCGGCGAACTGCCGCCGCTATGCCGAGATCGTGCGCGACCGCTCGGTGCTGCGCCAGCTGCTGGCCAAGCTCGACGAGGCCCTGGCCATCGTCCATGGTGGCGAGGGCAGCGCCGCGGAGAAGGTGGATCAGGTCCAGGCCCTGTTCGCTGGCATGGAGGCGCGCAGCCATGCCCGCCAGTCCATCGGTATGGACCAGGTGATGGTCAAGGTCATCGACCGCATCAACGCGGCGGCTGAGGGAAAAGCTGATGTCTTCCGCTCTGGCTTCCCGGGCTTTGACCGTCACCTGTGTGGCGGTGGCATGAACCCAAGCGACCTGCTCGTCTTGGCCGGACGCCCGGGAATGGGGAAGACCGCGCTGGCGCTACAGATCGCCTACAACGTGGCGCAGGACGGCCATCCGGTACTGATCATTTCGCAGGAGATGGCCGACGAGCAGCTGGGCCTGCGCATGGTGGCCAGCCAAGCGGGAGTAGACCTCGGCCATCTCCAGACCGGCAAGCTCGACAACAACGAATGGGCCCGACTGGCCGAAGGTGTCGATGCGTTGGCCCGGCTGCCGATCACGGTGGACGATGAGCCGGGGCTGACGCTCCGTGCCATTGCCTCGAAGGCCCGTAAGGTGCGCGGTGTCAGGCTGGTCGTCGTCGACTACCTACAGCTCGCCGAGGGCGACGGCGAGACGAGGACGGCGCAGGTCGGCTCGATCAGCCGAGGCCTGAAGAAGCTGGCAAAGCAGCTCGACTGCGCCGTCCTTCTGCTGTCCCAGCTGAATCGGAATGTCGAGCAGCGCCCTGGCAAGCGGCCGCAGCAGAGCGATCTTCGAGACAGTGGTGAGATCGAGCAGGACGCCGACGTGATTGCCTTTTTGTGGCCGCTCGCAGACACGGAGGGCGGGAGCCGGCCCATCGGCTTGGACATCGCCAAGAACCGCCAGGGCAGTGTTGCCTCGCTGGTTTTGGAGTTCACCGGTGCAACCCAGGCGTGGGCGGAGTCCACCCGCTCGATCGATTCGTTCGCACAAAAGAAGTCCCGAGGGGGTTACGACGAATGACCGACCAAACTAAGACGACGGCGACTCCTGAAACGGACAGCCATTCCCCGGCGCAACGCCGGGCAGCGTGGGGCCTCCTCCTGCAGCAGCTCGCTGCCGCGCGGACCGGTGCGCCGTTGAAGCGCGCCCGCTACAACCCGCGCCCGCCCGGCCAGGTGCGGGAGGGAAGCGCAACGGCAGTGGTGCTTGCGCTGATGCAGGCCCACCCGAAACGGCGCTGGCGCCGGGCGCAGTTGCTGATTCTGACGGGCCGTACCGAGTCAGCCGTTGACTGGGCGCTGGCCTACCTGTGTCATCAGGGCCTGATCGAGCGCGGTTCACCACGCAAGCGCGCCAGGCTCCAGCCAGCGCAGTCCTCTACCACGTCGTGCAGAACCGCGGCGATTTGAGCGACCGGATCGCGAAGCTGGAGCATCACACGCAGGGGATGCAGCACGTAGGGCGCGCCTCCCTTGTCGGTCTGCCCGGCGTGCGCCCGGGCGGCGATTTCAATGGCACGCTCCAGACTGCTAGCTGCGACACGGTGATTGCTCTGCATTTCTGACCTCCGTACACTTCATTGCACATCACAACTAAGTGTGCCTTAGTTAAATGCAAAACACAACTAACAAGGTTGATGGCGCGGTGAAGCACCACCCCATGCCCTTCGTTCGGCTCGAGCTGGTTGCACTCTGCGTAGCGGAGGGGCAGCTACGTGTTCTGCTGAGTCGCCGGCAAGAGGCACCTTGCAAAGGCCGCCTCGCCTTACCGGGAGGCGTGCTGCGCATTGACAAAGACTCGTCGCTGGAAGCTGGGGCGCAGCGTGTCGCGCAAGAACGGCTGGGCGGGCCGCTGTCGAACCTATCGCAGGTTTGCGCGGCGGGTGGCCAACACCGTGATCCACGCGCACCGTGGGCCTTGAGCGTGGTGTACCGAAGCCTCGTTCAACCTGAGCTGGCCGTGACTCCGGGCAAACGTGTCGCTGCCCTTGAATGGCATCCCGTCGATGAGATTCTGGCCAGCAGCAAACTCGCCTTCGACCACACAGCCCTGCTCGAAAGCGCCGCGACAGCGACCCGGGAACAGATTGCATCCCTGAGATACCCGGCTGGATGGATTCCTGAGCCGTTCACCCTGCCAGAGTTGCAGGCGTTCTCCGAGGCCGTACTGTCAAAGCGACTCGACAAGGTGACGTTCAGGCGCCGGATCGAAAGCAGCGGTACAGCGCGCGCGGTGCCAGGTGAATTCCGCCAGGGTGGCGCGCATCGGCCGGCACAGCTGTTCAGGCTACAGCCAATGCGCTAAGAGTGCCGGCGACGCAAGACCGGGATAGACCTGGCGGACCAGCGCCGGTCAGTGCGTCGAGCCGGGCCCTACCAATCCGAGTTACCAGAATCGCCATCCACATCAAACCCCTCCGGGACTGGCTCGAAAACGTTTCCGTTCAGGCCACGCAGGAGGTCAAGGAGTGGGTCTGATTTCTGCTTGTTGTCGAGTTCGAACAGGCCATTCAGTCGGGCCACGATCTCCGAGCACCCTTGCGTCTGAGCTGTCGCCGGACCGCATCCTAGGTAGCGGAATGGCCAGGGCCAGCTAGGGCGCTGAAACAAATACAGCGCAGGTTAAACGCCTGTGCCGGCACCGGCTTTCATAAGGGCGCAAGCCATGAAGAAAGTGACCGTGAAGGTGGATCTGAGGATCGATCTTGCCGCGTGCATCCGCGCACTCGGCTGGGTTTTGCTGATGATCGGGACCTGAGAGGGGGCCGGCGCAAGCCGGCCCTTTTTCGTTGTGCTGCCAAGTGGGGGAACAAATGGGGGAACGATCAGCAGTCGCACGTCGCAGAACGAGCACTGGCGCGGCCTGCATTGAAGTGTTCAATCTCCATCAGCCCCAAGAAATACTCATGACATCAAGGCCCTGCGGGGCCTTGATTCATTTCGGCCGCGCATCCCGTCGCCGCAGGGCGTCCAGGCCGCGGGAGCGGACCTTAGGTGCGAAAGTCAGCCCGCGTAGTCCAGCGGCAGCGCCGTCGTCAGCTTGAGCTGCTCCATCGCGAAGCTGGAGCTGACGTCGTGCAGCTGCGTGCCGGCGATCAGGCGCTTGTAGACGCGGTCGTAGGCGGCGATGTCGGGCACGACGACCCGCAGCAGGTAGTCCACGTCGCCGCTCATGCGATAGAACTCCACCACCTCCGGGATGGCCTGCACCGTGGCCTTGAAGGTCTCGAACCATTCCTGGGTGTGGATGCTGGTGCGTACCGACACGAACACCGTGACGCCGACATTGAGCTGTTGCGCATCCAGCAGTGCGACCTGGCGGGTGATGACCCCCGCCGCCTTCAGGCGCTGGATGCGGCGCCAGCAGGGTGTCGCCGACAGGCCCACGCGTTGCGCGATGTCGGCGACCTGGCATTCCGCGTCCTGCTGCAGGATGTCGAGGATGCGGATGTCGATGGAATCCAATTTCATGAATCCGATGGTATCGAGAACCCCATGCTCGATATCGCCGCGTTGCGGGCGTGCGGCGCAACCCGTTTGCGGGCCGGCGTGGGAACAATGCGGGCGGACGCTTGCTGCCTGCACCCCTCATGGACATCTATCTCGACGCCAATGCCACCACCCCCGTGCTGCCCGCGGCCCGCGAGGCCGCGATGGCGGCCATGGCCGAGGACTTCGGCAACCCCAGCAGCGCACACAGCAGCGGCCTGAAGGCCCGCGCGTTGATGGACGGCGTGCGGGCCCGCGCGGCGCGCGTGCTGGGGGTCGGCAGCGGCCGGGTGCTGTTCGTCAGCGGCGCGACCGAGGGCATACAGACGGCGGTGCTGTCGGCGCTCACGGCGCTGCGCGATGCGCCCGTCAGGCCGGAACTGCTGCTCTACGGCGCCACCGAGCACAAGGCCGTGCCCGAGGCATTGAGGCACTGGAACGCGCTGCTGGGGCTGCACTTGCAGGTGCTGGCCATCCCGGTCGGGCGGGACGGCCGGCATGACCTGGCCTGGCTGCGCGCGCACGCGCCGCGGGCCGGGCTGGTGTGCACGATGGCGGCCAACAACGAGACCGGCGTCATCAGCGACCTGGACGGCATCGAGGCCGCGCTGGCCGGCAGCCCGGCGCTGTGGCTGGTGGACGGCGTGCAGGCGCTGGGCAAGCTGCCGTTGCAACTGGCCGCGCGGCGCATCGACTACGCGCCGTTCTCGGGGCACAAGCTGTACGCGCCCAAGGGCATCGGGCTGCTGTACGTGCGCGAGGGCGCGCCGTTCACGCCGCTGCTGGCGGGAGGCGGCCAGGAGGGCGCCTGGCGCTCGGGCACGGAGAACATGGCCGGCATCGCCGCGCTGGGCGCCGTGCTGGCGGCGCTCGAGGACGGGCACACCTTCCGCACGGCCGCGACGCTGGCGGCCTACCGCGACCAGCTCGCCGCGGCGCTGCAGCAGGCCTTTGCCGGCCTGGTGTTCAACGCGCCGCCCGCGCTGTGCCTGCCCACCACGTTGAACTTCGCGGTGCCGGGGGTGGCGTCCAGGCTGCTGCTGGACCTGTTCGACGCGGCCGGCCTGCGCGTCAGCGGCGGCTCGGCCTGCAGTGCCGCGCAGGCCGGGCCCAGCTTCGTGCTGGCGGCCATGGGCCTGCCGGACTGGCAGACCACCGCCAGCCTGCGCCTGTCGTTCGGCCCTTGCGCAGACGCCGCCTTCATCGACGCGGCCTGCACCCGCATCCGCCGCTGCGGCGACGCGCTGCGCGCCAGCTGCCTGGCCCCTGGCGCGGCAGGGGGCCAGGTCTTGCCGGCCGAAGGCCTGACGCGATTTGCCGTCCAGGGCGCCTGCTGCTACGTGCTGACCGATGCCGCCAGCCGCCGCGCCGTGGTCATCGATCCGCTGCCCGAGCTGACCGAACCGCTGGCGCAATGGCTGCGCTGCCAGGGCCATGCGCTGGCCGCGGTGCTGGACACCCACAGCCATGGCGACCACGCCTCGGCGGCGGCCGCGCTGCGGGCCGCGCTGCAGCAGCCCGCCGCGGAGGTGGGCGCGCTGGGCTGGCCGCAGGGTGCCCAAGCCGTCGCGCTCGGCCGCCAGCGGCTGACGCGCCTGCCGCTGCCGGGCCACACGGCCGATTCGACGGCCTACCTGCTGCACGACGGCCCGGCGCTGCGCCTGGCCTTCGTGGGCGACACCGTGCTCCCCGGCGCGCTGGGCCGCAGCGATTTCGAGCAGAGCGCGCCGCTGGCGTTCGGGGCCTCGCTGCGCCTGCTGTGGCAGACGGTGGGCCCGCGCACGCTGCTGCTGCCGGCGCATGACTACGACGACCGCTTCGGCTGCACGCTCGCGGTGGAGGCCGCGGCCCAGCCGCTGCTGGCCGGCGTGCTGGACGGCCGCCTCGGCGACGCGGACTTCGCCGCGGCCAAGGCGGCGCTGGAGCAGGGACTGGGCCTGACCGGCTACCGGACCCTGGCCTGCGGCGCGCGCGTCGACGGCGGCTGCGCCAGCGTCGCCAGCGAGCTGGACCCGGCAGCGCTGCGCCAGCTGGCCGCCGCGCCGCGGGGCCTGCGGCTGGTGGACGTGCGCGAGCCCTACGAGCAATGCCTGGGCGCGGCGCCCGCCCTGGACGGCGATGTGCAGCGCGAGGCCGTGGCGCTGTCGCGCCTGCCCGAGGCGCTGGCGCGCTGGCTGGCGCTGCCGGGCGACATGCCGCTGGTGTTCTTCTGCCGCAGCGGCAACCGCAGCGCCCAGGCGGCCCGTGCGCTGCGCCGGCTGGGCCATGGGCAGGCCTGGAGCCTGCGTGGCGGGCTGGCGCTCTGGCCGGGTGCCGGGGCCGTCACCGCGGATGCCGCGCTGGCCATCTGACGCGCGTCAGACCCGAGCCGCGACCTCTTCGGCCAGTGCCAGCGCGGCGGTCAGGCCCGGCGACTCGATGCCGAACAGCTGCATCAGGCCGGGCGTGCCGGCGTCGATGCGGAAATCGGCCGCCGGCTCGCCGGGGCCGCTCAGCTTGGGCCGGATGCCCGCGTAGGCCGGCTGCAGCGCGCCGGCGGGCAGGCCGGGCCAGTACTGGCGCACCTCGGCCTCGAAGACCGGGGCCAGCGCGGGGTCGACCGTGTAGTCCAACGCCGCCGGGTCGGTGCCGGGCAGCCACTGCACGTCGGGGCCGAAGCGCGCCTGACCGCCCAGGTCCAGCGTCAGGTGCACGCCCAGGCCGCCGTCCACCGGCAGCGGGTAGATCAGCCGCGAGAACGGGGCCCGCCCCGCCAGCGACAGGTAATGGCCGCGCGCGAAATGCAGCCGCGGCGTGGCAGTGCCCAGCGCGGCGGCCACCTGCGCGGCGAACAACCCGGCCGCATTCACCACGCAGGCCGCGCCCAGCTCGAAATCGTCGCCCACGCGCAGCCGCCAGCCGTCGCCGTCGCGCTGCCCGCCCGTGACGGGGCTGGCCAGGGCCAGCGTGGCGCCGGCATGCTCGGCGTCGGCCAGCAGCGCGGTCATCAGCCCGTGGCTGTCGACAATGCCGCTGGACGGCGACAGCAGTGCACCGGCCGCCTGCAGCGCGGGCTCCAGCGCCCGCGTGGCGGCGCGGTCCAGCCGGCGCAGATCGTCCACGCCGTTGGCGGCGCCGGCGGCGGCGATGCGCTCCAGGCGGTCGAGGTCTTCCGTGCGCGTGGCCACCAGCAGCTTGCCGCAGCGTCGGTGGGCGATGCCGCGGGCTTCGCAGTAGGCATACAGCAGCGCCTTGCCGCGCACGCACAGCCTGGCCTTCAGGCTGCCGGCCGGGTAGTACAGGCCGGCGTGGATGACCTCGCTGTTGCGCGAGGACGTGCCGGTGCCGATGGCGCCGGCCGCCTCGATGACGACCACCTCGCGGCCGCGCTGCGCCAGCTCGCGCGCGACCGCCAGGCCCACCACGCCGGCGCCGATGACGGCCACGTCCACCTGGTCCATGGCGTGCGGGCTCAGGGCTTGAAGTTCAGCGCGCGGAAGGCGCGCCGGGCCGGGGCGGCGTCCTTGCAGGCCTTCTTGCCGACCATCAGGCCGCCGTCGTCGCTGAGCAGCGTGACTTGGCCGTCAGGCCAGGCGAACAGCGCCTCGGGCCGCAGCGTGCCCAACTCGAGGGCGACGGGCAGCGGCGCATCGGCCGGCCGGCCGCTCCAGCGGAACAGCGCGAAGCTGCCCGCGTCGGCGCTCGGCCCGGCGGCGATCAGGTAGCCGCTGCCCACGCGCTCGATGGAGCGCAGGCCGCGGCCGCCCAGGTCCAGCGTGATGGCGTTGCCCAGGCGCGCCGGCCCGCGGCCCTCCACCAGCTCGGCCGGGTTCAGCAGCGGGATGAGCAGCGCCCGGCCCTGCGGGACGGGGTTGCGCAGGCCGATCAGCAGGCTGCCGTCCGGCCCGGCGGCCAGGCCTTCGATGTTGAGGCCGCCCTCGGCCTCGGCCGCGCGGGCCGCGGCGTCGGCCAGGTGCAGCGCGGCCAGCGCCGGCGCGGCCAGCAGGTCGTCCAGCAGCGCGGTGTAGGGGCGGCCGACCGGCGCCAGCGTGGCGCCGCGGGCCGCGGTGGCGAAGAAGCGCAGCCGGTCCTCGCGCCGCTTGCCGGCGCTGTTGCGCGCATGCGAGGCGATCCAGTAGATGCGGCCGCCCATCTGGGCGGCGCCTTCCAGGTCCGCCTCCTTGCCGGTCTTCAGGAAGGCGTCCAGCTCGACATGGCCGACCGGCCGGCCGGCGCCGCGGCGGTAGACGGTCAGCCGGTTGCTCTCGTCGTCGGCCACGACGAAGTGCTGCGCATCCAGCGCCACCGCGGCCGAGGCATCGCACAGGCCCTCGTGGACCTGCTCGGGGACCTGCTTGTGGCGCGTCTGCGCCGCGGCGGCCGCGCCGGCCGCGCACAGCAGCAGCGCGGCCAGGGCCTTCATGCCGCCAGCGGCTCGGTGCGCGCCAGCAGCCAGGCCAGCGCCGCGCCGTCGACCTTGGGCGCCAGCCGCGCGCGCACGGTGGCGTGGTAGTCGTTCAGCCAGGCGATCTCGTCGGCACGCAGCAGCGCGGTGTCGATGCAGCGCGTGTCGATGGGGCACAGCGTCAGCGTCTCGAAGGCCAGCATCTCGCCGAAGGCGTTCTTCTCCGGCGTGTCGATGGCGACGTTCATCACCAGGTTCTCGATGCGCACGCCCCACAGCCCCGGCCGGTACAGGCCGGGCTCGATGGAGGTGATCATGCCGGGCTCCATCGCCATGGCCGGCTCGGCGATGGCCTTGCTGATGCTCTGCGGGCCCTCGTGCACGTTCAGGAAGTAGCCCACGCCGTGGCCGGTGCCGTGGCCGTAGTCGAGGCCGTGCTCCCACAGCGGCACGCGGGCGATGGCGTCCAGCATGGGGCTGAGCGTGCCGCGCGGGAAGCGGGTGCGCGACAGCGCCAGCGTGCCCTTGAGCACCAGCGTGTAGTCGCGTTTCTGTGCGGCACTGACGCTGCCGATGGGCCAGACGCGCGTGATGTCGGTCGTGCCGCCCAGGTACTGGCCACCGGAGTCGATCAGCAGCAGGCCGTCGCCTTGAATAGCCGCGTAGGACTCGGGCGTGGCGCGGTAGTGGGGCAGGGCGCCGTTGGCCATCCAGCCAGCGATCGTGGAGAAGGACAGGCCGATGAAGCCCGGGCGCTTGCGGCGCGCGGCCGTGAGGCGGGTGTCGATGTCCAGCTCGGTCCAGCGCTCGCCGCGGGCGAGCGAGGCCTCGAACTCGGCGTAGAACTCGCACATCGCGGCGCCGTCCTCGGCCATGGCCTCGCGGATGAAGGCCGCCTCGGCGGCGGTCTTGCGGCTCTTGAACAGCGTGCTGGGGTTGATCTGCTCGACCACCTTGACGCCCGCGGGCACCGCCTCGCGCTGTCTCTTATACACATCTCCGAGCCCACGAGACGGACTCCTATC
>CAXDTK010000123.1:0-14813 GCA_963992225.1 uncultured Comamonadaceae bacterium | reverse complement strand
GGCCCGCTCATGCCCGCAGCTCGGACAGCGGAATCCGTCCGGCCAGCGCAGGGCGAACAGATAGTCGCGACAGGCTTCTTCGGTGGCGAAACGAGACTCGAACTCAAGCAAATCGCGCGGGTAATCCTCCACGAAGCCACATACTACATCTTGGGGTCACCTGAGTCAAGTGGATACCCCACTTCATTTATTCGCCAACTTGCAGTGGTACCGCAACCTGAAAACACTCTTTCTTATTGCCATTGCCGTCGCGGTGGCCGGGGTTGGCGGGCGCAGCTCGGCCGGCCGCGGCATCACGCGGGCCGGCGGGGCGCTGTCGGTCGGGGCTTCGAGCCGTTGCACGGCGGCGGGCAGGTCTGCGCCGGGCGTGGCCGGTGCGGCCGGTGTCGGCGCGACACGCAGGTCCGTGGCGCGTGGCAGCGCTGCGGTGGCAGGCACAGCTTCCAGGCGGCGCACGGGGGCCGGCAGATCGGGTGTCGTCGGCAGTTCGGGTGTCGTCGGCAGTTCGGCGGTGGGGCCGTTCGTGCGCAGACTGGCGGCCGGCGCCAGCGGCGCCACGGTGGCGTCGGTCCGGGCCTCCAGGCGGCCGACCGTGGCCGGCAGCGCCGGCGCCGTGGCCTGCAGCGGTGCCGGCCGGGGCGGTGCGAGGTCTTCGCGCTCGATGGGCCGGAAGCCTTCGGGCAGGCTGAGCGTGGCGGTCGGCGCGGGCGGGGTGGATGGCGGCGCCTCGCTGCGCGCGGCGTCCGGCGGCACCTCGCGCGGGGCCCAGCGCCCCAGCTCGGCGGCACCGGCGTCGGCGCCGGGGGCGGGCTCGGCCGGCCGCAGCTGGCCGCCGGCGCGTGGCTGGCGGCCGTCGCCGGGCGGGCCGTTGTCAGGCGAGGCACGGGGCGACGCGTCGGCGGGGTCGCCCACGCCGCTGCCGCTGCGGCCCAGCAGCTTGACCGTCAGGCTGCCCCACACCCCCTGGCCCGGGGCGGCGGTGCCGGTGGCGTTGCCGAACACCAGCACCAGCCAGACATGCAGCAGCGCCGCCAGCAACAGGCAGCGCTGCAGCAGGCGGGGAGCGGCGGGGGGGCGGCGGGGCCGGGCGGCGGCGGGCACGGCCCGGCCATTGTGGCCCGGCGCGGCGGCCCCTCGGGGCGGCACATGGCAGCCGGGCGTGACTGCACGTCACCGCAGGCAGGGGCGTGCCGGTGCCGGCTCAGGCAGGCCAGCGCGCCAGCCTGTGCTGCACCGCCGGCCGGTACTGCCCGTCGGCCGTGACGCTGCGCTCGATGACCTGCGTCGTGCCGTCCGCCTCGCGCACCAGCACCGTCGAGCAGCGCGTGCCGTAGTGGGCCAGGCCGGGTCGCGCCGGGTCGATGATGCGCACGAAGCGTGGCGACAGCTGGCGTTCGCGCAGCAGGCCCACGCCGGTGTCGGGCAGCTCGGCATCCGGCGCCGGCGTGGCGTCGGCCAGCGCGGCGAACAGCGCGTCGGCCAGCTGCATCGCCGAGCCGGCCTGCCTCAGCGCATCGGCCAACGCCGCCTGGAGGGCCCCGGTCTTGGGCCAGGGGGTGCCGAGCGCGGCGTTGGACAGCGCATGCAGGCCGTCCGGCAGCGCGACGGGCGCCGCGGCGCGGTTGCTGAGGCAGTGCCAGTGGCCTTGCCGCAGGTCCGCCGTCACCAGGTTGAAGCCGTTGTAGCCCGGTGCCAGTGCCGCGGCGAACGGCGGTGCGGCCTGCCGGCTGCGCAGCCAGTCCACCACCAGCGCACCGCGTGACGGTGCATCGGGCCGCTGGCGGCCCGGCTCGCGCACATTGGTCAGCAGCGCCAGCCGCCCCGCGCGGCTCAGCCCGAACCAGGTGCCGCCGGCGCCGAGGTCGCGGCCGGCGAGCAACGCCGGGCCGTCGCCCGGCCACCAATGCATGGGCTCGGCGGCGCGGGCAAAGAACTCATCGCGGTTGGCGGCGATGACCAGCGGAAAGCGCGGGTGGGCGTTCAGCGCGAACGCGGCGAGGCACATGGCGTCACTGGCCGGGCGCGCGCCCGCCGGCGGGACGCTGCCAGGCCGGCCCGCCGCGGTGAGTCGCGGGCGGCAAGGCATGCCACGTCATCAGCACTCGACGATGTTGACCGCCAGGCCGCCGCGGGCGGTTTCCTTGTACTTGGTCATCATGTCGGCGCCGGTGTCGCGCATGGTCTTGATGACCTTGTCCAGGCTGACGAAATGCGTGCCGTCGCCGCGCAGCGCCATGCGCGCCGCGTTGATGGCCTTGACCGAGGCGATGGCGTTGCGCTCGATGCAGGGGATCTGCACCAGGCCACCGACCGGGTCGCAGGTCAGGCCCAGGTGGTGCTCCATGCCGATCTCGGCGGCGTTCTCGACCTGCTCGGGCGTGCCGCCCATGACAGCGCAGAGCGCACCGGCGGCCATCGAGCAGGCCACGCCCACCTCGCCCTGGCAGCCCACCTCGGCGCCGCTGATGGAGGCGTTTTCCTTGTAGAGGATGCCGATGGCGGCGGCCGTGAGCAGGAAGTCGATGACGCCGTCTTCCGTCGCACCGTGCACGAAGCGGGCGTAGTAGTGCAGCACCGCCGGCACGATGCCGGCCGCGCCGTTGGTGGGCGCGGTGACGACACGGCCGCCGGCGGCGTTCTCCTCGTTGACGGCCAGCGCGTAGAGGTTGACCCAGTCCATCACCTGCAGCGGGTCGCGCAGCGCCTGCTCGGGGTTGGCCGTGAGGCTGGCGTACAGGCTGGGCGCGCGGCGCTTGACCTTGAAGCCGCCGGGCAGGATGCCCTCGGTGCGGCAGCCGCGCTGCACGCAGGCCTGCATGACGCCCCAGATCTTCAGCAGCCCGGCGCGGGTCTCGGCGTCGGGGCGCCAGTGGCCCTCGTTGCGGCGCATGACCTCGGCGATGGACAGGCCGAACTTCCGGGTCAGCGCGAGCAGCTCGTCGCCGGTCTTGAAGGGGTAGGGCAGCACCGTGACGTCGGGGGCGATGACCTTCTGCTTGCTGCCGTCGGCCGCCACCTCGTCGCTGACGATGAAGCCGCCGCCGACCGAGTAGTAGACGCGGTTGGCGATCTCGGCGCCCTCGGCGTCGAAGGCCAGGCAGCGCATGCCGTTGGCGTGGAAGGGCAGGGTCTCGCGGCGCTTGAAGACCAGGTCCTTGGCCTCGTCGAAGGCGATGGCATGCTGGCCGACCAGCTGCAGCTGGCCGGCGCGGATGCCGTCCAGCAGCGCGGGGATGGCCTCCACGTCCACCGTGTCCGGTTCATGCCCGGCCAGGCCCAGCAGTACGGCCTTGTCGCTGCCGTGGCCCTTGCCGGTGGCGCCCAGCGAGCCGTACAGGATGACCTGCACGCGCGCCACCCGCTCCAGCACGCCGTCGTGCTGCAGCCGCAGGCCGAACAGCCGCGCGGCGCGCATCGGCCCGACGGTGTGCGAGCTGCTCGGGCCGATGCCGATCTTGAAGAGGTCGAAAACTGAAACCGCCATGGGGGCCTCGATTCATCAGAAGGAGGGCGGCTTGTGGCCGCCCGACTCATCCAGCGGCTGCCGTGGAACTGGTTTGGCCAGGTCATTGGCAGCGTCCCCTCGGGGTGGGCCGGCGAAGCCGGCCGGGGGCTTATTCCTCGTACTCGCTCAGCGGCACGCAGCTGCAGAACAGGTTGCGGTCGCCCCAGACGTTGTCCACGCGGCCCACCGGCGCCCAGTACTTCTGGCGGCGCAGCGAGGCGAGCGGGTAGGCCGCCACCTCACGGCTGTAGGCATGGGCCCAGTCGGAGGCGCTGACCACCATGGCGGTGTGCGGCGCATGGACCAGCGGGTTGTCCTCGCGGCTCAGCCGGCCGGCCTCGACCTCGGCGATCTCCTGGCGGATCTGGATCATCGCGTCGATGAAGCGGTCCAGCTCGGCGCGGCTCTCGCTCTCGGTGGGCTCCACCATCAGCGTGCCGGCCACCGGGAAGCTCAGCGTCGGTGCGTGGAAGCCGTAGTCGATCAGGCGCTTGGCCACGTCTTCGGCACCCACGCCGGAGCTGTCCTTCAGCGGCCGCAGGTCCAGGATGCACTCGTGGGCCACGCCGCCACCCTTGACGCCGGCGATGCCGCCGCTGAAGTGGATGTCGTAGTGCTCGCTCAGGCGCGCCGCGACGTAGTTGGCCGACAGGATGGCCACCTCGGTGGCCTTCTTGAGCCCCTCGGCGCCCATCATGCGGATGTACATCCACGAGATCGGCAGCACCGCCGCGTTGCCCAGCGGCGCCGCCGAGACCGCGCCGATGTTGCTGGCCTGGCCCAGGCCGGCCGTGCGGTGCGCCGGCAGGAAGGGCACCAGATCGTCGACCACGCAGACCGGGCCGACGCCCGGGCCGCCGCCGCCGTGCGGGATGCAGAAGGTCTTGTGCAGGTTCAGGTGGCTGACGTCGCCGCCGAACTCACCCGGCGCCGCCACGCCCACCAGCGCGTTCATGTTGGCGCCGTCCACGTAGACGCGGCCACCATGGGCCTTCACGGTGGCGCAGATCTCCTTCACATGGGTGTCGAACACGCCGTAGGTGGAGGGGTAGGTGATCATGATCGCCGCGAGGCGGTCGGCATGCTGCTCGCACTTGGCCTGCAGGTCGGCCAGGTCGATGTTGCCTTCCTTGTCGCACTTGGTGACCACCACCTGCATGCCGCACATCTGCGCCGACGCCGGGTTGGTGCCGTGGGCGCTCTCGGGGATCAGGCAGACGTTGCGGTGCGCCTGGCCGCGCGACTCGTGCCAGGCCTTGATGGCCAGCAGGCCGGCGTACTCGCCCTGCGAGCCGGCGTTGGGCTGCAGGCTGATGCCGGCGTAGCCGGTGCACTCGGTCAGCCAGCCGCGCAGCAGCGCGTCCAGCTCGGTGTAGCCGGCCAGCTGGTCCTGCGGTGCGAACGGGTGCACGTGGGCGAACTCGGGCCAGGTGATGGGGATCATCTCGGCCGTGGCGTTGAGCTTCATGGTGCAGGAACCCAGCGGGATCATGCTGCGGTCCAGCGCCAGGTCCTTGTCCGACAGGCTGCGGATGTAGCGCAGCATCTCGGTCTCGCTGTGATGCGTGTTGAACACCGGGTGGGTCAGGAAGGCGCTGCTGCGGCGCAGCGCGGCCGGGATCAGGCTGTCGACGCCGGCGGCGTAGTCGGCCACCTTCAGCGTGCTGGCCGGCGCGAACCAGGACCACAGCGCCTCCACATCGGCGCGGGTGGTGGTCTCGTCCAGCGCGACGCCGACCAGGCTGACGGACAGCTGGCGCAGGTTGGCGCCGGCGGCCAGCGCGCGGCCCATCACGGCGGCCACGTCGCACTCGACGGCGAGGGTGTCGAAGGCGGCCGGGGTCACGACCTTCACGCCCAGCTTGCGCAGGCCGTCGGCCAGGATGGCGGTGAAGGTGGCCACGCGTTCGGCGATGCGCTTCAAGCCCTGCGGGCCGTGGTAGACGGCGTACATGCTGGCCACGACGGCCGGCAGCACCTGGGCCGTGCAGATGTTGGAGGTGGCCTTCTCGCGGCGGATGTGCTGCTCGCGGGTCTGCAGCGCCAGGCGCAGCGCGGGGTGGCCCTGGGCGTCCTTGGACACGCCCACCAGGCGGCCGGGCATGGAGCGCTTGAAGTCGTCGCGGCAGGCCAGGAAGGCGGCGTGCGGACCGCCGGCGCCCATGGGCATGCCGAAGCGCTGGGTGTTGCCCACCACGATGTCGGCGCCGAACTCGCCCGGCGGCGTCAGCAGCGTCAGTGCCAGCAGGTCGGCGCAGACGATGAAGGCGGCCTGCCTGGCGTGCGCCTGCTCGGTGAAGGCCTTCAGGTCGTGGATCAGGCCGGTGGTGCTGGGGTACTGGCAGACGACGGCGAAGTAGTCGTGCTCGGCCATCAGCGCGGGCGCCATGCCGACCTTGACCTCCAGGCCCAGCGGCGCGCAGCGGGTCTGGATGACCTCGATGGTCTGCGGATGCACGTCGCTGGCGACGATGAGCGTGTTGCTCTTGCTCTTGACCGAGCGCTTGGCCAGCGTGACGGCCTCGGCGGCCGAGGTCGCCTCGTCCAGCATGGAGCCGTTGGCGATGTCCATGCCGGTGAGGTCGGTCACCATGGTCTGGAAGTTGACGATGGCCTCCATGCGGCCCTGCGAGATCTCGGCCTGGTAGGGCGTGTAGGCCGTGTACCAGGCGGGGTTCTCGAGGATGTTGCGCAGGATGACGCCCGGCGTGTGCGTGCCGCTGTAGCCCTGGCCGATGAAGCTCTTGTGGAGCTTGTTCTTGCCCGCGATGGCCTTGAGCTCGGCCAGCGCCTGGGCTTCGGTCACCGGCTGGGGCAACTGCATGCCCTGGCTGCGGCGGATGGCGGGCGGCACGACCGCGTCGATCAGCGCGCCGCGGCTGGCCACGCCGATCGCGGCGCACATCAGGGATTCATCGACGGCATCCGGCCCGATGTGGCGGGCGTGGAATTCGGTGGCGTCTTCGAGGGTGGAGAGCGGCGTCGGCATGGCGGGCAGGGCGAAAAGATCAGAGGGTCTTGAGCAGGGCGTCGTAGGCGGTGGCGTCCATCAGCGCGTCGAGCTGGGCGGGGTTGCTCAGCTTGACCTTGAAGAACCAGCCGGCCTTGAGCGGGTCGGAGTTGGCCAGCGACGGGTCGTCGCGCAGGGCCTCGTTGACCTCGGTCACCTCGCCGTCGACGGGCATGTAGACATCGGCCGCGGCCTTGACGGACTCGACGACACCGGCGACGTCCTTCTCGGCGTAGGTCTTGCCGACTTCGGGCAGGTCCACGAAGACCACGTCGCCCAGCGCGTCCTGGGCGTGCACGGTGATGCCCACCGTGGCCGTGCCGTCACCGTGGACGTCGAGCCATTCGTGGTCGGGGGTGTACTTGATGCTCATCGTTCAGGCTCCGAGTGATTAGCCGCGGTAATAGCGGTTGGGGGTGAAGGGGGTGGTGGAAACGGTCATGGGCGTGCGCTTGTCGCGCACGACGGCGAAGACTTCGGTGCCGACCGCGGCATGGGCCGTGGCGAGGTAGGCCAGCGCCACCGGCTGGTTGACCGTGGGGCCCAGCGTGCCGCTGGTGACGACGCCGATCTCGGTGCCGTCGGCGGTGACGATCTTGGCGCCTTCGCGCACGGGCATGCGTTCCTTGCCCACCAGGCCCACGCGCTTGCGCGCGGCGCCTTGGGCGAGCTGTGCGTCGATGACGGCCGCGCCGGGGTAGCCGCCGGCACGTGCACCACCGGCGCGGCGCACCTTCTGGATGGCCCAGGTGATGGACGCCTCGACCGGCGTGGTCGTCTCGTTGATGTCATGGCCGTACAGGCACAGGCCGGCCTCCAGACGCAGCGAGTCGCGCGCGCCCAGGCCGATGGGCCTGACCTCGGCGTGGGCCAGCAGCTTGCGGGCCAGGGCCACGGCATCGTCCTGATGGACCGAGATCTCGTAGCCGTCCTCGCCGGTGTAGCCCGAGCGGGTCAGGAAGGTGGCGATGCCGTCCAGCTCGAAGAAGCCGCCGGTCATGAAGGTCAGCTGGGCGACGGCCGGGTTCAGGCGGCTCAGCACGGTCACGGCCTGCGGGCCTTGCAGGGCCAGCAGCGCGCGCTCGGGCACCGGGATGACCTCGCAGCGCGAGCCGATGTGGCGCTGCATGTGGGCGATGTCCTGGTCCTTGCAGCCGGCGTTCACCACCACGAACAGGTCGTCGGGCCGCTTGCAGACCATCAGGTCGTCCAGCAGGCCGCCCTGGTCGTTCGTGAACAGCGCGTAGCGCTGCTTGAACACGCCCAGGTCGATGATGTCGACCGGCACCAGCGTCTCCAGCGCGGCGGCGGCGTCGGCGCCCACCAGCCGCACCTGGCCCATGTGCGACACGTCGAACAGCCCGGCCGCGGCGCGGGTGTGCTTGTGCTCGGCCATCACGCCGGTGGGGTATTGCACCGGCATGTCGTAGCCGGCGAAGGGCACCATCTTGGCGCCGAGTTCGACGTGGAGGGCGTGGAGGGGCGTTTGCAGCAGGGACATCGAGGGCTCCGAGGGAATTCGGGGTGGATGTCCTCGCTGTCCGGGGTACCTGAGAGATTGACTCACGCGGTGGCCTGTCCCGCGCTCGCTTGCCCCTTCGGTGGGCCGGCTGCCATCCGGGATGGGCCGACCTCTCTCCAGTGAGGAACGCCGCCAGTGTCCGCCACCGGCCGCGTTTTGTCAGTCCTTCTGCCTGAGCGTTTGGATCGCTGCATTCCTGCAAGACCCTGCGCCTTCGGCGGCCCCCAACTTCACCGGGGCGCTCTCCTGACAGCCGGCATTCTAGCCATGGTCGCCCCGGGGCCGGCCGCTGCGGCCGCCCTGGGGCAGTGGCTCAGTCGCCGTGGCCGTGGGCGGCTTCCAGCGCCTCGCCGTCGATGGGCATGGTCTTGCCGTCGGCACCTTCGAAGAACAGCGGCTTGCGCACCTTGGCGACCGGTGCGAGCTGGTTCAGCGTGGCGGCGTCGAACAGGCGGCCGTTCTGCATCACCTGCACCACGCGGTCGCTCTGGCGGATGTCGGCCAGCGGGTTGCCGTCGATCACCACCAGGTCGGCCAGCTTGCCGGGCTCGATGGAGCCCAGGTCCTTGTCGAAGCCGAAGTTGCGCGCCGGGTTGAGGGTGGCGGTGCGCAGCGCCTCGTGCGGCGTCATGCCGCCCAGCACGAACATCCACATCTCCCAGTGCGCGCCCAGTCCCTCGCGCTGGCCGTGGGCGCCGATCATGGTGTTGACGCCGGCGCGCTGCAGTTCGGCCGCGGTGCGGGCCACGCGCAGGATGTTGAAGTCCTCCTCCGGCGCGGTCTCGCGGCGCACGGCGCGCGACTCCAGCACCGTGCGCGGCACGTAGCGGGACAGCAGCGGATGCTTCCAGACCTCCGTGCGGGCATACCAGTAATGCTCGCCGTCCAGGCCGCCGTAGCCCACGTTCAGCGTCGGCGTGTAGCCCACCGCGTTCTGGCGCCACAGCTGCTTGACGTCGTCCCAGACCTCGGCGATGGGCAGCGCATGCTCGATGGTGGTGTGGCCGTCGACCACCATGCTCATGTTGTTCTGGAACAGCGCGCCGCCCTCGGGCACCACCATCAGGCCGGTCCGGCGGGCGGCCTCCAGCACCTGCTGGCGCTGGTCGCGGCGCGGCTGCTGGTAGCTCTTGACGCTGATCGCGCCCTCGGCCTTCTGGCGGTTCAGGTGGGTCAGCGCATCGTCCAGACCGTTGACGGTGGACGAGAACGGCGTGCGCGCGCCGTACAGGATGCTGCCGGTGGAGTAGATGCGCGGGCCCAGCACCAGGCCGGCGCGTTGCATCTCGGCCTGCGTGAAGACGGCCGCGTTCTGGTTGCTGGGGTCGTGCAGCGTGGTCACGCCGAAGGCCAGCGAGGCGAGGTTGATCCAGCTCTGCTGCGGGATCAGGCCCGCGTCGGCCATGGCGCCGTGCCAGTGGGCGTCGATGAGGCCGGGGATGATGGTCTTGCCGCTGGCGTCGATGCGCCGGGCGTCGGCCGGGATGGCCACATCGGTGCCGACCGCCGCGATGCGGTTGCCGTCCACCAGCACGGTGGCGTTGTCCAGCACCTCGTCGCCCTTCATCGTCACGACGCGGGCACCGGTCAGCGCGATGCGGCCGGCGGGCTTGTCGCTGGCCTGCTGGAAGCCGATCGGCTGGCTGCTGGCCTTGTCCTTGCCTTGCGCGGCCGCGGTGAACAGCGTGTCGCCCAGCGTGAAATGCAGCCGCTGGCTGTCGGCGCTCCAGTGCAGGCCGTTGCCGGCGTCCGCGTCCAGCTGGCGCACGGGCAGCGCGTCCATCTTGGCGCCCACAGTCAGCACCTTGCCGGCCTGGCCCTGCACGTTGGGCAGCGGCGTCACATAGGCATGGAAGCGCTCGGTGAAGCCCAGCCACTGGCCGTCGGGCGACACGCTGTACTCGCCGACCGCGTCGCCGCGGGCCACCTCGGTCTCGCTGCGGTCGGCTAGGTTCAGGCGCATCAGCGAACGGCGCGTCTCGACCTCGCTGGTGCTGCTGGTCCTGGTGAAGAACAGCTCGTCGCTGCGCGCGCCGAACTGGGCGCCGTCGCCGTCCTTGGCGATGCGCTCGGCCTTGCCGGAGCCGTCCGCCGCGGCCAGGTAGAGGCCGGTGTCCAGGCCGTGCCAGGGGCTGGTCAGCCCGCCGCCCTTGACCTTGCGGTACACCACCCGCCGGCCGTCCGGCGACAGGCGCGGCTCCAGGTACTTGCCGGGCTCCTTCGTCAGCACCGTCTCCTTGCCCGAGGCCAGGTCGAGCCGGCGCACGCTGCCCTGGGTGTCGTCGCGCCAGGTGGCGTAGACGATGGACTTGCCGTCGCGCGCCCAATGCGGCGCGAACTCGAAATGCTCGGCCTGCCGGGTCAGGCGGCGCGGCGTGGCGCCGTCCTGCAGGTCGCGGATGTAGAGCGCCCCCAGCGCCGAGTACACGACCCGCCGGCCGTCGGGCGCGACCTGGGCGCCGCGCAGCTGGCGCACGGCGAAGCGCTCGGGCGCGACCTCCTGCGCGAAGCGCATCGGCTCGCGCAGCTCGCGGGTGTGCTTGACGTGGAAGGGGATCTCCGCGGCCGTGCCCTTGAACGGGTCCACGCGCCAGATCCTGCCTTCGGCCCAGACGACGATCTCCTGGCTGCCGGGCATCCAGGCGAAGCTGGGGTAGACGCCCCACATGGCCCAGATCTCCTGCAGGTCGCGCGACAGGCCGCCCCAGGCCGGGAACTCGCGGCCGGTCTGCAGGTCCTTCAGGAACAGCGTGCTCTGGTTGCGCACGCGGCGCACGAAGGCCAGGTACTTGCCGTCCGGCGACGGCGTGGGCCGCACGGCGCCGCCCGGCCCCTGGACGAAGGCTTCCACCGAGCCGTCCGTCAGGTCCTGGCGGAAGATCTTGTAGATCTCGCCATTGCTGTTCTTGTTGTACTCGAAGACGCGGCCGGGCGTCGTGTCCTGCGAGTAGTAGAGGTACTTGCCGTCCGGCGAGATGGCCGGCTCGCCCAGGTCCTTCTGCCAGTTGGGCTTCTCGTTGAGCTGCACGCCCTTGTTCTTGGCCGCGTCGCCGTCAACGTGGAACAGCCAGATCTCGCCCGAGCCGGCGCTGCGCGTGCCGGTGTAGTGCTTGCGCGCCAGCAGGTACTTGCCGCTGGGGTGCCAGGCCGGGTTGTTGAGCAGCCGGAAGTCCTCCTTGGTGACGGCGCGGGCGCCGCTGCCGTCCAAGTTCATGACCCACAGGTTGTCGCCGCCGCCGGCGTCGGACAGGAAGGCGATCTGCCTGCCGTCCGGCGAGAAGCGGGCCTGGTGCTCCCAGGCGATGGAGTGCGTCAGCGGCCTGGCCTCGCCGCCGGCGATGGGCAGCGTGTAGAGGTCGCCCAGCAGGTCGAACACCAGCGTCTTGCCGTCGGGGCTGACGTCCACGCTCATCCAGGTGCCGGTCCGGACGTCGATGTCGGCCGTCTTCGCCACACCGGGCGGGGCGTTGACGTTCCAGGCGGGCGGCTTGGCTGTGTCCTGGGCGTGGGCAGCCAGGGCGGCGGCCAGCAGCAGGGCAGGGGCGGCGTTCAGGCGAGGCATGGGCAGCTTGAGGTGAAAACCAAAAGCCGCTGACGATAACGGCGGGCCGGGGTGGGCCCGTTCGTCACATCGGGTTTACGCCAGCAGCCACCACAGCAGCAGGCCGCCAAAGAT
Organism: uncultured Comamonadaceae bacterium; assembly: GCA_963992225.1. GTDB lineage: Bacteria > Pseudomonadota > Gammaproteobacteria > Burkholderiales > Burkholderiaceae_C > Pelomonas. Next base: position 3,100 of record CAXDTK010000123.1, on the reverse strand, counting down.
CAGCCATTGCAGCCCGTAGTAGGCGAAGCGGCTTTTCGCCTTGATGCGCTTGCCCAGCAGGCGCACCTGCTGCACATAGGCGAAGGCCTTGTTGATGCCGCCAGTGGCGTCGGTGTCCGAATTGGGTGCAGCGGCCGCGCGGATCAGCGTGTGGCTGATGAAGTGGTTGAACCAGCGCGCGACCGAGTTGTTCAGGGGCCTCTCGACGTCGCAGAACAGGATGATGCGCATCTGCTCCGATTGGTTCTCGGCGTAGTGCAGGTAGGTCTCGTCGAAGACGACGCCCTCGCCATCCCGCCAGCTGTAGCGCTCGCCGTCGACCGAGATGTAGCAGCGGTCGTCGTTGGGCGTGACCAGCCCCAGGTGGTAGCGCACCGAGCCCGCGAACGGGTCGCGGTGGGTCACCAGGCGCCCGCCGGGCGGCAGGGCCGCGAACATCGCCGCCTTCACGGTCGGGATGCGCTGCAGCAGGCCGGTGGTGACCGGGCACAGCTCCCGCGCCGACGGGTGGGCGTCGCCGTACCACTTGAGGTGAAAGCGCGTCCAGCCGGTCTTGAAGAAGCTGTTGAAGCCGGCGTCGTTGTACTTGTCGCTCTTCTTGATCTCGCCGGCCTCGGCCAGCTTGAACGCTTCCGCGCGGATGTCCTGCCAGTGGTCTTGCAGCAGCTTCAGCTCCGGGAAGCCCGAGACCGGTAGGTAGGGCTTGGCCGGCAACCGACTGAACAGGTACATCAGGCAGTTGATCGGCGCCATGAAGGTCGAGTGATCGGTCAGCTGGCGCCAGAAGCGCAGCCGCACCCGGCCGCGGAAATGCACGTAGACCGTGCTGGCGACGAAGACCGCGACGATGCCGAGCTTGATGTAGGGGATGTCAGTCATGGGCGTAGAAGTCGGGCTCGCCGGGCGGCCGGGACTTGAAGCGCTTGTGCAGCCAGAAGTACTGATGCAATTGTCGACGCGCCTGGGCCTCGATGACCGCGTTCATGCGCGTGGCGTCGGCCACCACGTCGGCGGTGGGGAAGTCGGCCAGCGGCGGTTCGATGACCAGCGTATAGCCATCGGCCTCGCGGCGCGGGTAGCAGGGCAGCACCGCCGCCTTCGTGACGGCCGCCATGCGCGACAGCCCGCCGATGGTGGCCGCCGGCACGCCGAAGAAGGGCACGAACACCGAATCGCGGTGGCCGAAGTCCTGGTCGGGCAGGTAGTACAGCCGATAGCCGTCCTTCAGCGCTCGCAGCGTGGGCCGCGTGCCCTGCTGGCGCGCGAAGATGATGCCGGTGCCGAAACGCAGCCGCTTGGCGCGGAAGAACGCGTCCAGCCAGGGGTCCTTCTGCACCGAGTAGATGCTGACCAGCGGCGTCTCCAGCGACACGCGCAGCCCCGCCAGGTCCAGCCCGGTGAAGTGCGGCATCATCAGGATGACGTTGCGGCCATCCAGCGCCCGCAGGTGCTCCAGTCCCTCGATGCGCATCAGCCGCCTGAGCCGCTGCTGCGACGCGAACCAGCAGTAGCCGTACTCCAGCAGCATCTGCACCATGGCCACGAAGTGGCGGCGCAGCAGGCGGCGGCGCTCGGCGGGCGACAGCTCCGGCAGGCACAGCCGCAGGTTGACCTCGCCGATGTGCCGCCGCGAGGACGGCACGGCCGCGATCAGGCTACCCACCGCCCAGCCCAGCGCCGTGACGGCGCGGAACGGCAGCCAGCTCAGCAGCCACACCAGGCCCACCAGCAGCTTCACGCCCATCCGGCCACCCCGCAGAAATCCCTCCGCACCATCATTTGTACCCAGCTTGTCCAAGGGCGGCATCGTAAGAGATGCTCTCCGGGCGGGTTGTCGGGCGGCAGGCGGCTCAGTTGCGGTAGCGCAAGCGGTCGGAGGTTCGGATGTCGGCCTTCAGCACACGGGCCATGTGCTCCAGCGCCTTGTCACGTTCGGCGTCGGACTCGGCGGCCACGCAGTCGGGCGGCACGCACACCGCATAGTCGCGCAGGTAGGCGTCCATGGCGCTGAACAGCACGCAGCTGTCCGCCGCGACGCCGGTGATCACCAGCCGGTGGCATTTCAGCTGGCGCAGCAGGATGTCCAGCGGCGTGGCGTAGAACGCCGAATGGCGCGACTTCAACAGCACGAAGTCGTGCCGCGTGGGGGCCAGCAGCCTGGCCATGCGGCCCGGCGCGCCGCGCTGGGCGGCGCAGCGGGTCCACAGCGCCTTGAAGTCCGAGGTCCACCGGCCGTAGTTGTCGTTGGCGTAGACCGTGCGCACGCCCTGGGCGGACAGCCGCCGGCGCAGCGCCGCGGTGCAGCGGGCCGCCTCGACGGCGGACGCCGCGATCTCGTCGGCGCCGTCGAAGTCCAGCGGGTTCACGAAGTCCACCAGCAGCAGCACCGTCCTGCTGGGCGCCAGCGGGTCGAGCCGGATCCTGCTCATGGTGGCCGGTGCGGGCGGCGGCCCAGTCAGTGCATCAGCAGTTCCTGCCGGCGCGCGGCCATGCGCTCGCCCAGTTCCATCAGGTCCAGCTTGGTCTTCTTGACCTTGGGGAACATCTCGTTCTGTTCCTCCTTGACATGGTGCTTGACGAACTCGCCCATCACCTTGACCTTGGCGTCGAAGTCCTCGCCGTCGGGCTCCTTGTCCTGCACCTGGGCGATCAGGTCCTTGACCGAGGCATGCTCCACGCGCGCCTCGGGCACCAGTTCCTTGTCCTTCAGCGCGGCCTTGACGGCGGGGTAGAAGATCTCTTCCTCCAGCGTGGCGTGGACGGTCAGCTCCTGGCAGATGGTCGCGACGAGGCGGCGCTTGACGTTGGCCGAGCGGGCGTTCTCGTACTCCTCGAACAGCGCCGCGACCTTCTTGTGGTCGGCCCGCAGCATCTGCACCGCGTCCTGCGGGCGCGTGGCCTTGGTGGTGCGGGCACGCGGGGTGGCGGTGGCGGTGCGGGTCTGGGCGGTGGGCATGGCGGTCTCCTGTGGATGAAGCGAGGCCGCATCGTCGGCCGCGCCCGCGCCGGCGTTGGCCGGTTGACGCGCCGAGCGGCTGTAGGTGCCGACCGATAGCCGCGGCGCCGGCCGCCTCAGCGGCCCGCCGGCCGCGTCAGAAGC
>CAXDTK010000122.1:0-15048 GCA_963992225.1 uncultured Comamonadaceae bacterium | reverse complement strand
ATCAGGTGGCGCTGGTTCAGGATGATGGCGGGCACGCCGTGGATGCCCTGGGCCTGCACCTCGGCCTCGGCGGCGGCCACGTCGGCGGCAAAGCGGTCGCTGTCCAGCACCTCACGCGCCGCGGCCTCGGGCAGGCCGGCGGCCACGGCCAGCTCCAGCAGCACGGTGCGGTCCGACACGTTGCGGCCGTCGGTGAAATAGGCCTTCAGCAGCGTGACCTTCAGCGCGCGCTGCAGCGCGGGGCCGAAGGCCTCGCCGGCCCAGTGCAGCAGCCGGTGGCCGTCGCGGGTGTTGACGATGCGGCTGCGCGCCTCCATGCGGAACTCGAAGCCCAGCGCCGCGCCGCGCTCGCGGATGGCCTGGCGGGTGCCGGCCAGCGCCTCGGGGCTGGCGCCGTACTTCTGGGCCAGGTGCTCCTCGATGTCCTGGCCCTCCGGCCCCATGCCGGGGTTGAGCTCGAAGGGGTGGAAATGCAGGTCCAGCACCAGCCCCGGGATGCGCGCCGCGGCGGCCTCCAGCGAGTACAGGCCGATGGCACACCAGGGGCAGACGATGTCGGAGATGAAGTCGATGCGCATGCGCCACATTGTCGCGGCCGGGCGATGCCCGTGTTCGACGCGGGGCGGGCACGCGCGTCAGTCCAGCGACTGCCTGGCCAGGAAATCGGCCACGAGGTCCGCGATCTCGCGGTTGTTCAGGTCCGAGAACGGGAAATGCGTGTTGCCGCGCACGCCCACCTCGGGCAGGTGGACCAGGCTGGCGCGGCCGCCGTGGCGGTTGATGGCGTCGACCCAGAGCCGGGCCATGGCGAGACGGACGCGCCAGTTGTCCTCGCCGAAACTGGACGTCGGCTGCGCCGGGATGTTGTCGCCGTAGTAGAGGACGATGGGGATGCGCGTGAGCTGGTCGAACGCCGCCTTCGGCACCGCAACGCCCGCCAGCGTGCCGGTGGCGCTGGGCATCGGCGGCGGCAGCTCGCCCTCGGGGAACACGAAACCGCTGCCGGGCTCGAACGAGACGATGCCGCGCACATGGGGGTTCTCCATCGCGACGCTCCAGCCCAGGCCGCCACTGTGCGAGTGCGTGACCAGCACGGCCGGCCCGATGCGGTCCAGGCCGGCGGACACGGCCGCCGTGACGACCTGGGCGTCGAACGGGCCCACGTCCGGCACCATCTGCCGGAAATACTGCTCCAGCGCTGCGGCGTCGCGCGAGAACTGCACGCCGGGGAAGAAATCCGGCCAGCGCCCCAGGCGGAACATGTTGAACCAGCGCTGGTCGTCCGGCGTGGCCGGCACGGAGGCCGTCACGGTGCTGCGGCTGGCGCCACCGCGGCGTGGCTGGTCCACCAGGTAGACGGGGAAGCGCCGCCGCAGGAAGAGGGTCTGGAACCCCTCGCGGCCGTCGGGCGTGGTCTCCCAGTTCTTGCCGAACTGGCCGAAGCCGTGCCACATCACCAGCGGCAGCGGGCGCGGGTTGACCGGCACCTGATAGAAGAAGCGGGCGTGGTCGCCGTGCAGGGTCTGGCCTCCCGAGGCCGGGTCGGTGGCGTCGAAGCGGCCGGCGCTGCGGATCACCATGCCGCCAGCGGCGAAGCTGCCCTGCTGCTGGATCAGCAGCGGCGCCGGGGCAGCGTCGCGGGCCGCGGGCAGGCTGCTGCAGGCCGCGAGCGCAACGGCCGCCAGTGCCGCGGCCAGGCGAGTGGTCATCGGGTTCATCGCAGGCTCCTAGTTGCCGGTGCGCGCCGCGAGGTGCGCCGGGTAGCGCTCGCCCTGAACCGGCAGGTGCGACAGCGCGGCGTCGATGCGCAGCAGCTCGTCGCCGTGCAGCACGAGCGTGGCCGCGCCCAGGTTCTCCTCCAGGCGATGCAGCCGGGTGGTGCCCGGGATGGGCACGATCCATGGCTTGCGCGACAGCAGCCAGGCCAGCGCGACCTGGGCCGGCGTCGCACCCCGGTCCGCGGCGACGCGCTGCAACAGGTCCACGAAGCCCTGGTTGGCCTGCAGCGCTGCGGGCGCGAAGCGCGGCACGATGCTGCGGAAGTCGTCCCTGGCGAAGGCCGTGTCGGCGGTCATCCGGCCGGTGAGAAAGCCCTTGCCCAGCGGCGCAAAGGGCACGAAGCCGATGCCCAGCTCCTCCAGCGTGGGCAGGATGTCCCGCTCCGGGTCGCGGAACCACAACGAGTATTCGCTCTGCAGCGCGGCCACGGGCAGCACGGCATGGGCGCGCCGGATGGACGTCACGCCGGCCTCCGACAGGCCGAAGTGCAGCACCTTGCCCTCGGCGACCAGGTCCTTCACCGTGCCGGCCACGTCTTCCATCGGCACCGCGGTGTCCACGCGGTGCTGGTAGAACAGGTCGATGCGGTCGGTGCGCAGGCGTTGCAGCGAAGCCTCGCAGACGGCGCGGATGCGCTCGGGCCGACTGTCCTGCCCCTGGGTCGGGTCGCCGTCCTGGAAGCCGAACTTGGTGGCGATGACCACCTGGTCGCGCAAGGGCGCCAGCGCCTCGCCCAGCAAGGACTCGTTGTCGCCGTAGGCCTCGGCGGTGTCGAAGAAGGTCACGCCGCGCTCGAACGCGGCCTGCAGCAGCCGGATGGCCTGGGCCTTGTCGGGCCGGTCGGCGTAGCCGAAGCTCAGGCCCATGCAGCCCAGGCCGAGGGCCGACACGACCGGCCCGCGGGCGCCGAGCTGGCGGGTGGGAAGGGTGTTCATGGCGTTGCCGTGGTCCAGGGGGTGCCGTGCATGACGGGGGACTTCAATCCCGTCAGCGCCGGGGCGGCGCCTCGACGCCGGTGGCGGCCAGCACGGGCGGTGGCAGGCGTTCGCCGCGGATGGCGATGGCGGCGAGCGCGGTGTCCAGTTCGCGGGCCTCGGCGGGCGTGAACGAGACGGTGGCGGCGGCGACGTTCTCGGCCAGGTGGGCGATGTTGGTCGTGCCGGGGATGGGCACGACCCAGGGCTTGCGCGAGGTCAGCCAGGCCAGCGCCAGCTGGGCCGGGGTGACGTTCTTGCGGCGCGCCCAGGCCCGGACCAGCTCGACCAGCGGCATGTTGGCCGGCAGCGCATCCGGCGCGAAGCGCGGCACCGCGGCGCGAAAGTCGCGGCCGGGCGTGAAGCGCGTGTCGGCGTCGACGGTGCCGGCGAGGAAGCCCATGCCCAGCGGGCTCCAGCACACGAAGCCGATGCCCAGCGCCTCGCACAGCGGCAGCACCTCGGCTTCCGGGCCGCGCCACAGCATGGAGTACTCGTTCTGGATGGCGGCCAGCGGCTGCACGGCGTGGGCGCGGCGGATGGTCTGCAGGCCGGGCTCGGACAGGCCGAACTGGCGCACCTTGCCTGCGCCGATCAGGTCTTTCACGGTGCCGGCCACGTCCTCGATGGGCACCTGCGGGTCCACCCGGTGCTGGTAGAGCAGGTCGATGCGGTCCGTGCGCAGGCGGCGCAGCTGCGCATCGACCACGCGCCGGATGTGCTCCGGCCGGCTGTTCAGCCCGCCGCGCCGCTCGCCCGATGCCGGATCGATGTCGAAACCGAACTTGGTGGATACCACCACGCGGCCGCGCACGCCCTGCAAGGCCTCGCCGACGATCTCCTCCGACATGAACGGGCCATAGGCCTCGGCGGTGTCGATCAGCGTGACGCCCAGGTCCACGGCGCGGCGGATCAGCGCGACGGCAGCCGGCCGGTCCGTGCGGCTGGCATAGAGGTCGTTGACGGCGCCGGCCGGCTGGCCGGGCGTCCACTGGCAGCCCAGGCCGATGGGGAAGACGGTCAGCGGGCCCAGACGGCGCGGCGCAGCACCCGGGGCCGTGTCAGCCGCGCCGCCGGAGGGCGGTGCCGCGCAGGCAGACAGCAGCCAGGGCGCGACGCCCAGGCTGGCGGCGGTGGCCAGCAGCTGGCGGCGCTGGCGTTGGTCGATGGGCAGGGGGTTCATGGGTGGTTCCTTCGGTGAAAGGGGTGGGCGGCCTTGGTGCGTTCAGGGTTGCTGCAAGGGCTTCTGGAAGACCTCGCGGGCCACCACGCTGGCGGTGATGGCACTCGGCCAGCCGGCATAGAAGGCCAGGTGCGTGATCGCCTCGACCAGTTCGGTGTCGTTCACGCCGTTGTCGCGGGCGCGCTGCAGATGCGAGCGCAGCTGGTCGGGGCGGTTCATCGCGATGAGTGCGCTGACCGTGACCAGGCTGCGGTCGCGCGGGGACAGGCTCGGCCGCGCCCACACGTCACCGAACAGCACGTCGTCGGTGAGCCGGGCCAGCTCGGGGTTCACGTCGCCGAACAGGGCCTGCGCGCGCCTCTGCGTCGCGGTGGCGGGAGGCGCCTCGGCTGCAAGGTACTGCGCGTCGCTGACCTTCTCCAGCCAGTCCACGCTGCTGCCGTCGCGCTGTTCCGAGATCGCCACATGCGTCATGGCCGCAGACGGGCTCGCGCCATGCCAGTGCTTCTCGCCCGGCGCGATCCGCACGACGTCGCCCGCAGCGATCTTCTGCAGGGGGCCGCCCCAGCGCTGCACCAGGCCGGCACCCTGGGTAACGACGAGGGTCTGGCCCAGCGGATGCGTGTGCCAGGCGCTGCGTGCGCCCGGCGCGAAGGTCACCGTGCCGCCACTCACGCGCGCAGGAGGTTCGGCGCGGAACGCGCCGTCAATGGACACCTTGCCGGTGAAGCGGTCGGCCGATCCGGCCGTGGGCGGCACGCTGCCGGCGCGGGTGATGTGCAGGCCGGTGTCCGGCTGGGCCTGAACCAGCGCAGCGACCGCGAGGCAGGCCAGCACGGCGAGCGGTTTCTTCATGGCGATTCCCGGGGAGTCAGGGGGCATGAGCGGCACTCTAGGTGCCCGTCTCGGGCGGCACTAGGCCCGATCGCCTTGAAGCATTCGCAAGTGGCCGCTTGATAATCAAGCCATGGCCATCAATGAACTGCGGTCGATTTCCATCTTTTCGAAGATCGTGGAGCTGGGCAGCCTGCGCAAGGCGGCTGCGGCGCAGGACATGACGCCGCAGGCCGCCAGCCAGGCGCTGGCGCAGCTGGAACAGCACCTCGGCGTCCGGCTGTTCCACCGCACCACGCGCAACATGGCGTTGACCGATGCCGGCCGTCAGCTGGTCGAGCTGGCGCTGCCGGCCGCGGCCTCGCTGCAGCAGGCGTTGGCGATGACGCGCCAGAGCACCGAGGAGATCGCCGGGCCGCTGCGCATCGTCGCGCCGCGGGCGGTGTTCGCACCGGTGTTCTGGCCGTTGCTGGACGAGTTCTGCCGGCTCTATCCCGAGGTGCAGCCCGATGTCGAACTCGACGACCGCATCGGCAACTGGGTGGAGGACCGGGTGGACGTGGGCTTCCGCATTGGCGCGGCGCCGGCGGACGGCGTCATCGCCCGCAAGCTGTTCCCGCTGCAGCTGGTCATCTGCGCCGCCCCGGGCTACCTGGCGCGGCATGGCGCGCCGGAGCACGTCGAGGCCTTGCGTTCCCACCGCTGCAGTGCGTTCCGCAGCCCGGGCAGCGGCCGCGTGCTGCCGTGGCGGTTGAAGGTGGGCGGCGCGGTGACGGACCTGCAGGTGCTGCCGACGCTGTGCGTCAATGACGAGGAGATGGAGACCCGTGCCGTGCTGGCGGGCCATGTCATCGGCCAGCTGACGGCCATCGCCGCGGCGCCCCACATCCGCGCCGGTCGCCTGGTGCCGCTGCTGACCGAGCATGTCGTGGAGTCGGCCAGCGCCTTCGTCTACTACGGCAGCCGCACCGCCCAACCGGTGCGTGTCAGGGCCTTCATCGACCTGGCGGTGAGCCGGCTCGCCGGCAACGACCTGTTCATGCTGGGCGCGGACGAGCTGGCGGCCGCTGCACGGCAGGGCGTCGGCGCCGCCACGCGCCGCTGAGTCCAGGGACCGGACTTGAATGGGGCCGCCCGGCAGGGGTTGTCGCGCCGGTGGCCGCAGCCGGGGGCCTTTTGCGCTAGGGTGTCCGCCGCTCCTCATCCGCCGCAGGCCTGCATGACCGACCCGAACGCCCCCTACGCCCCGCCCGCCGTCTGGACCTGGAACCAGGCCAGCGGCGGCCAGTTCGCGAACATCAACCGTCCCATCGCCGGGCCCACGCACGAGCAGGCGCTGCCGCTGGGCCGGCACCCGCTGCAGCTGTACTCGCTGGGCACGCCCAACGGCGTCAAGGTGACCGTGATGCTGGAGGAGCTGTTGGCACTGGGCCATGCCGGCGCGGAGTACGACGCCTGGCTGATCCGCATCCACGAGGGCGCGCAGTTCGGCAGCGGCTTCGTCGCGGTCAACCCCAACTCCAAGATCCCGGCGCTGCTGGACCGCAGCGGTGCCGAGCCGGTGCGGGTGTTCGAGTCCGGGGCCATCCTGATGTACCTGGCCGAGAAGTTCGGCAGCGCCTTCCTGCCGACGGGCGGCGCGGAGCGCGCCGAGACGCTGAGCTGGCTGTTCTGGCAGATGGGCAGCGCGCCCTTCCTGGGCGGCGGCTTCGGCCATTTCTACGCCTATGCGCCCACCAAGCAGGAGTACCCCATCAACCGCTACGCGATGGAGGTCAAGCGGCAGCTGGACGTGCTGAACCGGCTGCTGGCCGAGAGGCCCTACCTGGCCGGCGAGGCCTACACCATTGCCGACATGGCCGTCTGGCCCTGGTATGGCGCGCTGGCCAAGGGCCAGCTCTACGGCGCGGGGGAGTTCCTGTCGGTGCACGAGTACCCCCACGTCATCCGCTGGGCCGACGGGATCGCGCGGCGCCCGGCGGTGCAGCGCGGCCGCAAGGTCAACCGCACCTTCGGCGACCCGGCCAGCCAGCTGCACGAGCGGCACGACGCGGCCGACTTCGACACCCGCACGCAGGACAAGCTGGACGCCAAGCCATGATCACCCTCTACGACTGCGCCACCGCCCCCAGCCCGCGCCGCGCCCGCATCCTGCTGGCCGAGAAGGGCGTGCCCCATGAGACCGTGCAGGTGGACCTGCGCAGCGGCGAGCACCTGGGCGAGGCCTACCGCCGCATCAACCCGCAATGCACCGTGCCGGCGCTGGTCACCGACGAAGGCCCGGTGCTGACCGACAACGCCGCCATCGCCGCCTACCTGGAGGCCCGGTTCCCCGAGCCGCCGCTGCTGGGCCGCACGCCGCTGGAGAAGGCCGAGATCGCCGGCTGGCAATGGCGGGTGGAGTTCGACGGCCTGATGGCGATCGCGGAGGCCTTCCGCAACAGCAGCCCGGCGATGGTCAACCGCGCGCTGCCGGGGCCGGTGGACCATGCCCAGATCCCCGAGCTGGCCCGGCGCGGCCTGGTGCGCGTGCAGCAGTTCTTCCGGCTGCTGGACGACCACCTCGCCACGCGCGACTTCATCGCGGCCGGGCAGTTCGGCCTTGCCGACATCACGGCCGTCGTGGCGGTGGACTTCGCGCGCGTCGTGAAGCTCAAGCCGGGCGATGAGCACCCGCATCTGCACCGCTGGCGCGAGGCCATGCAGGCCCGCGGGACGATGGACTGAGCGCTGTGGCGCTGCGGGGGCGGGCGCTGCGTGAGAATGCCGCCGTGGCCTCCTTCGTCTACGCCAAGATCCCGCTCGACCCGGGCTGGGCCGAGCGCCTGCCCGGGGTCTACGAGGCCGTCGAGCAGGCCCTGGCTTCCCGCGCGGCGGGCGCGCTGATCGGCTGGGGGCGTTCGATGTCTGCGCCCGGCGGCCGCGGGGTCGATGCGGTCACCCACCAGCGGCTGGACATCGAGGCCAACGACCAGGACCTGGCGCTGGCGCTGCTGAAGCAGGCCCTCGCCCGCCTGGGCGCGCCGCCGGGCACCGAGCTGCACTACACCGAGGACGGCCGCGACCTGCAGGCCGTCTATGCCGGTGCGGCCTGGGCCGCGCCGACCGCCAGCACGGCCACCAGCCGCCGCGCGCACCGCCGGCGCCCATGAGGCGCCGCCCCGGTCAGCCCAGCCGGCGGTCGCTGGGCCGCGCCAGGTAGAACCACTCCGTGCCCGGCTGCGACTTCACGTTGGGGAACACGATGCGGCCCTCGCTGGGGGCCAGCACGGCCGCGCCGCTGGCGCGGGTGCCGATCTGCTGGCCTTGCTCGATGGGGTCGAAGCTGGCCCATTCGCGCTCGAAGGCGTCGCCCATGTCCTCGCGGTCGATGACGTCGTAGAGCTGCAGCACCTCGGGCGGCTGCGCCGGGCGATGCGGCTCCACGGCCCCTTCGTCCAGCATGCCCAGGAACACCAGCGTGCGCAGGATGGCCAGGCGCGCGACCTCCGGGCCGTGGGGGTCGAGATGCTGGCCGCATTCCAGCGTGATGGCCCAGCCGCCGGTGGAGCGCATGTACTCGGTGGTGCCGACGCCGTAATGCGGGTCGCTGATCAGCGCGGCGCGGCGCGAGCCGTCGTGCTCGCGCTGCTGGCGGCGCTGCAGGCCCAGCGCGTAGGTGGACAGCCAGCCCTCCACGATGCGGCCCACGCCCAGGCGGGCGGCCAGCGCCGATTCCGTGGCCTCCTGCGAGAACGGCTCCAGCTCGCCCTGGTTGTTGCGCGGGCCGATCATCGCGAAGGCCGGGCCCTGGCCCTGGAAGCTGTGCAGGTCCAGGATGCCGTCGTGCTGAGCGATCAACGGGCACAGCACGCGGGCCACGCGGTCCTCGAAGTCATGCGCGATGACGGGCGGGCGCAGGTTGCGGTTGAGGTTGCGGTCGCCCTCGCGGCGGCCCAGCTGGTGCGCCAGCGGGTTGACGATGGGCAGCAGCGTCAGCGTGCCGCGCAGCAGCGTCAGCTCGCCCGCGTCCAGCTGGCGAATGATCCCGGCCATGGCGGTCGTGCCGTGGATCTCGTTGCCATGCACGGCGCTGGTCACGAGCAGGCGCGGGCCGGGCTGCAGGCCGGCGAACTGGTGGACGCGGAGATGGGTCGGGGTGGTCATGGGGTGAGCAGGGCGGATGACGACAGGGCTCGCTCGGCCGCGAAGACGCGGCGCGGCAGCTCGGCGGCGGGCTGGCCGGCGCGGTAGGCGACCAGCCGGTACAGGGTGGCGAAGGCGAAGTCCGGCGGCGCCTCGCCGGCGCCCAGCACCAGTTCGCCGCCGCGCCGCACGGCGTCGGCCAGGAAGGCCGGCAGCCGCAGGTGGTAGGGGTTGCGGGCGATCTCGCCGGTGTGGCGCTCCAGTGCGGCGATCAGCCGGGCGGTGTCGGCGATGCCGGTCTGTACCAGCGCGTTGGGGCCGGCCTGGGTGGACCAGAACTCGGTGTGGGCCAGCACCGTGTCCAGCCGCGCGGCGGCCAGCGCCTCGGCGACGAGGCGGTAGACGCCGCGGTGGCTGGGGTTGTCGTCCAGCGCATGCGGCGCCAGCACGAGGGCGGGGCGGTGCCGGGCCAGCAGCGCGGCGATGCCCTCGACGTGTTGCTGCCACAGCGCCGGGTTGCGCGCCGCCGTGTCGGCGCGCACGTCGGTCAGGCCGTCGGCGCCGGCCAGCAGGCATTCGAAGCCCAGCACCGCGCAGGCGTCCTGCAGTTCGGCCCGGCGCGAGGCGCGGCGCTCGGGGTTGCTGCCCAGCGTGACGGCCACGTTGCTGACGCGCCAGCCGGCCTCCTGCCGCAGCCGCAGCGGCAGGCCGCCGACGATGCATTCGTCGTCGGGGTGGGGCGAGAAGACCAGGCAGTGGCCGGGGTGGGCCTCGCGGCCGGGCGGCGCCTGGCGGTCAGGCGGCGGGCCGAGCAGGTCGGCGAAGCGGGTCAGGTGCTCGCGCCAGCGGGCGAGGTCGGCTTCCAGGGGCATGCCGGGATCCTAACCAGCGCTGCGGCGGGCCGGCCATGTCGCCAGCAGCACACCCGATAAGGCCAGGCCATAGGCCAGCGCCTGCTGCAGCGACAGCGTCTCGCCCAGCAGCAGCCCCACCAGCGCGGTGCTGACCGGCAGGAACACCATGAACACGCCGGCCTGGGCCGCGGGCAGGCCGCGCAGGCCGGCCATCCACAGCCACACGGTGATGACGCTGGCCGTGGCTGAGTAGTAGCCCAGCAGCGCCCAGTCCTGCAGCCGCGGCGCGCCGAAGTCGAAGCTCAAGCCCTGCCAGACGGCCAGCGGCGCCACCAGCGCCAGGCCCCACAGGTTGATCAGCGCGCTGATGCGGCGCGGCGTGAGGTCGGCGGTGAGCTGCTTGCCGATGACGACGTAGCAGGCCTCGCACAGCACGGCGGCCACCAGCAGCAGGGCACCCAGCACGGTGGTCTCGGCGCCGCCCTGCCGGTCGGTGGCGACCAGCGCGATGCCGGCCACCGCACAGGCGATGCCGCCCAGCGTGCGGCCGCTGGGGCGCTCGCGCAGCGCCGCCCAGCTCAGCAGCGCCACCGCCGCCGGGATGCCGGCCATGATGACACCGGCCACCATGGCCGAGCTCTGCCGCAGGCCGAACAGCATGCAGATCGAGAACAGGAAGTTGCCGAGGAAGGATTCGAGGAACAGCAGTCCGCGCGAGCGGGCGTCCAGCGGCGCCTCATGCGCGGGCTTCCTCAGCCAGCCCAGCATCAGCACCGCCGCGAAACCGAAGCGCAGGCCGGCGAGCAGGAAGACGGGGAACGCCGCCACCAGCAGCTTGGACAGGCCGACGTAGCTGCCCACCAGCGTGGTGCTGGCGGCCAGCAGCGCATAGGAGCGCCAGGGAATGGGATGCATGTTGGAGGTGTCCGGATTTGCGGGCCGAGCGCCGGGCCGCTCCCGAGCCGGCCCGTCAGGCGATGTGCTTGCGGCTCAACGCCGCAAGCATCGCCGTCCCCGCGGGGGCTGAGGCCGGACACGGCAAGTCCAGTGGACTTGTCGTGCCTGCCGAAGCGCTGCGGCGCCAGCCGCGGCGTGGTCCCAGGCTGGGCGCGCCCGCGTTCAGCCGCGCAAGACCAGGCGAGGGGCTCACTCGATCTGCAATGCGATGAACTGCGTGAACTGCGCCGGGTTGAAGTTGTTGTCGGACACCAGGATCAGCGTGCGCTTGCCGTCCACCAGCGGGCCGAAGCTGATGCCCTCGATGTTGTCCAGCGCCAGCACGCTGCCGTCGTCGTTGCGCAGCGAGGACAGGTCCAGCAGCATGGTGCGCTTGACCGGCACCACCTCGCGGCCCTTGATGCTGGGCCAGCCCGACACGTCGGTGGCGCCGCGGGTGTCGATGCGGTAGAGCTTGATGGTGTTGCTGGTGGGCTGGCGGGTGTGGGCGGCCAGCCCGGGCGTCAGCGCACCGACGGCAAAGGCGCGCTCGATGACGATGAACTCGTGCGCCGACAGCGCCAGCATGTCGGGCACGCCGTTGGTCGCGAAGTCGCCCTCGCGCGCCGGCGGGAAGGGCACCGGGCCGACCTCGTACACGTACTCCGCGCCCGGCTTGCCGCTGTCCAGGTCGAACGACAGCATGCGCGCGCGGCTGCCGCGGCCCACCGTGGCGGGCAGGCTGTCCTGGGCCAGGCCGTTCTCGGACATGGTCCACAGCGTCCTGCCGTCGGGCGTGATGGCCACGCTCTCGAACGCGAGGTTGTTGTGCGCGCCCATGTCGCCCGCGGCCAGGCCGCCAGCGCTGCCGCTGGGGTTGTAGTAGGCCGGCACCGCGAACTCGCCGGCCGGCTTGCCGTCGGGCTGCATGCGGCGCAGCGTCGGGTTCTGCATGTTGCCGAAGCTGCGCTGGCCCTCGTTGCTCCAGTAGATGAGGTTGCGGCGCGCGTCCAGGCGCAGGCTCTCGGGGTCGACCTGGTTGCGGCCGAAGGGCTGGCCGTCGCTGTCCAGGATGGTCGTCATGCCCAGCCAGCTCACGCCGGCCGCGCCGGGCTCGGCGCTGCGGCGGAACTTGGCCAGGTCCAGCGCCAGCTCGTAGAAGCGCGCCGGGCCGCGGTCGCTGCGGTCGTCGCAGATGGCCAGGTAATGGCCGGTGGCCGGCACATGGTCGATGCTGGACAGGCCGCCGACGGGCAGGCCGCGGTAGGCGGTGCCGGTCGGGACGATCTGCTGGCCCAGGTAGGTCAGCGTCTGCGCGGGGGCGGAAAGGGTGGCCAGCAACAGGCCGGCCGCCAGCGCACATCGGGAAAACAACGTCATGGGGTCCTTGGTCGCCGCGGTGTCCAGGGCCGCGGCGGCGCGCAGTCTAGGGGGTGTTCGGTCCGGCGGCCGCGCGCGGCCACCGCGCCGCGGTCAGGCCGCCCGCCGCAGCGCGCCCCGCAGCGTGTCGATGATGCGTTCGATGTGGCTGCTCTCGATGATCAGCGGCGGCGACAGCGCGATGGTGTCGCCGGTCGTGCGGATCAGCAGGCCCTGGTCCCAGCAGTCCAGGAAGATGTTGAAGGCCCGCTTGGCGGGTTCGCCGGGTAGGGGCTTCAGCTCGACGCCGCCCACCAGGCCGATGTTTCGCACGTCGATGACGTTGGGTTCATCACGCAGGGAGTGCAGCGCGGTGGCGAACTCGTCCTGCATGCGCGCCGCGCGGGTCAGCAGGTCGTCGTCGGCGTAGGTGTCCAGCGTGGCGATGCCGGCCGCGCAGGCCAGCGGATGGGCCGAGTAGGTGTAGCCGTGGAAGAACTCGATCAGGTGCTCGGGCCCGGTCATGAAGGCGTCGTGGATCTTCTGCTGGGCGAACACCGCGCCCATCGGCACGCAGCCGTTGGTGATGCCCTTGGCCACCGTCATCAGGTCGGGCGTGACGCCGAAGGTCTGGGCGCCGAACGGGTTGCCGGTGCGGCCGAAGCCGGTGATGACCTCGTCGAAGATCAGCAGGATGCCGTGGCGGTCGCAGATCTCGCGCAGCCGCTGCAGATAGCCCTGCGGCGGGATCAGCACGCCGGTGGACCCGGCCACCGGCTCGACGATGACGGCGGCTATTGTTGACGCATCGTGCAGCGCGACCAGCCGCTCCAGGTCGTCGGCGAACTCGGCGCCATGCTGCGGGATGCCGACCGAGAACGCGTTGCGCGCCGGGTCATGCGTGTGGCGGATGTGGTCCACGCCGGCCAGCAGGCTGCCGAACATCTTGCGGTTGGCCACCATGCCGCCCACCGAGATGCCGCCGAAGTTGACGCCGTGGTAGCCGCGCTCGCGGCCGATCAGCCGGGTGCGCGCACCTTCGCCGCGCACGCGGTGGTAGGCGATGGCCATCTTCAGCGCCGTCTCCACCGACTCGGAGCCGGAGTTGGTGAAGAACACGCGGTTCATGCCCGCGGGTGCGATGCGCGCCAGCCGGTCGGCCAGCTCGAAGGCCTTGGGATGGGCCATCTGGAAGGGCGGCGCGAAATCCAGCTCCGCGGCCTGCTGCTGGATGGCCTGCACGATGCGCGGCCGGTTGTGGCCCGCGTTGACGCACCACAGCCCGGCGATGCCGTCGAGCACCTCGCGGCCCTTGTCGTCGCGGAAGAACATGCCGTCGGCCTGCGTCAGCAGGCGCGGCGCCTGCTTGAACTGCCGGTTGGCGGTGAAGGGCATCCAGTAGGCGTCAAGCCGGGACGGGTCTGCGCTCATGCGGGGCTCCTGGGAGGGCGTCGGTTGCCCCAAAGTCTAGAGCGTGTTTGACGGGCTCGTAAGAATTTGCCGGCGTCTCAGGGTTCCCACCAGCGGCAGCAGCTGCACCAGCAGGATGCAGGCCAGCATCAGGCCGCAGCCCAGCAGGCCGGCGCCGTCCAGCCGCTCGCCCAGCAGCGCGTAGCCGAAGGCCGCGGCGAACAGCGTCTCGGCCGACAGGATGATGGCGGCATCGGCCGCATGGGCGTAGCGCTGGGCCACCACCTGCGCGGTGAATGCGATGCCCACCGACAGCACGCCGGTGTACAGGATGGGCCAGGCGGCCGCGGCCAGGCCCGCCCAGCGCACCGGCTCCGTGGCGACCGCGGCGCCCAGCGACAGCAGGCCGCAGACCGCGAACTGCCCGCAGGCGACGAGGAAGGGCGCGCCCATGCGGTCGGCCCAGCGGCCCACCATCAGCACATGCACCGCCCAGGGGATGGCCGAGCCGGCCACCCACAGGTCGCCCAGCCCGATGCGCAGCTCATGCGCGCCGGACAGCAGGAAGGCGCCCGCCAGGCAGCCCGCCGCCGCCGGCCAGGCCGACCAATGCGCCACCTGGCGCAGCAGCAGCCAGGCCAGCACGGGCACCAGCGGCACGTAGATGGCGGTCAGGAAGCCGGCGTTGGTGACGCTGGTGAACTGGATGCCCACCTGCTGCATGACCGCGCCCAGCGTCATCAGCAGGCCCAGGCCCACGATGTGGGCGCCGTCCAGCCGCCGCAGCGGCCGGTTGGCACGGCCCAGGCGCCGCCATTCCAGCAGCGCCAGCGGCAGCACCACCAGCGCGCCGATCAGGAAGCGCACGCCGGTGAACAGCAGCGGACCGACGTCGGCCATGCCATGGCTCTGGGCCACGAAGGCCGAGCCCCAGATGAGGGCCACGACGGTCAGCAGCAGGTTGGCTTGGATGCGGGACATCAGGACGCTTGTTGCAGGGCGGCCAGCTCGGCCTCGTCGAATCCGGCCGCGCGGCGGGCCGCCAGGTTGAAGGGGGCCCGCAGCCGCGGCGCCTGGTAGCGGGCGGCCAGCTCGGCGTAGGTGGCGACCGGCTCCAGCCCGCGCTGCGTGCACAGGAAGCGGTACCAGCGGTTGCCCGCGGCGACATGGCCGATCTCGTCGCGCAGGATGATGTCCAGGATGGCGCCAGCGCGGTGGTCGCCGGCGCCCACCAGCTTGGCGCGCACGCCCGGCGAGGCATCCAGCCCGCGCGCCTCCAGCGTGCGCGGCACCAGCGCGATGCGGGCCAGCAGGTCGTGCTTCGTGCGCTCGGCCATGTCCCACAGCGCGTTGTGGGCGTCGAAGTCGCCGTAGTCGAAGCCCAGCGTCAGCAGGTGCTCGCGCAGCAGCGTGAAGTGCGTCGCCTCCTCCTGCGCGATGCGCAGCCAGTCGCGGTAGAAGGCCTCGGGCATGCCGGGGAAGCGCCAGCAGATGTCCAGCGCCAGGTCGATGGCATTGAGCTCGATGTGGGCGATGGCGTGCACCAGCGCCTGTCTCTTATACACATCTGACGCTGCCGACGAAGGCTTAGGTG
>CAXDTK010000121.1:0-15071 GCA_963992225.1 uncultured Comamonadaceae bacterium | reverse complement strand
CCGATTGGGCCTCAGTTTGAGGCTCGAAGGTGTCTACTGGATCCGGGTCGATTCAGCAGGTCGGCCGCCTGCAACGGCTGCTTTCCGTACCAGGGCCGGTCGCAGCTCTCGGCCAGCTTCCCGGCATCGATCATCAGGATGGGCAATGGGTCGAGCCGCCCACGCTGCTAGCGCGCACTCAGCACAGAAGGGACCACCCCCATCCGCGCACGCGGGTGCGGTGAGTGAGCCGTTGCGGGTATCCGCAAGGCGTTCAGCCCGCTTTCACCAAGCTTTGCTCCTTCAGGGGCAGCTCGCGGATGCGCACTCCCGTGGCGGCGAAGATCGCGTTCAACACCGCCGGCCCGGCCACCGCAATCGTCGGCTCACCGACGCCGCCCCAGAAGCCCCCGGATGGCATGACGAGGGTCTCGACCGGGGGCATGTGCGCCATCTGCACCATGGGATAGCTGCCGAAGTTGTCCTGCTCGATGCGGCCGTTCTTGAACGTGCATGCGCCGAACAGCACCGCCGACAGGCCAAAGGCGAAGGAGCCCTCGACCTGCGCCTCGACCAACTGCGGATTGACGACATGGCCGGGGTCGGTGGCGGCGACGATGCGGTGGATCTTCAGCTTGCCCTCGGTGACCGAGACCTCGGCGCAGGCCGCCACATAGCTGCCATAGCCCATGAACTGGGCCACGCCCAGATGATGGTTCCTGGGCAGCGGCTGGCCCCATCCGGCGCGCGCGGCGACGGCATTGAGCACGGCGAGGTGCTTGGGGTGCTCGGCCATCAAGGCGCGGCGGAACACCAGCGGGTCTTTGCCGGCCGCATGGGCCAGCTCGTCGATGAAGCACTCGACATAGATCGCGTTCTGGTTCAGGTTGACACCGCGCCAGAAGCCAGGCCGCACCGGCGTGTTGCGCATCGCCGCGTCGATCAGCAGGTTCGGAATCCGGTAGCCCAGATGCCCGTCGACACTGTCGGCGTGCAGACCCTGGAACATGCGCGGGTCTGTGCCATCCTTCACGTCGGCTGGAAACAGGCCGGCGAGGATGGACTGGCCCGAGATGCGCAGGTGCAGTGCGCTCAAGTGGCCCGCGTCGTCCAGCGCGCCGCGCAGCTTGCACTGCGTGATGGGGTGCAAACAGCCTTGCCGCATGTCCTCCTCGCGCGACCAGATCAGCTTCACCGGCGTGCCGGGCAAGGCCTTGGCGATGGTCACCGCCTGGCGCACCCAGTCCTGCACGGCCCCGCGCCGGCCAAAGCCACCGCCCAGATGCAGCTTGTAGACCTCGCACTGCGCCGGGGGCAAGCCGGCCGCCTCCGCTGCCGCATTCAGCGTTGACTCGCCGTTTTGCGTGCCGGTCCAGACCTCACAGCGCTCGGGCGTCCAGCGCGCCGTGGCGTTCATGGTCTCCATCGTGGCGTGGTGCTGGAAGGGGTAGCTGTAGACCGCCTCGACCACGCGCCCAGCCGATGACAGGGCGCCCTTGGCGTCGCCCCGGCTGGTGCCCACTGCCGCGTCTGGCGCGTCGAGGCCCTCCTTCAGCATGGCGGCGATGCCCGCACTGCTGAGCTGGGCGTGTTCGCCCTCGTCCCAAACCAGGGGCAGCGCGTCGAGCGCCGTCTTTGCTCGCCACCAGGTGTCAGCGACCACGGCAACCGCGCCGTCACTGATCCGCAGCACCGCTTTGACGCCGGGGCGCTTCAGCACGGCGGTCGCGTCGAAACTTTTCAGCTTGCCGCCGATCACAGGGCTGCTCTTGATGGCGGCATTGAGCATGCCGGGCAGTCGCAGGTCCATGCTGAAGACCTGCGCGCCGTTGAGCTTGGCAGGTGTGTCCAAACGCCGTGCGGGCTTGCCGGCCAGGCGCCAGGTTCTCGGATCTTTCAAGACCACCGCCGTCGGCAGCGGCAACTGCGCCGCTGCTGCGGCCAGTTGACCGAAGCTCGCGCTGCGGCCGCTGGCCGCGTGGCTGACACGGCTGTTGAGCGCCACGCACTCGTCGGCCGGCACGCCAAAGCGCTGGGCCGCCGCCTGCACCAGCATCATCCGAGCCTTGGCGCCCCCCTCGCGCATGCTGAGCTGCGACTCGCGCAAGCCACGGCTGCCGGTGGTCGACATGCTGCCCCACACCCGCTGGCGAGCCAGGTTCTGGCCCGGGGTCGGGTACTCGGTGCTGACCCGGGCCCAGTCGCACTCCAGCTCCTCGGCGAGCAGTTGGGCCAGGCCCGTCAATGTGCCCTGGCCCATCTCCGAGCGCGCAATTCGCACGACCACGGCGTCATCGGGTTTGATGACCACCCAGGCATTGATCTCGTCAGCCTGCGCCGCCTGGGCCCCGGCCGAAGGGATGTGCAGGCCGATCACCAGGCTGCCCGCCGTGGCAGCGCCGCTGGCCAGAAAGCCGCGCCGCGAAACGCCCGCCATCACGGTGACACCCCTGCTGCTTGCTTGATCGCGGCGCGCACCCGGTTGTAGGTGCCGCAGCGACAGATGTTGCCCATCGCCGCATCGATGTCGACATCGGTGGGCTTGGGTTTGGCCTGGATCAGCGCCGCCGCAGCCATGATCATGCCGCTCTGGCAGAAGCCGCACTGCGGCACATCCAGCGCCGCCCAGGCCTTCTGGATCGGGTGCGAGCTGTCTGCCGACAGTCCCTCGATGGTGACGATGTTTTCGCCCGCACTCAGGGTGGACACCGGCCGCACGCAACTGCGCGTGGGCACGCCGTCCACGTGAACCGTGCAGCCTCCGCACTGCGCAACACCGCAGCCGTACTTGGTGCCGGTCAGCCCCAGCTGCTCCCGCAGCACCCACAGCAAGGGGGTGTCGGGCTCGGCTTCGAAAGCGCGCACCCGGCCATTCACCATCAGCGCTTGCATCAGCGCGACCCAGTGTTTGCCGCGGCCGGCGCAGGCTTGCCTTGTCCGCTGTAGGACTTGCTGATGATGAGCCACTTGCCATCAATCTTGGCCAGCGCGAGGTAGTCGATGCCGTCCCAGTTCGGATAGTCCAGCGTCAACTTGACCAAGGCAGCGTTCCCCGTGATGTCCAGAATTTGAAAGCTGCGTTTGCGTTGCGCCTCGTCGGCGGCAGGCGAGCCGTCGAACCGGCCGGCAAACTCGTCGCCACTGACCACGAGCACCCTGTCGTCTCGTCTTGAGTGGCCAATCATCTGGCCGTCTTTGCGAAACGATTCGCGGATGAAGCGACCGTAACCCGTGACGTAGGCGCGCAGGAAGTCCTGCAGGGTCGCTTTCACGCCGTCATGCTCGACGCTTTGTGCCAATGTGGCTGTTGACGAGATAGTGAGCAGCCCGCACAGGGCGAGTTTGACTAGGGTTTTCATGTTTTTTAAGAACTCGGTGGGTGTGAAATTGGAGAGCTGTGTTCGCGTCAGCCGATACCGAGAATCGGAACCAGCGGATGACGATGACACACTTGCGCCGGTTATTGCGCTGCCGCTGGCTTGGCTTTCCAGCTATGCGATTTGCTGATAATCATCCATTTGCCGTCTATTTTCGACAGCGCGATGTAGTCGACGCCGTTCCAGCCGGGGTAGTCAAAAAGCATTTTGCTGACTGCGCCTGTCGCCGACACATCCAGAATCTCAAAGCTGCGCTTGCGTTGCACCTCGTCATCGGCAGGCTTGCCTGTGAATCCCTTGGTCCAAGATTCAATACTCTGCGAGACGACCTGATTTTGTCTGGTGGAATAACCGACCACTGAGCCATCAGCTCTGGTGATACCACGCACCACCTCAAGGTCGCTCTTTTCAAAGGAGCGAATGAAGGTCTGCATCACCAGGGTCACGGCCTCGCGGTCGCTGCCGCTTTGCGCCCAGGTGGCCGTGGAATGGGCCAAGAAGATGCCGAGGATGATTTTGGAGAGAGTTCTCATATCGTTTCAGAGTCCTGGGGATATTGAAGGTTGAGTGGCATCAGGACTCCGGGGGGCCGCGCGCCGGCAAAGCACCGTCAATGCAACAAACCTTTCGCCCACGCCGACGGCCAGATGGCGATGAGCAGCGACCGGGGCGCGCTCCTCATTCATCAGGTGGGCGTTGGGGGCCTTGGCCGATCTCACGAACGGCAGGGCGTGGCAGGGCCAGAAGCGAGGCATCGGTGGCGGTCAAGCTCGGAGACGAGATGACCTGCACCGTACTCGATGTCTTTTAAATCAAAGACTTGGAATCACTTTCAGGATTCCTGGAGTCGATTCCCGGAGTCGCTGCGCGTTGCCGGAAGGCAGCCGGCGTGATGCCTTCCAGCTTTTTAAAGGCCGCGTAGAAGGTCGACATCGACTGGAAGCCGGCCGCTTCTGCCACGGCCTCCAGGGACTTGCCGGGTTCTTGGCGCAAGAGCGTCTTGGCCTCACCGACACGCAACTGCGTCAGATACTGCTTCAGCGAGGTCTGGTTGTTGTCGTTCAGCAATTGCGACAGCCGAACTTGCGGCATGCCCAGGCGCCGAGCGAGACGGGGCAAAGTCAAGGCAGGGTCCAGATGCAATCGTTCGCGCGCCATCAGATCGGCCAGCGTTTGCAGTTGCGCGGCGGCGTCGGTCTGCGGGATTTTTCGCCCCTGATAGGGCTCGATGGGCGCTTGGCCCGAGCGCATTCGCAAATAGATCACCAAACTCAGGCCAAGCACAAAGGAGAAACACAGGGCGCCGACAACGTATGAGGTGTAGCCGGAGGTGAAGTAGGCCAGCCAAATCACCCAGACACCGGCGGTGGACGCGAGCAATAGCGGCTTTGCGCTTGATTCCGAGAGGCGCGCGCGATCCAAATAAAGCAGCAAGCTGGCCAAGCCGAGATAGGCGAGCCATGAATACATGATGCAGGGAATAATCAGGGATCGCCACAATGGGGTGTGGCTGCCATAGGGGAACTTGAAACTCACCCCTGCGACCAACAGCACAAGCACCGCAAGATGCCAGCGGTCGATGCGTGCCAGTCGGGCCAAACCGCTCTGATGGGTGCGAATCAGGAAAAATAAACAGGGCCCGATCAAGAAGCACGCCACCAAGCCGAGGTGAAGAAAGGTGCGGGGCGTGTCCGGCCAGAAGTAGAAGACCGCGGATTTTCCGGTTCTCACGCTGACCATGAGCACCAGCAAAGCCAGCCAGCGCTGGGTGGGCGTGGCTGCGGCTCTGAACCAGAGATAGAGCGCCAAACCAAGGCCATTGAAGGCGCCGAGCATGGCAAAGAAGAACAAGAAGAGTTGGCTGACCACGGTAGGTACGTCATCAATAGAGAGCCGCCGCGTTGCCGTGTGCGACCTTGGCCCGAGGGGTGAGCCGGTCCCTCAAGCATGCATGAGGACGTGCTGGCGCTCACGCTCCACCAACCCCCTTATTTCACCGGACTGGCGTCGAAGCAGTGCAATACCCGGCGGCAAATAGCAGCCAGACGGATACGAAATTCAACCCGCTCACAGCAAGTATGACGCCCCTCCTTGGCAGTTGTGGACGCCCGCGACGCTTGGGCCTGCGGCTGCAACGGGTCGCCTTGAGCCGGCCACAGTTTGCGGGAGCGGTCGTTCGGGCCGCCCTGGACGACCGGCCTTGATCGGGCGACCGGAACTGGCGGGGAAGCGGTCGGTCGAGGCTGCCGACGTTGGATGACCGGTGTCCGCCGTCGCCGCCTTTCAGGCCTCTGGCGGCGAACGTCTCAGTTCAGCCTGAAGCTGCCGATGACCCGAGGCACAAACACAACCTGCGCATTGCGGCGCCTGACCGCACACGGCGTCCGCCGCTTTCGAGTGACGGTGGGCTCAGGTTGGGGTTGAAGCATGAGCCAATCCAGGCCTTCACAATCAAGGCGCCCCAGCTCGTGCGAGCGGCCTACCTTTCATCATGGATAAATTCTTGCTGCAACAGCAGGTGCTGGAACGTCTCGCGGAAGACCTGCTGCAGGCCGAACAGGCAGCGCGGGTGGCGCATGAAACGGCGACGCATGAAGAGAACATCGCCGAGAACAAATACGACACCTTGGGCCTGGAAGCTGCCTACCTGGCCACCGGCCAGGCGCGTCGCGCCGAAGCCATCCGCCAGGTGATGTCCAGTTGGCGCCAGTTCCGCCCAGGCGCCTATGACGCCAGCAAAGGGATACAGCTGGGCGCGCTGGTCTGCCTCGTCGATGCGCACGACCGGCAGCAACTGCTCTTCCTCGGCCCGGCTGGCGGCAGCATGGTGTTGGCGAGCGGCGATCAGGTCGTCCAGGTCATCAGCAGCGAAGCCCCGCTGGGTCGGGCCATGCTGGGCAAGTGCGAGGGTGATGACGTGTCCATGCAGGTCAGCTCCACCCGACAGCAGTTCGAGGTGCTGTGGGCTCGTTGAAGTTCACGCCGGTGGCTTGATCGTGCACGCGCCTCGCTCCCCCGCAGCGCCACAGTTGCCGCGGCTCTACACCTTTCGGCGCTGCCCCTATGCGATGCGCGCACGCATGGCGCTGCTGCAAGCGGGGCGGGTCTTCGAGGCGGTGGAGGTCAGCTTGCGCGCCAAGCCGGCAAGCTTGCTGGCCCTGTCTCCCAAGGCGACGGTGCCGGTGCTGCAGTTGCCCGATGGCAGCGTGATCGAGGAGAGCTGGGACATCATGCGCTGGGCGCTGGCTACGCCTGATGCGCAGGGCTGGTGGCCGCGGGCGCAGTCACCTGCGAACCTTGATCTGGTGCAGCGAAACGATGGCGACTTCAAGCACCATCTGGACCGCTGGAAGTACCCGCAGCGCCATACGGGTGAGGCCCTCACGCCGGAGGCGCACCGCGATGCGGCGCTGGCGGTGTTGCTGCGACCGCTGGAGGCCCGGTTGCACAGTGCGCCCTACCTGGGCGGCGACACGCCATGCGCAACCGACCTGGCCGTGATGCCCTTCGTCCGCCAGTTCGCCGCGGTGGACCCGGCATGGTTTGCAACGCTGGGCTTGCCGTCGGTACGGTGCTGGCTGAGCGGATGGCTCGTCCACCCGCTGTTCCATGCCTGCATGGTCAAGTTGCCCGAGGAAGGTGTGTACCGCTTCCCGCCGCTCTGACGGTCACCGGGCTGGTGAGGCGAGCGGTCGCCCGCCCGGACGGCGATCGTGTCGTGCCCGTCAGAAGCATCGCGCAGCGTGGCCCAGCCCGCCCCAGCGGCGCCCCGCCATCACGCCACCAGCACGCCCAACCGATGCACCGTGCTCGACCGGTACACCTCCCCCGGCCGCAACACCGTGCTGGGCCAGTCCGCCCCCACTGGGCGGTTGGGTGAGTCCGGGCTGTGCTGCGTCTCCAGGCACAAGCCCGCGCCGCGCGTGAAGGGCGTGCCGTCCGGCCCGCGCAGTGAGCCGTCCAGCCAGGTGCCGGCGTAGAACTGCAGCGCCGGCTCGGTGGTCAGCACGTCCATGCAGCGGCCGCTGGCCGGGTCGAACAGGCGGGCGGCCGGATGCAGGCGGCCGTCCAGCGGGTGGTCCAGCAGCCAGTTGTGGTCGTAGCCGACGTCCTGGCCGATGACGCGCTCGCGGCGGAAGTCGAACGGTGTGCCCTCGACCGGCCGGTGCCCCAGCGGGATGCCGGTGGCGTCGGGCTCGGTGTAGCGGCTGGCCTGCAGCGTCAGCCGGTGGCCCAGCGCCGGGCCGGCGGCCGCGCCGCCCAGGTTGAAGTAGGCATGCGAGGTCAGGTTGACGACGGTGGGCCGGTCGCACACGGCCTCGTAGGCGATGCGCCAGCTCTGGTCGACGCCCAGCATGTAGCGCACCGCCACGTGGAGCTTGCCCGGGAAGCCCATCTCGCCGTCGGGGCTGGCCCGCTCCAGCAGCAGGCTGACGCTGCCGTCCGCCGCCCGCGGCTGCGGCGTGGCACGCCACAGCGCCGCGCCGAAGCCCTGCGGGCCGCCATGCAGGCAGTTCGGGCCGTCGTTGGCGACCAGCGCGTGCGTCTGCCCGTCCAGCACGAAGCGCGCGCCGGCAATGCGGTTGGCATAGCGCCCGGCGATGACGCCCAGGTGCGCGCCGGCGCCGGCCAGATAGGCCGGCAGGTCGGGCAGGCTCAGCACCACGTTGTCGCTGCGGCCGGCCGCGTCCGGCACCCACAGGCCGGTGACGATGCCGCCCCAGTCCAGCGCCGTCAGCACCAGGCCGCGGCCGTTGTCCAGCCGGTACTCGCGCACCGGGCGGCCATCCGGCAGCAGGCCATAGGGGCGCGACGCGACGGCCGCCTCGGCGCTCAACGCACCGCCCCGCGGGCATTCACGTACAGCGCGTAGAGCGAATGGCTGCTGGCCATGAACAGCCGGTTGCCCTTGGCGCCGCCAAAGCAGAGGTTGGCGCAGCGCTCGGGCAGGTGGATGTGGGCCAGCGGCTGGCCCTGGGGCGAGTACACGCGCACGCCGTCCAGCGCGGCGGCGTCGGCCCCGGGATGGCCGTTGCTGCCGAAGCCGCACCACACACGGCCGGCGGTGTCCACGGCGATGCCGTCCAGCGCGCCGGGGCCCGCGGCGTCGATCAGCAGGCGCTTGTCGCTTAAACGCGCGCCGTTCACGGCGTAGCTCCAGATCAGGCGGTGCGGCCGGGCGCGGCTTTCCACCACCAGCAGGCGGCTGCCGTCGGGCGTGAAGGCCAGGCCGTTGGGGCCGGCCAGGTCGTCCAGCACGCGCTGCAGCGCACCGGTTTGCGCATCGATGCGGTAGACGCCATGCGGCTGCTCGGCCGCCGCGGGCGCGCCCTCCCAGTCGCCCGAGATGCCGAAGTCGGGGTCGGTGAACCAGAGGCTGCCGTCGGGGCCGCAGGTGATGTCGTTGGGCGAGTTCAGCGGCCGGCCGTCGTAGGCATCGGCCAGCACGGTGATGCGGCCGTCGTGCTCGGTGCGCGTGATGCGCCGGCCCAGGTGCTCGCAGGCCAGCAGCCGGCCTTGGGCATCACGCGCCAGGCCGTTGGCATGGCCGCTGGGGCGGCGGAACTCGCTGACCGCGCCGCTGCAGTCGTCCCAGCGCAGGAGGCGGTCGTTGGGGATGTCGGACAGCAGCAGGTAGCGGCCGTCGCCGAACCACACCGGGCCCTCGGCCCATTGCAGGCCGGTGGCCAGCTGCTCGACGCAGGCCGAGAACAGCCGCAGCTCGCGGCCCTCGGGCGCCAGGATCTCGAAGGCCGCGTCGGGCAGGCGCGACGCCGGCTGGAACGGGATGCGCGGGCCGCGCTCGACGCCGCTCATGCGCCCTCCCCTTCGGGCTGCCCGGGCTGGCCGGCAAAAGCGAACGGCCCCAGCACGACGAAGCCGCCGCCCTGGCAGCGCGCCTCGGGCCGGGTCGGGTCGACGGCCGGCTGGCGCGCCTCCACCTCCGCGCGCCAGGGCTCGGAGCTGTCCTGCGGCCGGTAGCCGATGTGGCGCGACGGCGTGTTGTCCCACCAGGCCGAGCGGTTGTCGCTCATGCCGTAGACGATGCTGTGGCCCACCACCGGCGCGGTCAGCGCGGCCACGATGAGGCGCTCCAGGTCGTCGTGGCTGAGCCAGCTGGACAGCATGCGGCGGTCGGTGGGCACCGGCCAGCAGGAGCCGATGCGCAGGCTCACCGTCTCCAGGCCGTGGCGGTCGAAATAGAACTGCGCCAGGTTCTCGCCGAACGCCTTGGACAGGCCGTAGTAGCCGTCCGGGCGCGGCGTGGCCTGGGGCGTGAGGGTCTCGCCCTGGCTGTAGAAGCCGGTCACGTGGTTGGAGCTGGCGAAGACGATGCGCCTGGTGCCGCGCCGGCGCGCGGCTTCGTAGAGGTTGTAGGCCCCCACGATGTTGGCGGGCAGCACGGTGCTGAAGGGCTGCTCGATGGACACGCCGCCGAAGTGCAGCACCGCGTCCACGCCGTCCAGCAGCGCATACATCGCGGCCTCGTCCTCCAGCGGCGCGACGACCACCTCCTCGCCCTCGCCCACCGAGTCCATCGCAGCGCGGTCGGACAGGCGCAGCGTCTCGCAGTAGCGCTTCATGCGCGGCCTCAGCATGCGGCCCAGGGCGCCGGCGGCGCCGGTCAGCAGCAGGCGCTTGAAGCGCAGACCGGTCAGTGGTTCCATGTCGTCATCCAGTTGATCTCGGTGTTCGGGCCGGGCGCCGGGCCGCCCCAGGCCGGCAGGTGTCACCTCGGTGGCTTCGGCAGGTACACCGCGCCCAACGGACGCCCGCGTTCAGCGGCGCGCCTGGGCGAGGGGCTTGGGCCTCGATCGGGGCGCCGCATCGGACTGCCGGCGGATCAGCTCGAAGTCCTTCAGCAGGTGCTCGCAGGGCAGCGGCTCGCCGGAGCGGCGCGCGCGGATGTGGCGCACCAGCAGGTCCACCGCCGCGCCGGCCATCTCCATGATGGGCTGGCGCACGGTGGTCAGCTCGGGCCAGATGGTGGTGGCCAGCGGCGCGTCGTCGAAGCCCACCACGGTCAGGTCGCTGGGCACGTCCAGCCCCATGCGGTGGGCGATGGCGACGGTGGCCGCGGCCATGTCGTCGTTGCTGGCGAAGATGGCCGTGGGCCGCTGCTCCTGCGACAGCAGGAACTCGGCCGCATCCAGCCCCGAGCGGTAGGTGAACATGCCCTGCGCCACCACCTCCTCCTCGGCGATGTTGAGCCCGGCATCGGTCATCGCGGCGTGGAAGCCCGCCAGACGGCGCGCGCTGCTGCTCTGGTAGGGGTCGCCGATGATGAAGCCCAGCCGGTGGTGGCCCAGGGCGAGCAGGTGCCGCGTCATCTCGTATGCGGCCTGGTAGTCGTCGATGCCCACCGCGCAGACCTGCTCGGGCGGCTTGCCGCTGGACACCACCACCGCGGGCGTGTCGGTCTCGGCGATCAGCTGCATCAGCGGCTGCGAATCGCAGAACGGCGGCGGCAGGATCAGGCCGTCGATGCCGTTGGCGATCATCTCGGCCACCGGCTGCGCCTCGCCGTCCCGCGCGGCCTCGCAGCGCTGCACGATCAGCTGCACATGGCTGAGGCTGCTCTTGTTCAGCAGGCCGATCAGGAACTCGTTGAGGTAGCCGGCCGTCGGGTCGATGTAGAGCATGCCGATGCGGATGGGCTCCGACCCGGCCAGCCGGCGCGCGGCCTGGTTGGGCAGGTAGTTGAGCTGGGCGATGGCCGCCTGCACCTTCTCGCGCGTGCCGGGCCGCACGTTCTGCTCGCCGTTGACGACACGCGACACCGTCATCGGCGACACCCCGGCCAGGCTGGCCACGTCCGCGATGGTGGCGACCTTGGTGCTACGCCCCTGGCGCACGTTTGGCTTCAATCTGCACCTCGAGAGTTCATGGTTCTTGGCAGCCGCGCGCCCATGGCGCAACCCAGCGCGTGATTCTCTACCACCCCGATGGTGGCGCCACCTCGGGCCTTCACCCGCCGCGCCCCGGCGCGAACGGAAAGCGCAAGGCCTTGTAGTGCGACAGCGGGTGCTCCGGCGGGCGCACGCCGGCCGGCAGCGGCAGGCCCGACACGGACTGGAAGTAGGCCAGGCAGGCGTCACGCCACCAGCGGGCCTCGCGCGCCTGCACCGCCAGGTGGGCGGCCACGTCGGCATGCCGCTCGGCGTCGATGTCGGGCGCCAGCGCGGCCCAGCGCCGGCCCAGCTCGTCCACCGTGGCCACGCCGCGGTCGTAGCGCGCCACCAGCTCGGCCCACAGGCTGCGGCCGGACGGCATGCGGTGATCCCAGGGCAGGTGGTGGAACCACAGCAGCAGCTCGGGCGGCGTGGTCTGCGGGTCGCCCCAGCGCCGCGCCACCGAGGGCGCGTATTGCGCGACGGCAGCGCTGCCGGATGGCGAACGGTCGAAGCCGATGCCGTCGCGCCCGGCGCGGTGGAAGTAGACCGGGTTCCAGTCGGCGCGCTCCAGGTCGTCCACCCAGGGCGCGGGGCCGTGGTGGTGGCCGGTGCCCATCAGGTGGTGCAGGCCCAGCGGCGTCATGTAGTCCACCACCGCCTCGCGCGAGGCCAGCATCATCGCGACGATGGCGTCGCGCGCGGCGGGGCGGCGGGTGAAGGTCTGCGCCACCCATTCGGCCGCCACGGCGCGGGCCGGCAGGTCGGGCGACCAGGCCATGCGGCCGAAGGCATACCAGTTGGCCTGGTCGAAGTGCGAGCCGCTCCAGTTGCGGTCGGTGCCGATGTTGGCCACGCCGGCGATGGCGGTCAGCGCATGGCCGTGCAGCCGGCCGTCCACCACGCGGGCCACGGTGCCGCTGCGCCCGCCGCCATGCCCCGTATCGGCCTGCAGCACCTCCTCGAACAGCGGGCCCAGGTAGACCAGGTGGGTGGCAAAGCCCAGGTACTCCTTGGTGAGCTGCAGCTCCAGCGCCAGCGGCGTGCGGGGCATGGCGCCGAACAGCGGGTGGAAGGGCTCGCGCGGCTGGAAGTCGATGGCGCCGTTCTTCACCTGCACGATGACGTTGGGCGCGAAGCGGCCGTCCAGCGGCTGGAACTCGGCATGGGCCTGGGCCGCGCGGTCCCTGGCCTCGGGCGCGTAGACGAAGGCCCGCCACATCACCACGCCGCCGTGCGGGGCCAGCGCCTCGGCCAGCATGTTGGCGCCGTCGGCATGGCTGCGGCCGTAGTCCTGCGGGCCCGGCTGGCCTTCGGAGTTGGCCTTGACGAGAAAGCCGCCGAAGTCGGGGATCAGGCGGTAGACCTCGGCCGCCTTGGCCTGCCACCAGGCGCGCACGGCCGGGTCCAGCGGATCGGCCGTCTTCAGCCCGCCCAGCTCCACCGGCGCGGAGAAGCGCGCCGACAGCCAGACCTTCAGGCCATAGGGCCGGAACTGCTCCGCCAGCGCCGCGGCCTTGGCCAGGAAGGGCGCGGTCAGCGACTCGGCCTTGGCGTTGACGTTGTTCAGCACCGTGCCGTTGATGCCCAGCGACGCGTTGGCGCGGGCGTAGTCGACGTAGCGCGCGTCCAGCAGGTCCGGCAGCTTCCACCAGTCCCAGATCGACGCGCCGGCGTAGCCGCGCTCCACCGTGCGCTCCAGGTTGTCCCAGTGGTTGAGCAGGCGCAGGCCCACCTGGGGCGCGGCGCGCTGGTCCAGCCGCGCCAGGTCCGCCCCCGTCTGTGCCGCCCGCAGCCAGGCGAAGCTGCCGTACAGCAGCCCGAGGTCGGTGTTGGCGGCGATCAGCGTGACCGGCAGCCCGCGCCAGGTGGTGCGGCGCAGCGCATAGCCCTCACGGCCCAGCTCGGCCCAGGGCAGGTCCACGCCGGCGGGCGCCGTGGCCGGCGTGGCCAGCAACAGCGCGCCCGCGACCGGCCGCGGCCGCTGCGGCGGCGTGCGCCCGGCCATGCCGGCAATGCCGCGCTGCAGCTCCGCCACCGCCGCGTTCAACGTGGCCGACGCCGGCGCGCCCGCCCCACCCGCCAGCGGCACCACGGCGCGCGCGCCGGCCTGCAGCTGCGCCAACGCCGAGCCCTGCAGCGGCCGGTAGCGCAGCCACAGGTCGTGGCCGTCCTCCGCCAGCGCCAGCATGGGCAGCCAGGCCAGCACCAGGGCCCACAGGCCCCTGCTCATGGTCTTCATTCGGTCTCCTCCGGTGGCCGGTCGGGTTGCGCGAAATCCCGGCTTGCGCGAACGCAAATGGTAGCGCTACATTTGCGTCCGACAACAGCCCCCAGGCGGCACCGCCACGTGCCCTTCCACGGAGACAAGGTCTTGGACATCAAAGCGCTCGGAACCACCGCGCCGCCACTGCCGCGACAGGGGTTTACCCGGGCCATTTTCGCTAGCGCTACCAAAGCGGCCGGACGGGTGGCGTGAGCGGGCCCCGGACCGCCGCGGCGCCGGGCCGCCAGCGCTGGTGGATCTGCGCGCTGCTGTTCGCCGCGACCACCATCAACTACCTCGACCGCAATGCGCTGTCGGTGCTCAAGACCCGTCTGCAGCAGCCGCTGGAGGCCGGCGGCCTGGCGCTGACCGATGCCGACTACGGCTGGATCACCTTCGCCTTCACGGCCGCCTACGCGGCCTTTCCGCCGCTGATCGGCACGGCCATCGACCGCTTCGGCGTCAAGCGCAGCCTGGCCGTCGCGCTGGTGCTGTGGTCGCTGGCCTCGGCCGCGCACGGCCTGGTGGCCACGGTGCTGGGCCTGGTGGTGGTGCGCTTCCTGCTCGGCATGGCCGAGGCGGCGCATTTCCCGGCCGCCATCAAGGCGGTGGCGATGTGGTTCCCGCAGCAGGAGCGGGCGCTGGCCACCGGCCTGTTCAACGCCGGCACCGCTTTAGGCATCATCGCGTCGCCGCTGACGGTGTGGCTGGCGCTGAGCTTCGGCTGGCCATGGGCCTTCGTGGCCATCGGCGCGGCGGGCCTGGTGTGGCTGCTGTTCTGGGAGCACGGCTTCCATGCGCCGGCGCGCCACCCGCAGCTGGGCGCGGCCGAACTGGCGTACATCCAGGCCGGCCAGCCGCCCGAGGTGCAGGCGCTGCGGCTGCCCTGGACGGCGCTGCTGCGCTACCGCGAGATCTGGCCCTTCCTGCTGGGCAAACTGCTGACCGACCCGGTGTGGTGGTTCTTCCTGTTCTGGCTGCCGTCCTACCTGGAGCGCGAGCGCGGCCAGAACCCGCTGAAGAGCGCCGGCCTGGTGGCGCTGATCTACCTCGGCTCCAGCGTGGGCTCCATCCTGGGCGGCTGGCTGTCGGGGCACCTGACGAAGCGCGGCTGGCCCGTGGGCCGGGCGCGGCTGGCGACCATGGGCCTGTTCGCGGCATGCATGCCGGCCAGCATCGCGGCCTACGGGACCGAGAGCTTCGCCGTCTGCGTGGCGCTGATCACGCTGGCCACGGCCTGCCACCAGGCCTGGTCGGCCAACCTGCTGACCTCCGCCACCGACCTCTTCCCCACCCAGGTGTCCGGCGCCGTCATCGGCCTGGGCGCCACGGCCGGCGGCATCGGCGGCATGTTCATCGCGCTGCTGACCGCGCTGACCGTGCAGTGGACGGGCACCCAGCAATGGGCTTTCGTCTACGCCGGCGCCATGCACCTGACCAGCCTGGCGATCTTCTGGCTGTGGTTCCGCGGCCGCTTCACGCGCGTGGACCTGGATGCCGGCAGTAGCCTCGCCGTGGCCCACCGCCCGCTGCTGG
Organism: uncultured Comamonadaceae bacterium; assembly: GCA_963992225.1. Classification (GTDB taxonomy): domain Bacteria; phylum Pseudomonadota; class Gammaproteobacteria; order Burkholderiales; family Burkholderiaceae_C; genus Pelomonas. The sequence continues at coordinate 21 of CAXDTK010000121.1, read as the reverse complement.
CGGCCGGCGCCCTCGTCGGCG
>CAXDTK010000120.1:0-15219 GCA_963992225.1 uncultured Comamonadaceae bacterium | reverse complement strand
GCCGTCTCGTGGGCTCGGAGATGTGTATAAGAGACAGACCCGTCGAACCGCCCCCTGCACCAGCAATTCCCGCCCGACTTCGTCTGGGGCGTGGCCACCAGCAGCTTCCAGATCGAAGGCGCCGCCCAGGCCGACGGCAAGGGTGAGTCCATCTGGGACCGCTTCTGCCGCCAGCCCGGCGCCATCGCCGACGCCAGCAACGGCGACATCGCCTGCGACCATTTCCACCGCCTCGACGAGGACCTGGACCTGATCGCATCGCTGGGCGTCAACTGTTACCGCTTCTCCATCGCCTGGCCGCGCGTGCAGCCGCTGGGCCATGACGCGTTCAACCCCCGGGGCCTGGACTTCTACGAGCGCCTGCTGGACGGCCTGCAGCGCCGCGGCATCCGCGCCTTCGCGACGCTCAACCACTGGGACCTGCCGCAGGGCCTGCAGGACCGCGGCGGCTGGAACGACCGCGACACGGTGCACCGATTCGTCGACTACGCCCGCCATGTGCAGGCCCGGCTGGGCGACCGGCTGGCCGGCCTGACCACCCACAACGAGCCCTGGGTCGTCGCCACGCTGGGCCACGAGCAGGGCAACTTCGCGCCCGGCATCAAGAGCCGCAGGATCGCCGCGCAGGTGTCGCACCACCTGCTACTCAGCCACGGCCTGGCGCTGCAGGCGCTGCGGGCGGACGGTGCCCGCGAGCCGCTGGGCATCGTGCTCAACCTGTCGTCCTGCGTGCCGGCCACCGCCATGCCCGAGGACATCGCGGCCGCGCAGCTGGCCGATTCGCGCGGCCGCCGCTGGTACACCGACCCGCTGTTCAAGGGCAGCTACCCCGACGACGTGCTGGCCGAGCTGGGTGCCGACGCGCCGGTCGTCGAGGCCGGCGACATGGCGGCGATCGCCCAGCCCATGGACTACCTGGGCGTCAACTACTACACCCGCACCGTCGTCTCGGCCAGCGGCGAGGACTGGAACGCCAAGGGCCGCGGCCTGCCCGTGTCCGACATGGACTGGGAGATCTACCCCCAGGGCCTGACCGACCTGCTGGTGCTGCTGCACCGCGACTACACCGGCCTGCCGCCGGTCTACGTGACCGAGAACGGCGGCGCCTTCAAGGACGACGTGGTCGTCAACGGCCGCGTGCAGGACGATGACCGCACCGCCTACCTGCGCGAGCACATCGCCGCGGTGGCCCGCGCGATGGCGCAGGGCGTGCCCATGGCTGGCTACATGGTCTGGAGCCTGATGGACAACTTCGAGTGGGCCAGCGGCTACCTCAAGCGCTTCGGCATCGTGCATGTCGACTACGCCACCCAGGCCCGCACGCCCAAGGCCAGCGCCGACTGGTACCGCGACTTCCTCAAGCAATGGCGCGCCTGACGCCCAGACCCCGGAGACCCGAGACATGCCCAAGATGATGCTGCCCCGCCCCTGGCGCGGCCTGCTGCCTGTGCTGACCGCCGTGCTGACGGCCTGTGGCGGTGGGGGCGGTGCCGCCACCGCCGCGCCCGCGGCCACGCCGGCGCCCTCCGGCAAATGGGCGCTGGTCTGGAGCGACGAGTTCAACGGCACCGCCGGCACGGTGCCCAACGCCGCGCACTGGACCTACGACCTCGGCAACGCCGAGAGCAACGGCTGGGGCAACCACGAGTTCCAGTACTACACCGCCAACCCGCGCAATGCGCAGACCGACGGCGCCGGCCTGCTGGTCATCACGGCCGAGAAGGCTGCTAACCCCGGCCCCTGCTGGAGCGCCAAGCCCTGCGACTACACCTCGGCCCGCATCCACACCAACGGCAAGGTGGCCTTCACCTACGGCAAGGTCGAGGCGCGCATGAAGCTGCCCGCCGGCCAGGGCATCTGGCCGGCCTTCTGGGCGCTGGGCACCGACCTGGCCCAGGCCGGCTGGCCCGCGTCGGGCGAGATCGACATCATGGAGTTCGTCGGCAAGACGCCCAGCACCACCTACGGCACGCTGCACGGCCCCGGCTACTCCGGCGCGCAGGGCCTGGGCAAGCCGCGCGAGTTCGGCGCGCCGGTGGCGGACGACTTCCACACCTACGCCATCGTCAAGCGGCCCAACGAGATCGTCTGGTACGTCGACGGCGTCGAGTTCTACCGCCTCACGCCCGGCAGCCTGCCGGCCGGCGGCCGCTGGGTGTTCGAGAAGCCCTTCTTCGTCATCCTCAACCTGGCTGTCGGCGGCGACTGGCCCGGCGCGCCGGACGCCACCACGCCGCTGCCGGCGCGCATGCTGGTGGACTGGGTGCGGATCTACAAGGAAGACTGAGCCGCGCGGCGCAGGCGCCAGCGGGCGGCGAGCGCCAGCAGGCCGCCGGCCCACAGCGCGAGGCTGGCGGGCTCGGGCACGGGCAGCAGCCCGCCGGGCCCATAGGCCGTGCCCGACGCGGACAGCACCGTGAAGTCGCTGACCGCCGCCGCGCCGGCGCGGGCGCTGATGCCGGTCAGCAGCGCGCTGCTCATGAAGGCGGCATCCAGCGAACTGCCGAAGCAGCAGGGCGAGACCGATGTCAGCAAGGCCACCTCGACCTCGAAGGGCTCGCCCCAGCGGAAGCCGAAGTTGGCGGTGCTGAGCACCTCGGCCGAGCCCTGGAAGCGGCCGGGCGACAGCACGAAGCCACCGGGCAGGCCGCTGCCGCCGCCGCGCAGATAGGGCGTGCCGTCGTTGACCACGGTGCCCATGAACGAGTACCAGGGCGCCCGGCCGGCGTTGCCCACGCCGCTGCCCACGCGGATGCCCAGTGCAATGTCGCCCTGCTGGCTGTAGGGCGCGTTGGGCAGGCTGGCGAGCACGCCGTCGATCAGGAAGGCGAAGTCCACCGAACCCGCGGTGCCGGCCGTGACGCCGGGGTTGGACAGCGTCAGCGTGTCCTGGAACCGGGCGAAGCCGGCCGCCTGCCGGTAGGTGAACGAGGTGGATGCGCCGGTCATGGTGCCGCTGGCCGCCACGCCCAGCCGGCCGTAGTCGGCGCGGGCGCTGGCCTGGCCCGTGAAGCTGCCGCCGCCCACCGGCGCGGCGACGGTCTGCTGGGCCGTCAGCGGCCCGGCGGCGGCGGTGCGGTTGTCGATGCCGCCGCCCAGGCTGCAGGCCGCGAAGCCTTCGGTGGGCAGGCTGACCCCGGCGAACCAGCCGTTGCCGATCGTGGGCCCGCTGGTCGCGCAGGCGAACGGGCCGCTGGTGCCGGACGCGATGCCGCCCACGGCGCCGGCATAGGCCTGCAGTTCGGCGGCCGCGGCCGGCTGGCCCGCCGCCAGCGCCAGCAGCCCGGCGGCCCAGGCGAGGGTCCAGGCCAGGGAAAGCCGGCCGGGCCGGGCAAGGTGACACTGCCTGCGCATCGCGATCTCCACGCCGGGGCACCGGCTGGCCGATGCTAGGGGCCGGCCCGCCGGGCCGTCACCCCTATAACGGTGCCAGGGCGCCGATGCGGTTTCCCCTGACATCGCTGCCGGCAAGACGCCGGGGTGCCGTCGGGTGGCGACAACATGGCGAGAATGGGCGTCCGCTCTCCAGCCTCGTCTTCGCCATGCCGCCACCGACCAGCGCCTCGCGTTTCGTGCCTCTGGAAGGCACGCCGGAAGACTGCGCGGCCTGCGCCCGCGGCGACCGCCTCGGCTTCCTGTTCGACTTCGCCTACCAGCCCATCGTCGACCTCGCGCGCCGCGCGGTGTTCGCGCACGAGGCGCTGGTGCGCGGCCCGGCCGGCGAGCCCGCGGGCCAGGTCCTGGCCCAGGTCAACGAGGCCAACCGCTACCGCTTCGACCAAAGCTGCCGCGTCAAGGCCATCAAGGGCGCCGCCGAGATCGGCCTCGCCGAGCGGCTGTCGATCAACTTCCTGCCCAATGCCATCTACCGGCCCGAGATCTGCATCCGCACCACGCTGGAGGCGGCGCGCACGCACGGTTTCCCGCTGGAGCGCATCATCTTCGAGGTCACGGAGGGCGAGCGCGTCGAGGACGGCCCCTGGTTCGCGTCCATCCTGCGCGAGTACAAGCGCGTGGGCTTCCTGACCGCTATCGACGACTTCGGCGCCGGCTACGCGGGCCTGAAGCTGCTGGCCGACTTCCAGCCCGACCTGATCAAGCTGGACATGGACCTGGTGCGCGGCATCGACGCCGATGCGCCGCGCCGCCACATCGTCAACCACCTGGTGCGGCTGTGCGCCGACCTGGGCGTCGCGGTGATCGCCGAGGGCGTGGAGACGGCGGCCGAGCGCAACGCGCTGCTGGACCTGGGCATCACGCTGATGCAGGGCTACTTGTTCGCGCGGCCCGCGATGGGCGGCGCGGCCAGGGTGGCCTGGGACCACTGAGCCGTCAGACCTCGAGGCGGTCCCCCGCCGCGTCGAACCACAGCGTCTTGCCGGCATCGAAGCCGAAGCGCGTGGGCGTTCCGTCCGCCACGGCCGGCTGGCCGGGCAGCACCGCCGACACCGTGGCGCCGCCCGCGGCCATCCACACCACATGCTGGTTGCCCAGCGGCTCGACGAGCTGGATCTGCGCCTCGAACGGCTGCCCGGCGCCCAGGTGCACGTTCTCCGGCCGCACCGCCAGCGTCAGCACCTCGCCCTGCGGCCGGCCCGCCAGCGCGGCCGGCAGCGGCAGCGTCAGCGCGGGCGAAATGAACCGGCCGCCTTCGCCCACCTGGCCCTCGATGCGGTTGATGGCCGGCGAGCCCACGAAGCCGGCCACGCGCAGGTTCTTGGGCTTTTCGTAGACCTCGGCCGGCGTGCCGATCTGCTGGATGACGCCCTGGTGCATGACGACGATGCGCGTGGCCAGCGTCATCGCCTCGACCTGATCGTGCGTCACGTAGATCATGGTGTTGCCCAGGCGCTGGTGCAGCGTCTTCAGCTCGCGGCGCAGGTCGGTGCGCAGCTTGGCGTCGAGGTTGCTCAGTGGCTCGTCCAGCAGCAGCACCTTGGCCTCGCGCACCACCGCCCGGCCGATGGCCACGCGCTGGCGCTGGCCGCCGGACAGCTGGCCGGGGCGGCGCTCCAGCAGCGGGCCCAGCTGCAGCATGTCGGCCGCGGCGGCCACGCGCTTGTCCAGCTCGGCCTTGGGTGTCCGGGCCATCTTCAGCGGGAAGGCCAGGTTCTCCTTCACCGTCATCGTGGGGTACAGCGCGTAGCTCTGGAACACCATGCCCACGCCGCGCTGGCTGGGCTCGGCCCGGGTCATGTCCTGCTCGCCGATGTGGATGCTGCCGCCGCTGACCGGGTTGAGGCCGGCGATGGTGTGCAGCAGCGTCGACTTGCCGCAGCCCGACGGGCCCAGCAGCACCAGGAACTCGCCGCTGTGGATGTCCAGGTCGAGGCCCTTGATGACGTCGTGGGTGCCGAAGCGGATGCTGAGGTCCTGGATGTGAACGCGGGTCAAGGGGGTCTCCGGGTTGTTCTTGGGCGCCGCCATCATTGCAGTGCATTAATAAACTTAATACAGGATTAACCATGAGCCGCCGGCCCGCTACAGTCGCCGCCCATGAACCTGCTGCTCGCCGAAGACGACGCCCTGCTGGCCGATGCGCTGCAGCAGCAGTTGCTGAACGCGTCGTTCAAGGTCGAGTGGGCCGAGAACGGCGCCGTGGCGGAGTACCTGCTGAAGAAGCAGGACTTCGACATCGCCATCCTGGACCTGGGCCTGCCCATGGTGGACGGTCTGACGGTGCTCAAGCGGGTGCGTGAGGCCGGCCGCACGCTGCCCATCCTGGTGCTGACGGCGCTGGACGCGCTGGAGCACCGCGTGGCCGGTCTGCAGGCGGGCGCGGACGACTACCTGACCAAGCCCTTCGACTTCCCCGAGCTGGAGGCGCGCCTGCATGCGCTGCTGCGCCGCGGCCGCCCGGCGCTGCAGGCGCAGCAATGGCGCCGCCTCAGCCTGGACCGCGCCGGGCGCCGCGCCAGCATCGGCGGCGAGGCGCTGGAGCTGAGCCCGCGCGAATGGACGCTGCTGGACCTGCTCGTCACCGAGCGCGACCGCGTCGTCAGCAAGGCGCAGATCGTGCAGGCCTGGGGCGTAGACGACGGCGGCTCCATCGAGGTCTACATCCACCGCCTGCGCAGGAAGCTCGAAGGCTCGGGCCTGGCGGTGCGCACCGTGCGCGGCCTGGGCTACCTGCTCGAAGCCAGCGCCGCGCCGGCGTGATGCAGGCGCCCGCCGGCCGCTCCCTGCACCGGCAGCTGCTGCTGTGGCTGCTGCTGCCGCAGCTGGTGCTGTGGGGCGTGGCGGCCTTCGGCGCCTACCGGCTGGCCAGCCGCCATGCCGACGAGCTGGCCGATGCCAGCCTGCTGCAGGCGGCGCGGGCGCTGGCGCGGCAGATCAAGCCCACCGCCACCGGCATCTTCGTGGACCTGCCGCCCTCGGCCCAGGACATCCTGGCCGCCGACCCCGAGGACCGCGTGATGTACATGGTCAGCGCGCCGCCGGGCCAGCTGCTGCTGGGCGACCGGCGCATGCCGCCGCCGCCGCGCCGCGCGGCGCTGGGCGAGCCGGTGTTCTTCGACACCGCCATGCCCGAGCCCATGCGCGTGGTGTCGCTGGACCTGGTGCTGGGCGCGGCCGGCGCGCCGGACTCCACCATGCGCGTGCAGATCGCCCGCTCCAGCGCACCGCGCGAGCTGCTGGCGCGGCGCATGCTGCTGGACACGGCGCTGCCGCTGTCGCTGCTGATCGCGCTGATGAGCATGGGGGTCTGGGCCGGCATCCGCAAGGGGCTCAAGCCGCTGGCCGAGCTGCAACAGCAGATGGAGGGCCGCCGCGCCGACGCGTTGAACCCCGTGCAGCTGCGCAGCGCGCCGCCCGAGGTGCGGGCGCTGGCCGGCGCCGTCAACGAGCTGCTGGGCCAGGTGCAGCACAACCTGGACACGCAGCGCCGCTTCATCAGCGACGCCGCCCACCAGCTGCGCACGCCGCTGGCCGGCCTGAAGAGCCAGACCGAGCTGGCGCTGGACGCCGTCGACGCGGCCGCCCAGCCGGCACTGCACCAGCGCCTGCAGCGCGTGCACGATAGCGCGGTGCGCAGCGCGCGGCTGGTGTCGCAGCTGCTGGTGCTGGCGCGCGCCGAGCCCGAGGCGATGGCGGCGCAGGGCTGGGCCGCGGTGGACTGCGGCCGGCTGGTGCGCGAGGTGGCGGCCGAGTGGGTGCCCCGCGCGCTGGCCGCCGGCTGCGACCTGGGCGTGGACGTGGCCCAGGAGGGCCTGAGCGTGCAGGGCGTCGAGCTGCTGCTGCGCGAGGCCCTCGTCAACCTGATCGACAACGCGCTGCGCTACGCAGGCCGCGGCGCCACCGTCACCGTGCGGCTGCGCCGCGCCGGTGACGACGTCTGGCTGGACGTGGAGGACAACGGCCCCGGCCTGGCGCCGGCGCTGCGCCGGCGCGCGTTCGAGCGCTTCGTGCGCGGCAGCACCAGCGGCGAGGGCTGCGGCCTGGGCCTGGCCATCGTGCGCGAGATCGCCGAGCGCCATGGCGGCAGCGCCGAGCTGCTGGCCGCCGCGCCGCAGGGCTGCATCGCGCGGCTGACATTGCCCGCGGCCTGAACGGGGCCTCGCCAACTGGCGACAATCGCGGTTCCAGCCCCGAACCGCCACTGCCATGACCACCCGTACCGTCTACGGCGCCTGCCCCCACGACTGCCCGGACACCTGCGCGCTGCAGGTCACCGTCGAGAACGAGCGCGTCATCAAGGTGCAGGGCCGCGCCGAGCATGCCAACACCCATGGCGCGCTGTGCACCAAGGTGTCGCGTTATGCCGAGCGCACCTACCACGCCGAGCGCGTGCTGCACCCGCTCAAGCGCGTCAGCCGCAAGACCGAGCCGCCGGCCTTCGTGCGGGTCAGCTGGGCCGAGGCGCTGGCCGACATCGCGGCCCGCCTGAAGGCCATCGCCGCGCGCGACCCGCAGCGCATCCAGCCCTACAGCTATGCCGGCACCATGGGCCTGCTGCAGGGCGAGGCCATGGCCGGCCGGGTCTGGAACGCGCTGGGCGCCGCGCGGCTGGACCGCACCATCTGTGCCAGCGCCGGCGGCGCCGCGCTGGCGATGACCTACGGCCACAAGCTGGGCATGCACACGCGCCACTTCGCGGGCGCCCGGCTCATCGTCATCTGGGGCAGCAACTCCATCACGTCCAACCTGCATTTCTGGACCTATGCCAACCAGGCCAGGCGCGCCGGCGCCAAGCTGGTCTGCATCGACCCGCGCAAGACCGAGACGGCCGACAAGTGCCACCAGCACATCGCCGTGCTGCCCGGCACCGACGGCGCGCTGGCGCTGGGCCTGATGCACGAGCTGATCCGCAACGACTGGCTGGACCACGACTACATCGAACGCCATGTCGACGGCTGGCCCGAGCTGCGCGGCAAGGCGCTGGACTGGCCGCCCGAGCGCGTGGCCGAGGTCTGCGGCATTAGTGCCGACGAGGTGCGCGGCCTGGCGCGCGACTACGGCACCACCACGCCGGCGGCCATCCGCATGAACTACGGCCTGCAGCGCGTGCGCGGCGGCGGCAACGCGGTGCGGCTGATCGCGCTGCTGCCCTGCCTGACCGGCGCCTGGCGCCACGAGAGCGGCGGCGCGCTGCTGTCGGCCTCGGGCTGGAATGCGCCGTTCAAGAACCCGAACCTGGAGCGGCCCGACCTGCTGGCGGGCCGCACGCCGCGCATGGTCAACATGAGCACCATCGGCGACGCGCTGCTGCAGGCCGACCCGCCCATCGAGGCCCTCGTGGTCTACAACAGCAACCCGGTCGCCGTGGCGCCGGAGTCGCCCAAGGTGGTGAAGGGCTTCCAGCGCGACGACCTGTTCACCGTGGTGCTGGAGCATTTCATGACCGACACGGCCGACCTGGCCGACTACGTGCTGCCGGCCACCACGCAGCTGGAGCACCTGGACGTGCACACCAGCTACGGCCACACCGACGTGCTGATGAACCAGCCGGCAATAGCGCCGCTGGGCGAGGCCAAGCCCAACACGCAGATCTTCCGCGAGCTGGCCGCCGCGCTGGGCCTGACCGACCCCTGCTTTGCCGACACTGACGAGCAGCTGGCGGCCCAGTCTTTCACGGCTGACATCGACCTCGCGCTGCTGCGCGAGCAGGGCTGGCAGCCGCTGCCGGTGCCCGAGGCGCCGTTCGCCGCAGGGGGCTTTCGCACGCCCAATGGCCGCGCCCAGGCCGCGGGTGCCGACTTCGTGCCCAACTACGAGAGTGCACTGACCGCGCCCGGGCTGGCCGCCCGCTACCCGCTGGCCATGATCTCGCCGCCGGCGCGCAACTTCCTCAACAGCAGCTTCGTCAACGTCAAGAGCCTGCGCGACATGGAAGGCGAGCCGCTGATCGAGATGCACGCCGCCGACGCTGCCGCCCGCGGCCTGGTGGACGGCACGCTGGTGGCCGCCTTCAACGACCGCGGCCGATACGTGGCCCGGCTCAAGGTCAGCCCGCGCGCGCGGCCCGGCGTGGTCAACGGCCTGGGCGTGTGGTGGCGCAAGCTGGGCGCGCGCGGCACCAACGTCAACGAGGTCACCCACCAGGGGCTGACCGACATGGGCGAGGCCCCGACCTTCTACGACTGCCTCGTCCAGGTCGAGGCCGAGGCCGCTTGATCCGCCGCCTGGCGCTGCTGCTGGCCGTCGCCGCGCTGAGCGGCTGCAGCGCGCTGGGGCACTGGACGCAGGCCGCGGGCGGCCACCTCGGCATCGTGCGCGCCGCCAGGCCGGTGGACGCCTGGCTGGCCGACCCCGCCACGCCCGCCGACCTGGCCGAGCGCCTGCGCCTGTCGCAGCGCCTGCGGGACTTCGCGTCCACCCGGCTGGCCCTGCCCGACAACAACAGCTACCGCCGCTACGCCGACCTGCAGCGCGGCGCGGCGGTCTGGAACCTCATCGCCGCGCCGGCGTACGGCTTCGTGCTCAAGACCTGGTGCTATCCCGTGCTGGGCTGCGCAGGCTACCAGGGCTGGTTCGACCTCGACGAGGCGCGCCGCCATGCCGCCGCGCTGCAGGCCGAGGGCTGGGAGGTGCAGGTGCAGCCCATCCCCGCCTATTCCACGCTGGGCTGGGGCCGGGCGCTGGGCGGCGACCCGCTGCTCAACACCTTCATCCGCTACACGGAGGGCGAGCTGGCCGCGATGCTGTTCCACGAGCTGGCCCACCAGCGCGTCTACGTGGCCGACGACACCGGCTTCAACGAGGCCTATGCCAGCGCCGTCGAGCTGCTCGGCGCGCGACAGTGGCTGGCAGATCGGCCCGAGGCGCTGGCCGCCTTCGAGGTCGGCCGGGCCCGGCGCGCGCGCTTCCTGGCGCTGGCCCGCGAAGGTCGCGAACGGCTGCAGGCCGTCTATGCCGGCCCGGTCGAGGCCCGCGCCGCCGCCAAGGCCGCCGTGCTGGCCGAGCTGCGCGAGCGCGCGCCGCGCGAGGCACCGGGCTGGGAGGCCTGGTTCCAGCGCGCCAACAACGCCAGCTTCGCCATCCTGTCGGCCTACGGCGATCTGGTGCCGGCGTTCGAGCGCCTGTTCGAGCACGAAGGGCGCGACTGGGCCCGTTTCCATGCGGCCGTGGAGCGCCTGAAGCCGCTGCCGCGCGACCAGCGCCGGGCTACATTGCGCAGCCTGGGAGGCCCGCTCGATGACCCCGATGACCCTGACCCTGCGCCGCGTCAAGCCCGCTGATGCCGCGGCCATTGCCGAGCAGTTCAGCGACCCCGACGTGTTCGGCGGCACGCTGCAGCTGCCGTTCGCCAGCGAAGAGATGTGGGCGCAGCGCATCGCCGGCATGAACCCGCCGACTGCCGGCTCCAACGAGCTGGTGCTGGCCGCCGTGCTGGGCGACAAGCCGGTGGGGCTGGCCGGCCTGCACGCGGTCGGCCCCTCGGTACGCCGGCGGCACGCGATGTCGCTGGGCATCACGGTCGCCAAGGCAAGCCAAGGCCAAGGCGTGGGCCAGGCGCTGATGACGGCGCTGCTGGACTACGCCGACAACTGGGCCCAGGTGCTGCGCATCGAGTTGACGGTCTACCACGACAACCAGCGCGCCATCCGGCTCTACGAGCGGCACGGCTTCGCGCCGGAAGGGCGGCTCAGGGCCTATGGGCTGCGCAATGGCGTCTACGAGGATGTGCTGACGATGGCCAGGCTGCATCCGCGGCAGCCGCTCCTCGATCAGGGCAGGGCCTGACCGCGCGCTGCCACGTAGAGCCGGTACCACTCCTCCCGGCTGAGCTGCAGCTTCACCGCGTCGCCGCAGGCGCGGATGCGTTCCGGGTTGCCGCTGCCGATGACCGGCTGGATGCCCGCCGGATGGCGCAGCAGCCAGGCCAGCAGCACGGCGTTGGCCGTCGTGCGGTGGGTCTCGGCGACCTCCTGCACAACCTTGGCCGCCGCTGACGCGGCCGGGTCGCTGAACCGCCCCTGCGCCAGCGCGCCCCAGGCCTGGATCTGCACGCCGTGCTGCTGCGCGTACTCCAGCGTGCCGGCCCAGCCGATGCCGCCCGGCCGCGTCGCGGCCTGCGGGTCGTTGAAGGTGGTGCCCACGTCGATGGCGTCCAGCCTGGCCAGGCTCAGCTCCAGCTGGTTCACCACCAGCGGCTCGTCCAGCGCCGCCTGCAGCCAGCGCATCTGCCCGGCATGCATGTTGGACACGCCCAGGTGCCTCACCTTGCCGGCGGCCTTCAGGCGGCCGAAGGCGCGCGCCACCTCGGCGGGTTCCATCAGCGGGTCCGGGCGGTGCAGCAGCAGCAGGTCGATGCCGTCCACGCCCAGGCGCTGCAGGATGCCGTCGACGCTGTGCTCGATGTACTCGGCGCTCAGGTCGTAGCGGCCCGGCGCCATGTCGTCGCCGAAGCGGATGCCGCATTTGCTCTGCAGCCGGATGCGGCCGCGCAGCCCGGCGTCGCGCCGCAGCAGCTCGCCGAACACGGTCTCGGCCTTGCCGCGGCGGTAGATGTCGGCGTGGTCGAACAGCGTGATGCCGATGGCCAGCGCCGCCTCGACCGCGGCGTGCGCGTGGGCGATGTCGGCCTCGGTGACGGGGCCGCCGGCCCAGTCGCCGCCGAGGGCCATGCAGCCGTAGACCAGCGGGCTGGCGTCGCGGAGGTGGGTGTGCAGGGGCAGGGGTCGGGTCATGGTCAGGCGATGGAGGTGGGGCCGCTGTCGCGCGCCAGCGATGGGCCGGGGCGCCAGCCGAACAGGCCGGCAAGCGCCGCCAGCACGCCGGCGGCGAGCGCGGCGGCGCCGGCCGTCCACCGCAGCGGGTGGTGCTGGCCGCGGGCGTGGCGGCGCCGTCGGGCGGTGTGGTGGACCAGCGATTGCACCAGCGTGATCTCGCGCTGGCGCTCGTCGAGGAGCCGGGCCAGGTCGCTGCCCTGGTCGATGCGTCGCGCCAGTTCGCGCACCGCGTCCAGCTCGCGCTGGCGGATGCGCAGCCCGGGCGCCTTCAGCGGGCTGCCCAGCGCGCGGGCGCGCAGGAACAGGGTCTTGGCGCCCAGCCGGTCGGGCTGGCAGCCCCAGCCGGCGTCCAGGCAGGCAGCGAGGTTGAAGGTGGCGTCCGCATGGCCCTGCGCCGCGGCGGCGGTGTAGAGGGCCAGGCCGCGTGCCGCGTCGGCCGGGCCGCCCCAGCCGGCCACCAGCGCGCGGCCGAGGTGGAAGGCGGCGCTGACGCTGCCCTGGCCCGCGGCCTGCTCCAGGCGCTCGCGGGCCTGCACCCGGTCGCGCGGCAGGCCCAGGCCGTCGAGCTGGCATTGCGCCAGCATCGCCAGGCCCTCGGCATCGCCGGCGTCGGCGGCCCGCTGGAACCAGTAGACGGCCTGTTCGTGGTCGGGCTCGGCGGCGCCGAAATGCCTCAGCCCTTCGGCGAGCGGGTCGCGGTTCGGCGGGTCCGGGTCGTCAAGGCGCATGGGTCCTCCCTGGTCGGCAGCAGGCTGTGGCGCCCGCTTGTCGGGGCCGAAGTATGCGGGCAAACGGCGCCGGGCCGGCGCGGCGTTAGAGTGCGCTGCACCGACAACGAGGGCCGCAGATGGCAGAGATCCGCATTCACCGAACGCACGACCTGGGCCTGGCACGCGCCCGCGACATCGCCTGGAAATGGGCCGAGCAGGTCGAGCAGAAGTTCGACATGGCCTGCACGGTCGTGGAGGGCGAGTTCAGCGACACGGTGGAATTCACCCGCTCGGGCGTGAAGGGCGAGCTGACGGTGGCGCCGGACCATTTCGAGCTGGTGGCCCAGCTGGGCTTCCTGCTCGGCGCTTTCAAGCACACCATCGAGGCCGAGGTCGAGAAGGAGCTGGACGCGCTGCTGGCGGCCAACAAGAAGCCGGCGTCCCGCAAGAAGCCGGCCTAGCACCGGCCTGGCAACCGGCCTGGCAACGACCCAGCGGCCTGCAGCGCAGGCCGAGCGCCGGGCCGCTCCCAAGCCGGCCTGCGGGCGATGTGCTTGACGGTCAATCCGGCAAGCATCGCCGTCCCCTCGGGGGACCGACCGGACTGGCCTGCGTGCAGCGTGGCCAGGATGGGCGAGGGGCCGATTACTTCAACGACTCGATCAGGTCGACGTACTGCTGCATCGCCTCGTCCTGCGAGGTGCCCTTGAGCTCGTTCCAGGCGTCCCACTTGGCGCGGCCCACCATGTCGGTGAAGCCGGGGCGCTTGCCGTCGACATCGCCGGCGCTGCCCTGCTTGTAGAGCGCGTAGATCTTCAGCAGCGTCATGTTGTCCGGCCGTTCGGGCAGGTTCTTGGATTCGGCGACGGCGGCTTCGAACTGGTCTTTCAGGCTCACGGGGGTTTCTCCAGGCTGATCAGGGACGTCGAATCTCGGGACAATCCGGCCGACGGCAGGCGGCGGAGTTTAGGCCGCCAGAAGAACAACGAGCGAGGAGACGCAGTGGGCCTGATGAGTGAACGCATGTCCAAGGTCGACACCGCCTGGCTGCGCATGGATACCGAGGCCAACCTGATGATGATCGTCGGGGTCTGGTCGATCCGGCCGGGCATCACGCTCACCGCGTTGCGCGAGCGGGTGGCCGAGCGGCTGCTGCAGTACCCGCGCTTCCGCCAGAAGGTGGTGGAGGACGCGCTGCTGGGCGCGCAATGGGTGGCCGACCGCGACTTCGACATCGCCCGCCACGTCATCGCCGAGGTGGCCCTGCCGCTGCGCGGCCAGAGCCGCGACGCGGTGCTGCGCGAGCGCGTGGCCGAGCTGTGCTCGCAGCCGCTGGACCCGGGCCACCCGCTGTGGCAGTTCCAGCTCATCGAGGACATGGGCGACGGCAGCAGCGCGCTGATCGCCCGCATCCACCACTGCATCGCCGACGGCATCGCGCTGATCGCCGTGATGCTGTCCATCACCGACGGCGGCCAGGCGCCACCGAAGCGCACGCCGCGCGCCGAGCCGAACGAGCCGGCCGAGACCGACTGGCTGCTGGACGCCTTCCTGCGCCCCATGACCAACATGACCGTCAAGGCCATCGGCATGACGGGCAAGGGCGTGGCCAAGGGCATGGACCTGGCGCTGGGCGCCCGGAGCCCCATGGCCCTGCCGGTGGACTCGTCGCTGGAGATGGCGCGGCTGGGCTACCAGGCGGTGTCCGACGTGGCCGCCTTCGCGCTGATGCCCGACGACTCGCCGACCCGCCTGAAGGGCAAGCCCGGCGCGAAGAAGACGGTCGCCTGGGCCGACAGCCTTGCGCTGGACGAGGTCAAGGCGGTGGGCAAGGCGCTGGGCGCGTCCATCAACGACGTGCTGCTGGCCTGTGCGGCCGGCGCCATCGGCCGCTACCTGGCCGACAAGGGCGAGGACCCGGCGGGCAAGGAGATCCGTGCGATGGTGCCGGTCAACCTGCGGCCGCTGGAGCAGGCCTGGCAGCTGGGCAACCGCTTCGGCCTGGTGCCGCTGGTGCTGCCCATCGGCATCGCCAACCCTGTCGAGCGGCTGTTCGCGGTGCGCGCGCGCATGAACGAGCTCAAGGGCAGCTTCCAGCCGGTGATGGCCTTCGGCCTGCTGTCGGTGGCGGGCCTGCTGATCAAGCCGGTGCAGCACGCGATGCTGAACATCTTCGCCAAGAAGGCCACGGCCGTGATGACCAACGTGCCGGGGCCGGCCGAGGCGCTGAAGTTCTGCGGCTCGACGGTGGAGCAGGTGATGTTCTGGGTGCCGCAGTCGGGCGACATCGGCCTGGGCCTGAGCATCCTGACCTATGCCGGCCGCGTGCAGTTCGG
>CAXDTK010000119.1:0-15248 GCA_963992225.1 uncultured Comamonadaceae bacterium | reverse complement strand
GGTCCTTCATGATGTTGAGCACCTGCGCCTGCACCGACACGTCCAGCGCCGAGGTCGGCTCGTCGCAGACCAGGAACTCGGGCTGCGTCGCCAGCGCCCGCGCGATGGAGATGCGCTGGCGCTGGCCGCCGGAGAACTGGTGCGGGAACTTGTCGGCGTCCGCCGGGTTCAGGCCCACCGAACTGAGCAGTTCACCGACGCGCCGGCGGGCTTCAGCGTCCTGCTTCACCAGGCCATGCTCGCGCAGCGGCTCGGCCACGATGTCCAGCACCTTCCAGCGCGGGTTCAGTGACGCGTAGGGGTCCTGGAAGATCATCTGCATGCGCCGCCGCAGCGGCGCCGCCCCGGGCCCGGCCAGCGTCCGCGCGATGTCCTCGCCGTCCACGCTGACGCTGCCGCGCGTGGCGCCGTACAGGCCCACCAGCAGCCGCGCCACCGTGCTCTTGCCGCAGCCGCTCTCGCCCACCAGCGCCAGCGTCTTGCCGCGTTCGATGGTGAAGCTCACGCCATCGACGGCATGCACGAAGGCGCGCGGCTTGCGCTCGATGACCCGGTTCAGCCAGGGCGGCGACACGTCGAACACCTTGGCGAGGTCGCGCACCTCGATCAGCGGCGTGGTCATCGCGTCGCCTCCCCGGTGACCGGGCGCCAGCAGGCCGCGCGCGTCGCCCCCGCCTCCAGCAGCTCGGGACGCTCGACGCGGCAACGCTCGACGACCCGGCCGCAGCGCGGGTTGAAGGCGCAGCCGGGCGGGATCGCCGTCAGCCTCGGCATGGACCCGTCGATCTGCAGCAGGCGCTCGCGGTCCTCGTCCATGGCGGGGATGGAGCCCATCAGCCCGACCGTGTAGGGGTGGGCCGGGCGGTGGATGATGTCGGCCACCGGCCCGATCTCGGCCACGCGGCCGGCGTACATGACGGCCACGCGGTCGCAGGTCTCGGCGATGACGCCCATGTCGTGCGTGACCAGCATGACGGCGGCACCCTGCTCTTTGCAGACCTTCTTCAGCAGCGCAATGATCTGCGCCTGGATGGACACGTCCAGCGCCGTGGTCGGCTCGTCGGCGACGATGAGCTTGGGGTTGGCGGCCAGCGCCAGCGCGATGACAACCCGCTGGCGCATGCCGCCCGAGAACTGGTGCGGGTAATGGTCCACCCGGGCCTCGGGCGCCGGGATGCCGGTGGAGGCCAGCAGCTCGATGGCGCGGGCGCGCGCCTGCGCCGCGCTCAGGTCGAGGTGGGTGGTGATGGTCTCGACCAGCTGGCGGCCCACGGTGTAGAGCGGGTTCAGCGAGGTCAGCGGGTCCTGGAACACCGCGCCGATCTCCTTGCCGCGCACGCGGCGCATCTGCTCGTAGGGCAGGTTGTCGATGCGCCGGCCGGCCAGCTTGATCTCGCCGGCGGCGATGCGGCCCGGCGGGTCGAGCAGGCCGATGATGGCCGCGCCGGTCAGCGACTTGCCGGCGCCGGACTCGCCCACGACGCCGAGGATCTCGCCCGGGGCGATGGCGAACGAGATGTCGTCCAGCGCCAGCAGCGTGCCGTGGCGGGTCGGGAACTCCACCCGCAGGTGGTTGACTTCGAGGAGGGGCGCGGTCATCGCAGGCGGGGGTTCAGGGCGTCGCGCAGCCAGTCGCCGAGCAGGTTGACGCTGAGCGTGATGAGCACCAGCGTGAGACTGGGCCAGGCGGTGATCCACCACTCGCCCGAGAACAGGTAGTCGTTGCCGTTGCGGATCAGCGTGCCCAGCGACGGGCTGGTGGCCGGCACGCCGACGCCCAGGAAGGACAGCGTGGCCTCGGTGATGATGGCCGAGGCGATCTGGATGGTGGCCAGCACCAGCACCGGCCCCAGCACGTTGGGCAGCACATGGCGGCGCATGATGCGCAGCGAGCCGACGCCGATGACGCGCGCGGCCTGCACGTACTCCTTGTTGCGCTCCACCAGCGTCGAGCCCCGCACCGTGCGCGCGTACTGCACCCAGCCGGTCAGCGCGATGGCCAGCACCAGCACGACGAAGGCCAGCATGTCGTGCGCGTCGGGGTAGAGGCTGCGGCCGATGCCGCTGATCATCAGCGCCACCAGGATGGACGGGAAGGACAGCATCACGTCGCAGACGCGCATGATCAGCGCGTCGACCCGCCCGCCGAGAAAGCCGGCCAGCAGCCCCATGCTGACGCCGATCAGGATGGACAGCAGCACCGACGCGACGCCGACCAGCAGCGAGATGCGCGTGCCGTACATCAGCGCGGACAGGATGTCGCGGCCCTGGCCGTCGGTGCCGAGCGGGTATTTCGCCTCGCCGCCGCTGATCCACGTTGGCGGCTTGAGGGAGTCCATCAGCTCCAGCGTCGCGAGATCGAAGGGGTTGTGAGGTGCCACCCAGCCGGCGAACAGCGCACAGACCCCGCAGACGAGCGTGATCGCGGCGGCCAGCATCGCCACCGGCGAATTGCGGAAGGAATGCCAGACGTCGCCGTCGAGGAATCCTCGCAGCGCGGAGGTGGAGGGGGTGGCTTGCGGGTTGGCGTCGACGGCCATCTTCAATGTGCCTTGCCGTCGATGCGCAGGCGCGGATCGACGGCGAAATAGAGCAGATCCACGCCGAGGTTGATGACGACGAAGATCAGCGAGATCAGGCAGAGGTAGGCCGCCATGACGGGAATGTCGGCGAACTGCACCGCCTGGATGAACAGCAGCCCCATGCCCGGCCACTGGAACACCTGCTCGGTGATGATGGCGAAGGCGATCAGCGAACCCAGCTGCAGGCCGGTGATGGTGATGACGGGCACCAGCGTGTTCTTCAGCGCATGGCCGAAGTAGACGCTGCGGTCCGTCAGCCCGCGGGCGCGGGCGAAGCGGATGTAGTCGGTGCGCAGCACCTCCAGCATCTCGGCACGCACCAGCCGCATGATCAAGGTGAGCTGGAAGGCCGACAGCGTGAACGCCGGCAGGATCAGGTGCAGCAGGCCATCGCGGGTCAGCAGCCCCGAGGTCCAGCCGCCCAGCGCCACCACCTCGCCGCGGCCGAAGCTGGGCAGCCATTTCAGCTCGACCGCGAAGACCCAGATCAGCACGATGCCGATGACGAAGTTGGGCAGGCTGACGCCGAACAGCGTGCCGGTCATCAGCAGCTGGGCGCTGGCCCTGCCGCGGCGCAAGGCGGCATAGACACCCAGCGGAATGCCCAGCCCGAGCGCGATCAGCCCGGCCACCAGCGCCAGCTCCAGCGTGGCCGGAAAGCGCTCGACGATGAGGGTCGACACCTTGCGGCCCTGGCGCAGGCTGATGCCGAATTCGCCTTGCGCGGCGTTGCCCACGAAGCGGGCGAACTGGACCGGGAACGGCTGGTCGAGGCCGAGGTCCTTGCGCAGCGCGATGCGCTGCTCTTCGGTAGCGTCCTGCCCCAGCAGGTTGGTGACCGGGTCGCCGATGTACTGGAACAGCATGAAGGCGATGAAGGCCACCGACAACATGACCACAACAGCCTGGGCGAGGCGGCGAAGAATGAAAACCAGCATGAGGATCCGAAAGCGCCCAACCGCGTCTATGCGCCGGGCGAAGGCGCGATCATGACCAAGTGGCGACCCTCAAGTCGTCCGGGAAAGCCCTAGCAACGCGGGCCAGGCCCCAATGACAACGGGCCGCAGAAGCGGCCCGTGAGGTCGGCGGACGGGCGCAAGCGCCCGTGGCGTCGATCAGAAGCGGTGACGCATGCCCAGCATCGCGCCGCCACGCTTGGTGGCGCCGTTCAGGAAGGCCACCTCGCCGCGCGTCTTCGTGTAGTCGAACTCGAGGTAGGCGTCGGTGCGCTTCGAGAAGGCGTAGTCGAACACGACGGCGAAGAAGTCGGCCTTGGACTTGGTGTTGGCGTTGGTGACGAAGCCCAGCGCGTTCGCGAACGGAGCCGCCAGGTTCTGCGCGGTGCCGTAGTGCGTCTGCTCGGTCAGCCACACGTTGGCGCCGACGTTCAGCTGAGGGGTCAGCTGGTAGGTCGCACCGAACATCACCATGCTGCGCTTCTTGATGTCGGCGGAGTCGGTGTTGAAGATGCTCGCGCCCAGCAGGCCGCTGGTGTAGGCACCACGCGTGGTCAGGGCCACGTTGGCGGCCGAGCCGGGTGCTGCCGAAGCGGCGAAGGCGGCGGCGCTGGTCTGGTTCAGCAGCGTGAAGGGGTTGTCGAACTTGTTCTCACCCCAGGAAGCGTGAACGTACCAGGGACCTTCCGTGAAGGAGGCGCCCAGCACGGTGGCCTTGATCTTCTTGCCGGTCTGCTCGGTGGCCTGGAGGTAGGCACCGCCCGCGCCCCACTTGCCGTCGCTGTAGCGCAGCAGGCCGCCAATGGTCTTGTTGGGCAGCGCAGCAGCCGCGCCCGACTGGCCTTCGCCCGCGCTGACCTGGATTTCGCCGTACACATTGCCCAGCTGGACCAGGTACTTGACCATGTTGTCCTGACGGGCCGTCATGGACATGCCGATCTCGGGCTTGTACGCCTCGATGTAGGGCGAGTAGCGGAACGACGCGAAGGTCGAGGTGTAGAGGTCGAACAGGATGTTGTACTGGCGACCCATGCGGATCTGACCGAACTCGCTGGACTGCAGACCCACCCAGGCCTGACGCCAGAAGTCGGTGCCGCTGGATGCTGCGCCGGTGTCGGACTGCAGACGGTGTTCCAGGTTGGCCAGCGCCTTCAGGCCGCCACCCATGTCCTCGGTGACATTGATGCCCAGGCGGCTTTGCGACATGCCGCCAGGGGTCAGCGTCTTCGTCGAGGTGCCGGCGTTGGCATTGCTGGTGTAGCGGACGGCCGCGTCCACGATGCCGTACAGGGTCACGCTGGATTGAGCCCAGGCGGACGAAGAGCATGCGGCCAGAGCTGCGATGGCCAGGGTGGCTTTTTTCATCAACGTTGTCTCCTGCTTAGGAATATGAATCTCGAACCGGTCCATTCTCAGCCAAGCACTCCTAGCCTAGTCGGCAGCTGTTGTTCCTTTTCCACAGCAATTCCCCTGTCCCGGACGCGACAAATGAAAAAGCCGCCCGAAGGCGGCTTGTGCTGATTGCAAGCGGCACAAGGCCGCGATGCATTAGAAGCTGTGACGGACGCCCACGTCGAAGCCGCTGGACTTCTGGCCGGCAGCGACGCTCGGCGAACCGGCGACGGCGAAGCGGCCCACGCCGTTGTTCTCGATTTGCGAGTACGTCGTGTACAACGCGGTGCGCTTGGACAGGTTATGCACGTAGCTGATCGCGAACAGCTTGGCATCGTCCGTCGCCACAGGCGACGTGGAGGATGCAACCGCATTGCTGCCGGCACCTGCGGCATTGACCTTGGCGTCGGTGTACGAAGCCAGGATCTGGCCTTGCTGACCCAGAGGAGCCGTCAGGCCAACGGTCAGCAGCTTCTGCTCGCGGCTTCCAAACTCGTTCTGGCTGTAATTCAGCGACGGCTTCACGAAGCCGAAGTCATACGAGCCACCGATGCTCAGCTGCTTGAACTTGTCGTTGCCGACGCCGGTCGTCGTCTGGTAAGCCGCGGCGACGTTGATCGGGCCGGTCTTGTAGCCCAGGCGTCCACCCATCGCCTTGGCGCCGACGGTGCCTTCACCGGCAGCCACGTCCACGGAGCCGTAGAAGCCGCCGAGCGTGCTGGGCAGGAAGTACTGCACCATGTTGTCGGCGCGGTTCAGCGTGAGGGAACCGCTGCCCAGCACCGAGTACACCTTCTCGACGTCACCCAGGCCGGTGGTCGAGTACGGGTCGAAGTCGTCGATGTGCAGGCGGGTCGAGGTCTTGCCGCGGCCCAGGCGCACTTCACCGAAGTCACCCATCAGGCTGACGCTGGCGCGGCGGCCCCAAAACTTGCTGCCGTCCACGGTGCCGTTGTCGGCGTTGACGCGCGACTCAAGCCAGAAGCCGGCCTTCAGGCCGCCGCCGAGGTCTTCCGTACCACGCACGCCCAGGCGGCTGCTGTTCAGACCGTCGGTGCTCAGTTGCTTCAGCGTGTTGCCACTGGACTTGGTGTAGCGCATGTTGACGTCGATGACGCCAAACAGGGTGACCGAGGATTGCGCGACGGCAGCGCCGCCGGTCAGACCGAGGACGGCCAGGGCAATCAGAGCTTTCTTCATTCGATACTCCTAGGTATTCAACCGAGCCGCCGCCCCAGACCGGGGCTCGACGGCTCACGACCTCTTATGAGGAAGTACGCGTATTCCACTACAGGTTCGCCACCCTCGGGAATTCACGGATATGAAATTGTCTGTTGCCGTTGCCCGCTGACAACGATGAACGCTCCGTCACCATTTCTTCACAGAATGACGCGCAACTGAATGCAAGCCGACGTCAATACCTCACAACGCCAGCATTTCGACTGGCAGGACCGCTGCCTGAGCGCGCTCGACTCCGGCCTCAGGACCGTCTTTGCCCCCGCCCGGGCGGCGCGGCCTTCGCCGGCCGCCGGCGTGCTGCCGGCTGCGCCGTTGAGCCCGGACGACGCCCGCGAGGCCGGCGCGCTGATGCGCGTCAACCATGTGGGCGAGATCTGCGCCCAGGCGCTCTACCAGTCCCAGGCGCTGTTCAGCCGCAGCCCTGCCCAGCGCGAGTTCTTCGAGCATGCAGCCCAGGAGGAGCTGGACCACCTCGCCTGGACGGCCAAGCGCGTGGCCGAACTGGGCAGCCACACCAGCCACCTGGCACCACTTTGGTGGGCTGGCGCCTTCGCATGGGGCAGCCTGGCGGGCCTGGCCGGGGATCGCTGGAGTCTCGGTTTCGTCGTCGAGACGGAACGCCAGGTCGAAGCTCATCTGGCCTCGCATCTGGAACGCCTGCCCGCCGCCGACCTGCCGTCGCGCGCCATCGTCGACCAGATGAAGCAGGAGGAGGCGGCCCATGCCGACAAGGCGCTTGCGGCGGGCGCCCTGCCCTTGCCGCCGCCGGTTCAGCAGCTGATGCGATGGGCGGCCAGGGTGATGACCACCGTGGCGCACCGCGTCTGATCAGACCTCGGCGACTTCGAACGAGGTCGTGATGGCCGAGGTCCTGGCCAGCATGGCGGTGGCCGAGCAGTATTTCTCGTGCGACAGCGCGATCGCGCGCTCGACGATCTCCGGCTTCAGGCCCTTGCCGCTGACGACGAAGTGGAAATGGATGGCCGTGAAGACCTTGGGGTCGCTGGTGGCGCGCTCCGCCTTCAAGGTCACCGTGCACCCCCGCACATCGTGACGGCCGCGCTTGAGGATCAGCACCACGTCGTACGCCGTGCAGCCGCCTGTGCCCGCCAGCACCGTCTCCATCGGCCGGGGCGCCAGGTTGCGGCCGCCGCCGTCGGGTGCGCCGTCCATCGCCAGCACATGCCCGCTGCCGGTCTCGGCGACGAAGCTCATGCCACTGGGCCCCTGGGGGCCTAACCAACTGACCGTGCATTCCATCGTCATCTAGAGGCCGCGCTCCAATTTGTTCACAGAAAAATATTGCAGCGCAGCATAACTCGGCGCTAAACTTCAACCACGCGAAAACGTTTTCGCACCGATTGTCTCCTCCACCGCCTCCATGGTGGATTCAACCCGAGCTTGAAAGAGCTCGGGTTTTTTTTCGCCGAAGGCGGCGGCGCGGCGCCGCATGAGGGGTTCCCCTATCATGCGGCGCTGCAACAAAACTCCATGGAGACCCGATGAGCGTCCCCTCGCGCCGCCGCGCCGCCGCCAGGGCGCCGGCGTCCTCCCAGGTGCCCGCCATGCTGCCGCCCGGCAGCAGCTACCTGCAGCGCATCCTGAACGCCCGGGTCTACGAGGTCGCCCGCGAGACCGACCTCGCCGCCGCGCCCAAGCTGTCCAAGCGCCTGTCCAACAAGGTCTGGCTCAAGCGCGAGGACGAGCAGGATGTCTTCAGCTTCAAGCTGCGCGGCGCGTACAACAAGATGGCTCATCTCACGCCCGAGCAGCGGGCTGCGGGCGTCATCTGCGCCTCCGCCGGCAACCACGCGCAGGGCGTGGCGTTGTCGGCGAAGAAGCTGGGCTGCCGCGCTGTCATCGTGATGCCGGTGACCACGCCGCAGGTCAAGATCGACGCGGTAAAGACCCTGGGCGGCGAGGTCGTGCTGTTCGGTGAGAGCTTCACCGACGCCTACGGACATGCGCTGGAGCTGGAGCGCGAGCAGGGCCTGACCTTCGTCCACCCCTTCGACGACCCGGACGTCATCGCCGGCCAGGGCACCATCGCGATGGAGCTGCTGCGCCAGCATCCCGGCCCCATCGACGCCATCTTCGTCGCCATCGGCGGCGGCGGCCTGATCTCGGGCGTGGCGGCCTACGTCAAGGCGCTGCGGCCGGAGATCAAGATCATCGGCGTGCAGACCACCGACTCGGACGCGATGGTCCGCTCCGTCAAGGCCGGGCGCCGCATCCAGCTCAACGACGTGGGGCTGTTCTCCGACGGCACCGCCGTCAAACTGGTCGGCGAGGAGACCTTCCGCATCACGCGCGAGCTGGTGGACGACTACATCCTGGTCGACACCGACGCCGTCTGCGCCGCCATCAAGGACGTGTTCGAGGACACCCGCTCCATCCTGGAGCCGGCCGGCGCGCTGGGCGTGGCCGCGGTCAAGCAGTACGTCGCCAACACCGGCGCCAAGGGCCAGACGCTGGTGGCCATCACCTGCGGCGCCAACATGAACTTCGACCGGCTGCGCTTCGTCGCCGAGCGGGCCGAGGTCGGCGAGCACCGCGAGGCGCTGTTCGCCGTCACCATCCCCGAGGCGCGCGGCAGCTTCAGGCGCTTCTGCGAACTGGTCGGGCCGCGCAGCGTGACCGAGTTCAACTACCGCATCGCCGACGCCAAGGTGGCCCACATCTTCGTCGGCATCGCGATCTCCAAGCCGGACGATGCCGCCAAGCTGGCGCGCACCTTCAGCAAGGCCGGCTTCCAGACGCTGGACCTGACCAACGACGAACTCGCCAAGCAGCACATCCGCCACATGGTGGGCGGGCGCAGCGAGCTGGCGCGGGACGAGCGCCTGTACCGCTTCCTGTTCCCGGAGCGGCCGGGGGCGCTGATGCGTTTCCTGTCCAGCATGCACCCGGACTGGAACATCAGCCTCTTCCACTACCGCAACCAGGGCGCGGACTACGGCCGCATCCTCGTCGGCATCCAGGTGCCGCGCGGTGCCGCAGGGGCGCTGCGCGAGTTCCTGGCCGGCTTGAACTACCCGTTTGAGGACGAAACCGCGAATCCGGTCTATCGCTTGTTCCTGGGTTGAGTTGAAATCGGCGGTTTGCATCCGCCCGAGCCATGACCGTTGCCCAACAGTCGCTGATCTCTCCCACGGCCAACCCCGAGCTCGAAAGGGCGCTGCGCGAACGCGTGGACCGGCGCTCCTCCATCGCCGGCGGGCTCGGCGAGCTGGAGCCGCTGGCGGTGCGGCTGGGCCTGGTGCAGAACAGCCTGACGCCGCGCTTCCGCGACCCGGTGTTGGGCCTGTTCGCAGCCGACCACGGCATCGTCGTCGATGGCGTCGGTGCGCAATGGGGCCGCGCGACCCGCGACCAGGTGCAGATGGCCTTGCACGCCCAGCTGCCGGTGTCCGTCTTCGCCCGGCTGCAGGGTCTGCATCTCACGGTGGTGGACTGCGGCGTGGCCGAGAACCTGCCGCCGCACGCGCGGCTGCTGGCGCGCAAGGTGGCGCACGGCACGCGCAACGCCCGCACCGCCCAGGCGATGAGCCTGGAGCAGGCCCATGCCGGCGTGCGCGTCGGCATGGAGATCGCCGACAACCTGCCCGGCAACGTGCTGGCCTGCGCCAGCATGGGCCAGGGCTCGGCCGAATGCGCGGCGCTGATCCTGTCGCGCCTGGCCGAGCAGCCGGTGCGCGACTTCGTCGTCTCCGGTCCCTCGATGCGCCAGGACGACCTGAACCATGTGCTGGGCGTGCTGCACGGCGCGCTGGCCCGCCATCGCGACGCCAAGGAGCCGATGGACCTGCTGGCCGCGTTCGGCGGCCACGAGCTGGCCGTCATGGTGGGCGCGATGCTGGTGGCGGCCAGCAAGCGCAGCCTCATCATCGTGGACGGCATCGCCGCCTGCGCCGCGCTCAAGCTGGCCTCGCTGATCTGCGCGCCGGTCACCGACTACGCGGTGTTCTGCCGCAGCCATGTGCACCGCGGGCTGGACGAGGCGCTGTCGCTGTTCCACGCGTCGGCACTGCTGGAGCTGGGCATGGACAGCGCCGACGGCACCGGCGCGGCCCTCGCCTGGCCCATGATCCGCGCCGCGGCGGCGCTGCTGACCGACCTGCACGAGGTCGCCGAGGCCCGCCTGGCCACCCGGCCGCAACCCGGTGCGGCGCTGCCCACGCTGGGCAGCTGACGACTCAGCGCTGCTGCAGCTGGCTCGGCTGAGACGGCTGGCCAGGCGCCGATGCGGCCAGCGGCAAGCCGTAGGCGGTCGGCGCATTCGCCGGCACGCCCACCGGCCCGGCGGCGCCACCCGGCATCTGCGCAACCGTGCCCGGCGGGTTGCCGCCCAGCACCACCGGCGACGGCGCGGCCGGCGGCAGCGAGCCGGTCACCGGGGCCGAGGGCGGCGCGATCTCCAGCACCTGGCTGGGCGCCTGGCCGGCCCGGCCCAGGCTGGCGCTGCGGGCATCGACGCGCAGCAGCCGCAGCTCGCCGTCGACCACCGCGCCGACGCGCACCGTGCGCGGCACGCCATCCACCTCGATCAGCGCCACGCCCTCGCCGGCCTCGGCGGCGCGGGCGCTCCTGGGCGCGACGACGCCCAGCAGGCGCAGCCGCGTGGACGGTGCGATCTCCGGCTCGGGCGCGGCATCGGGGGCCGTCACGCCCAGCAGCCGGCCCAGGTCGACCTGGGTGGGCCGGGCATCGCCCGCCGGCATCACCGAGGCCGGCATGGCCAGCGGGCGGGCCAGCAGTTGCAGGCCCCAGTAGGCCACCGAGCCGCCCAGCAGCAGCCACACCGAGAACGCCGTGAATCGTGCAAGCATCGGACCATTATGATGGCCCGCTCACCGCAGCTTCCGCGCTTCCACGCTCCCGCCATGCGCCGTTCTCCCGTCCACCGCGGCTTCACGCTGATCGAACTGCTGGTCGTGCTCGTCATCATCGGCGTGCTCGCGGCCCTCGTCGTGCCCAATGTGCTGGACCGCGCCGAGGACGCCCGCGTCACCGCGGCCCGCACCGACGTCAACAACCTGATGCAGGCGCTCAAGCTCTACAAGCTCGACAACCAGCGCTACCCCAGCGCCGAGCAGGGCCTGGGTGCGCTGGTGCAGAAGCCCACGGCCGGCACGCCGCCGCCGAACTGGAAGCCCTACCTGGAGAAGCTGCCCAACGACCCCTGGGGCCAGCCCTACCAGTTCGCCAACCCCGGTGTGAAGGGCGAGGTCGATGTCTACAGCTTTGGCGCCGACGGCCGCGCCGGCGGCGAGGGCCGTGACGCTGACATCGGCTCCTGGCAGTAAGCCCCGCGGCTTCACGCTGATCGAGTTGCTCGTGGTGGTGGCGTTGATCGCCATCACCAGCGCCACCATCTCGCTCGCGCTGCGCGACCCCACCGAGCTGCAGCTGCAGCGCGAAGCCCAGCGCCTGGCCGCGCTGCTGGAAGCCGCGCGGGCAGAAAGCCGTGCCTCGGGCCTGGCGGTGCGCTGGATTCCCAAGCCCGGCAAGAGCGGCGAGGACTTCCAGTTCACCGGCCTGCCGCGCACGCTGCAGCTGCCCTCGCGCTGGCTGGGCGAGCCGGTGGCCGTGCAGGTCGAGAACGCCACCGCCACCAACCCCGGCCTGGTGCTGGGGCCCGAGCCGGTGATTCCGGCACAGCGGGTGCTGCTGCAGCTGGGCAGCCAGCGCCTCGTGCTGGGCACCGACGGCCTGGCCGCGTTCGACGTCGTCACGCCCGCGCCATGAACGCGCGGGGCCGGGGCTTCACGCTGATCGAGGTCCTCGTGGCCCTCGTCATCGTCGCCATCGCGCTGGGCGCGGGCATCAAGGCGGCCGGCGCGCTGGCCGGCAACGCCGAGCGCCTGGCCCAGGTCAGCGCGGCGCAGTGGTGCGCCGAGAACCTGCTGACCGAGCTGCGGCTGACCCAGCAGTTCCCCGACATCGGCGAGACGCCGTTCGCCTGCGAGCAGCTGGGCCGCAGCTACAGCGGCAGGCTGCGCGTCAGCCCGACGCCCAACCCGCTGTTCCGCCGCGTCGAGGCCGACGTGGCCGACGACCAGGGCCGGCCGGTGCTGAGCCTGCCCACCATCATCGGGCGGCTGCAGTGACCCGGGCGCGCGGCTTCACGCTGGTCGAGGTGCTGGTGGCGCTGGTGGTCATGGCCACGATGGCGGGCATGGCCTGGCGCGGCATCGACGCGCTGGTGCGCAGCCGCGAGATCGCGCAGGTCCGGCTGGCCAACACGGCGCGGCTGCAGACCGTGCTGGCGCAATGGGAGGTGGACCTGCGCGCCGTGCAGGACAGCCACAGCCCGGTGGCGCCGGTGGCCTTCGACGGTGGCAACCTGGTGCTGACGCGCCAGGCCCCAACCGGCCTGAGCGTGGTCGTCTGGAGCCTGCGCGAGGGCAGCCTGTGGCGCTGGGAAAGCCCACCGCTGCGCACCGTGCAGGAGCTGGAGGACCAGCGCCAGCGCGGCCTGCAGCAGCTGGCCCAGCGCAACCCGGCGCTGCGCGCCTTCGACGGCGTGGCGGGCTGGCAGCTGTACTGCTTCTGGGGCAACGCCTGGAGCAACTGCCAGTCCACCGGCAACGCGGCCAACGCCAATGCCGGGCCGGTCAACCCCAACAGCGTCAACGCGCCGCCGTCGGGCCTGCGCATCGCGATGCAGTTCGCCGAGGGCAGCGGCCTGAGCGGCACGCTGACGCGGCAGCTGGAAATCACCGTCCGATGACCGCCGCCCGCCCGCAACGCGGTGCAGCCCTGCTGACCGCGATGATCATCGTCACGCTGATCGCCAGCCTCGCGGCCGGCATGGTGTGGCAGCAGTACCGCGCGGTGCAGACCGAGGCCGCCGACCGCGCCCGCGCGCAGAGCGCCTGGATCCTGCAGGGCGCGCTGGACTGGGCGCGGCTGATCCTGCAGGAAGACGCCAAGGGCAACCGCAGCAAGACGGTGGACCACCTCGGCGAGCCCTGGGCCGTGCCGCTGGCCGAGGCGCGGCTGTCGACCTTCCTGGCCGCCGACACCGCCGCCGCCAGCAGCGACGAGGGCCCCGAGGCCTTCCTGTCGGGCAGCATCGAGGACGCGCAGAGCCGCTACAACCTGCGCGCGCTGCTCGGCGGCCCGCAGGTGCCGGCGCTGGAGCAGCGCGTGCTGGAGCGGCTGTGCAGCCAGGTCAACGCGCCGCCCGGCACGGCGGCCGTCATCATCAACGGCCTGCGGGCGGCCTTCCCGGCGCCGGCCAGCGGCGCCAGCAGCCCGGCCAGCGGCGCGGCCGTCAGCGAGAGCGGCCCGCTGCAGCCCGCCGGGCTGGACCAGCTCGCCTGGCTGGGGCTGGACGCCGCCACGCTGGCCCGGCTGCAGCCCTATGTCGTGCTGCTGCCGCGGCTGACGCCGGTGAACCTGAACACCGCGCCGCGCGAGGTGGTCGCGGCGCTGTTCGACGGCGTGGACCTGGCGTCCGCGGAGCGCCTGGTGCAGGGCCGCAAGGGCCGGCCGCTGCAGAACATCAACGAGGCCGCCGGCTTCCTGCCCGCCACCGTGCAGCTGGACGCCACCCGCGCGGCGGTGGACTCGTCCTTCTTCATCGTCACCGGCCGGCTGCGGCTGGACGAGCGCCAGCTGGAGCAGCGCTCGCTGATCGAGCGCCAGGGGCTGACCATGGTGGTGCGCGCCCGCGAGCGCGTCAGCCAGCTGGTCGACCGCTGAATCGCCCGAAGCTGGAAGCCGCTACAGATCTTCACCGCAAGCCCTTGATTCCAGCCAGCTCCGTCACAGCCCACTCCTAGAATGCGCCGCGCCTGCCTGCCCCTATGAGCACCCTGCTGCTGTTCCTGCCCCCCCGGACGCGTCTGCGCGCGCTGGGCCGAGCCGCGCCCGCCGCGGTGGACGCGGCCCGCCCCGGTGCGCCGCGCGAGTACGACTGGGCGCTGACCCCGGACGGCCGCCAGATCAGCAGCGAGGGCCGCTCGGCCGCCACCGCGCTGCCGGCCGCGGACAGCGTCATCGCCGTGGTCGCCGAATGCGACATCAGCTGGCGCTGCATCGACCTGCCGCGCGCCGGCCGCCAGATGCGTGCCGCGCTGGCCGGCAAGCTGGAGGAGCTGGTGCTGGACGACCCGGAGCTGCTGCACTTCGCCGTCGAGCCCGACGCGGTCGGCGGCGACACCGCCTGGGTCGCCGTGATGTCGCGGCCCTGGCTGGCCGAACACCTGGCGCACCTGGACGCCGCCCATGTCTTCGTCGACCGCGTCGCGCCGCCGGCCTGGCCCGACGAGCTGCCGCGCGGGCATTTCTTCGAGTCCCACGGCGCGGGCGAAGAGGGCATCGCGCTGCGCTGGAGCCATGCCGACGGCGTGACCACGCTGCCGCTGCAGGGCGGGCTGGCGCGCCAGTTCTTCCCCGCCGGCCTGGTGCATGCCGCGCTGTGGACGGCCACGCCCGGCGTCGCCACCAGCGCCGAGCGCTGGCTGGGCACCTCGGTGGGCGTGCAGACGCCGGCCCAGCGCGCGCTGGCGGTGGTCGACAACGCCTGGAACCTGCGCCAGTTCGACATGGCGCCGCGCGCCCGCGGCGTGCGTGCGCTGCGCCTGTTCAGCCGCGCGCTGATGCGCAAGCCCTGGCAGCCGGTGCGCTGGGGCCTGGCCGCGCTGCTGCTGGTGCAGCTGGTGGGCCTGAACCTGTGGGCCTGGCAGCAGAACCGCGAGCTCGCGGCGCGGCGCCAGGCCATCACCACCACGCTGACCGGCGCCTTCCCGCAGGTGCGCGCCATCCTCGACGCGCCGGTGCAGATGCAAAAGCAGCTGGACCTGCTGCGCACCGCGGCCGGCAGCATCGGCGAGCAGGACTTCGAGGCCCTGCTGGCCGCGGCCGCCACGGCCTGGCCCGCGGACCGCCCGCCGGCCGAGGCGCTGGCCTTCGAGCCCGGCCGGCTGACGCTGTCCGCCCAGGGCTGGAGCCCGCCCCAGGTCGACAACTTCCGCACCCAGCTGCAAAGCGAAGGCTGGCAGCTCGATGCCAGCGAAGGCAAGCCTGTCTCTTATACACATCTGACGCTGCCGACGAAGGCTTAGGTGTA
>CAXDTK010000118.1:0-15416 GCA_963992225.1 uncultured Comamonadaceae bacterium | reverse complement strand
CACCGGCCAGCTACCGGCCCGACCGCTACCAGGTGTTCGTCGTCAGCGACTCGGACGGCCTAGTGTTCGAGAACGGAGCCGAGAGCAACAACACCGCCCGCGCCGCCAACACGCTGGACCTGATGCCCATCCCCTACGCCGACCTGGTGCTGACCGACGTCAGCGTGCCGGCCACGGCGCAGTCGGGCGGCAAGCTGGCGGTCAGCTGGACCGTGGCCAACCAGGGCATCGCCGTCACCAACGTGACGAGCTGGAGCGACGTGGTCAGCCTGTCGCTGAACCCGGACGGCAGCCAGCCCTTCCTGAACGTCGGCTTCGACCACCTCGGCTCGGTGGGCCCCGGCGGCAGCTACAGCCGCACCGGCGAGATCACGCTGCCCGATGCGCTGTCGGGCCCCGTCTACGTGACGGTGCGCACCAACGGCAGCCAGCAGGTCTTCGAGTTCATCCACCGCGACGCCGGCAATGCCCGCAGCGCTGGCCCGGTGCAGGTGGCGCAGTCGCCCGCGCCCGACCTGAAGGTCACCAGCATCAGCGCCCCCACCGCCGCCCACGAGGGCGACACGGTGGACATCACCTGGACCGTCACCAACGACGGCCAGTCCGCCGCGCACGGCAGCTGGACCGACGTGGTGTCGCTGCGCAAGACCGGCGCCGACCCCGCCGACCCGGCCACGCCGCGCCCCATCATCCTGGGCAGCTTCACGACCAGCGGCCCGCTGGGCGCGGGGCTCACCTACACCCGCACCGAGCGCATCAAGCTGCCGGCGCGCATCGAGGGCGGCTGGCAGGTCGTCGTGGCCACCGACACCGGCAACACCGTCTTCGAGGGCAGCCCCGAGGTGGCCAACAACACCCGCGTCAACAACGCGGTGACCGTGCTGTCGCTGCTGCCCCGCCCCGACCTGCAGGTGCAGAACGTCGAGGGCCCGGCCACCGTGACCGCCGGCACCACGGCGTCCGTCAGCTTCGTCGTGGCCAACCGCGGCACCGTGCCCACCACCACGCCGCGCTGGGTGGACCGCGTCTATTTCTCGTTCGACGACAAGCCCGGCGACGACATCCTGCTGGCCACCGTGCCCAACGGCTCGGCGCTGGACCCGAGCGGCCTGTACCCCAGCACGGCGGCCAGCTTCGTGCTGCCCGAGCGGCTGCGCGGCCCCGGCTATTTCCTCGTCATCACCGACGCCGACGGCGCCGTGGACGAGTACCCCACGGCCAACGAGCGCAACAACTACGCGGTCAAGGCCGTCACGGTCACGCCGCAGCCGCTGGCCGACCTGGTCATGTCGGCCGTCGTCGCGCCCACGCAGGGCGTCTACGGCGGCGAGGTCACGGTCACCTACACCGTCACCAACAAGGGCTCCGCCCCCACCAGCCTGGCGAACTGGACCGACACGGTCTGGCTGACCAAGGACAAGACCCGGCCCAGCCCCGGCTCGCGCTCGGTGCTGTCGCCGGAGGGCACGCCCATCGTGATCCCGGGCAACGACGCCGTGCAGCTGGGCAGCTTCGGCCACAGCGGCGTGCTGGCCGTGGGCGAGAGCTACACGCAGACGGTGAAGGTGCGCATCCCGCAGCAGATCGCCTCGGGCACCTACTACATCACCCCCTGGAGCGACGCCTACGACGCGGTCTACGAGGACCAGCTGGCCAGCAACGTCAACCCCGACGACGCCAACGAGGCCGACAGCAGCAACTACAAGGCACGCGCCATCGACATCATCGGCACGCCCACGCCGCCGCTGCCCGACCTCATCGTCACCGAGGTGACGACGAACGCCAGCACGGCCCAGCCCGGCTCGGTGGACGGCCCGCTGACGGTCACCTGGACCGTGCGCAACATCGGCGAGGGCGCCGCGGTCGGCGTCGGCGACAGCTGGTACGACTACGTCTTCGCGCACGACACCGCCAACCTCGGCGACCCCAATGCCAAGGTCTGGTTCCTTGGCGCGTTCGAGCGCGCCAAGTCGCTGGACGCGCTGCAGAGCTACACCCAGACGCGCAGCTTCGACCTGTCGCCGGCCTTGAAGGGCATGTACGTGTCGGTCATCGCCGACAACAACCCGCAGGCGCCCTTCGTCATCGAGAGCGACGAGCACAACAACACCAAGACGGTGGAGGCGCCCATCGTCGCGCGGCCGGCCGACCTGAAGGTAATCTCGGTCAGCAGCCTGCCCGTCAACTACTCGGGCGAGAAGACCCAGGTGACCTGGACCGTGCGCAACGACGGCGCCGACGTCTGGAGCGGCACCAGCTTCTGGACCGACCGCGTCTACCTGTCGCCCGACCCGGTGTTCGGCAACCGCGCCGTGCAGGTGGGCAGCTTCGTGCATGCCGCGGGCGGCGGCCTGGCCAACGGCCAGAGCTACACCACCACCGGCGAGATCACCGTGCCCGCGGGCTGGGACGGGCCCTACTACGTCTACGTGGCGACCGACGTCGCGCCGCAGCCGAACGCGGCGGAGGCCACCGCCGGCCTGAACCGCGACTCGCGCGCCTTCTACGGCGCCTCGGTCTACGAAGGCGCTTCGGCCACCAACAACATGCTGCGCGGCGACATCGACGTCACCTACCGCGAGCCCGACCTGAAGATCACGCTGATCGACCTGCCCACCGCACTGACCTCCGGGCAGTCGGTGCCGGTCAGCTTCACCGTCACCAACCAGGGCACCCGCGACGTGCGCCAGTGGGGCTGGGCCGATCGCATCTACCTGTCGCGTGACCCGTCGCTGGACGCCAGCGACCTGCAGCTCGCCAGCTTCACCCACCTGGGCGGGCTGGCCAAGGGCGGCAGCTACACCGTCAACGCCAACGTGCAGATCCCGCCGGACGCGGAGGGCCCGTTCTACCTGATCGCCTTCACCGACGCCAACGTCTACGGCACCGAGCCCAACGGCGCCGCCAACGTGGGCGTCAAGCAGGTGCAGCAGAACCGCGACGCGGTGCCGGAGTTCCGCGACGAGGGCAACAACCTGGTCGTCGTGCCGGTGCAGGTCACGCTGGCCCCCGCAGCCGACCTGCGCGTGGCCAGCGTCTCCGCCACGCCGGACCACGCCATCCGTGGCCAGACCATCACCGTCAACTACACCGTCGTCAACCAGGGCGGCGCCGCCACGCCGGCCAACCTGTCCTGGCGCGACCAGGTCTATCTGTCGGTCGACCCGGTGTTCGACCCGCGCGCCGACCGCTACCTCGGCGACGTCGAGCACAAGGGCGCGGTCGCCGCCGGCGGCCATTACGACGGCAGCGGCACGTTCCGGCTGCCGCCCGGCCTGACCGGGTCCTACTACGTGTTCGTCGTCACCGACCCCGTGCTCAGCCCCGGCAGCGAGCCGCGCGGCAAGGTCTTCGAAGCCAGCCGCGAGGACAACAACGCCACCGCCACGGCGCTGCCCATCCTGATCGAGCTGCCGCCGCCCTCCGACCTGGTGGTGGACGAGATCACGGTGCCGCCGGCGGCGATGACCGGCGATGCGGTCAAGCTGACCTTCACCGTCAGGAACCAGGCCGGCGTCACGGCCGAGGGCTCGTGGACCGACGCCGTCTACCTGTCCTTCGACAGCGCCTGGGGCCTGCAGGACA
This sequence comes from uncultured Comamonadaceae bacterium, assembly GCA_963992225.1. GTDB lineage: Bacteria > Pseudomonadota > Gammaproteobacteria > Burkholderiales > Burkholderiaceae_C > Pelomonas. Next base: position 11,831 of record CAXDTK010000118.1, on the reverse strand, counting down.
TCCTGCTGGGCAAGGTGCTGCACAACGGCGCCCTCGTGGTGGGCGACAGCTACACCTCCGAGCTGACCGCCAAGCTGCCGCCGGCCAAGGCGGGCAGCTACCGCATCATCGTCCGCAGCGACATCTACAACGAGGTCAGCGAGGGCGTCAACGATCGCAACAACACCACGGCCAGCGCCGCCGCCATCGCCGTGGGCGTACCCACGCTGGCGCTGGGCGTGCCGCTGCAGACCACGCTCGCCCCCGGCGAGCAGCGCCTGTACCGCGTGGTGGTCGGTGCCAACGAGACGCTGCAGGTCGGCCTGGACGCGGCCGACAACACCACCAGCAACGAGCTCTACGTGCGCTATGGCGACGCCGCCAGCGCGTCGGCCTTCGACTTCGGCGCGCTGCAGGTGCTGTCGTCCGACCCGACCGCCGTGGTGCCCACCACGCAGGCCGGGGAGTACTACGTGCTGGTCCAGGGCCGCCCCGGCAGCGGCGCGGCCAGCCCGGTCACGCTGACCGCGCGCACCCTGCCCTTCAGCATCACCAACGTCACGCAGGACCAGGGCGGCGACAGCCGATGGGTCAGCACCACCATCACCGGCGCCGGCTTCAAGCCGGGCGCCGTCGTCAAGCTGGTGCGACCGGGCATCCTGGAGGTGGCGCCGGTGCGCTACGAGGTCGTCGACGCCACCACCATCAAGGCGATCTTCGACCTCACCGGCGTGCCGCACGGCCTGTACGACGTGGCCGTCATCAACCCCGACGGGGCGCTGGCCACGCTGCCCTACCGCTACCTCGTCGAGACGGCCATGCCCATCGACGTGACCATCGGCCTGGGCGGGCCGCGCGTGGTGCCGTCGGGCCAGACGGGCCTCTACAGCATCTCGTTGCAGAGCCTCACCAACGTCGACACGCCCTATGTGCATTTCAGCTTCGGCGTGACCGAGCTGGGTGACAACGCCAAGGTCTACGGCCTGCCCTACACCAGCTTCACGTCCAACGTCGCCGGCGCCCCCGACGGCGGCAAGCGTGCCGATGTCGGCTGGGCCAGCCTGGACAGCGAGGTCAACACCTTCGGCACCATGATGGCGCCCGGCTACGCGCTGGACGTCGAGGCCGGCGGCTACGTCGGCATGAACTTCGCCGTCACGACCTATCCCGGCCTGCAGGCCATCTTCGACCGCAATTTCGAGGCCTACAGGCGCGCCGTCTACGCGGCCCGCCCCGACCTCGCCAAGGCCGACGTGCTGAAGGACGGCGTCGGCGCGCTGGGCAACGTGCTGGCCGAGTGGTTCAACAACCCCAACGCCAAGATCAGCGACTGCATCGGCGTCTTCGCGCCCTTCCTGTTCAACGTCAACGCCGCGGCCACGCCGCTGACGCGCGGCGAGTTCGTCGCGCTGCAGACCAAGGAGGCCGAGCGCCTGCACACCGCCGTGCTGGCCGACCCCAAGGCCAATGCGACGCTGGTCAACCTGGCGGCCGACCGCGACACCTGGGTCAACGCCTACCTCGGCGCGCTGGAGGAAAGCGGCCTGCTGCGCCCGGACGACGAGGCCCCGCCCATCCGCAGCGACGAGAAGGTCATTAGCCTGATGGCCACGCTGGCCAGCGGCATCCTGGTGGGCCCGGCCGGCCAGCAGATCACCGGCCCGGCCACGCTGAGCGCCTTCTTCGAGCAGATGCACGGCTGGTACGGCGACGCCCCCGGCACCCTGGCCGACCTGATCGGCGTGGACTGGCGCGAAACCCAGGAGTGCGGCGAGTACGGCATTCCCGTGCCCGTCTCCGGCAACTTCGCCGACTACAACCTGGCGCTGTCGCACCCGACCTACTTCCAGTCCATCAACATCTTCTCGCCGTTCAGCAGCAGCTCGTCGGTCACCTCCACCGACCCCGGCTTCTCGTCGCTGGCCAGCAGCAACCAGCTCACGCTGCTGGAGCTGCAGAAGCTGTTCGAGAAGATCGCGCAGAGCACCAACGACGGCGCGGCCATGATCGGCCCAAACGGCTACGGCGATGCGCAGCACCTGCCCGCCAACACGCCGCTGCCCTACACCGTCAGGTTCGCCAACCCCAGCGGCGCCGACAGCGCCGCCAGCCAGGTGCGCATCTCCACCCTGCTGGACGGCGACCTGTCCGTGCGCTCGTTCCGCCTGGGTGACATCAAGGTCGGCGGCGTCACCATCCATGTGCCGCAGGACCGCGCCAGCTTCCAGGGCGACTTCGACCTGCGCAACTCGCTGGGCTTCATCGTGCGCGTCAGCGCCGGCGTGGACCCCGACAGCCGCGTCGCCACCTGGCTGCTGCAGGCCATCGACCCCGACACCGGCGAGGTGCTGCAGGACGCCACCCGCGGCCTGCTGCAACCCGACGACGCCCAGGGCCGCGGCCAGGGCTTCGTCAGCTACACCGTGCAGGCCGCGTTCGGCGCCCAGGACGGCGCGACCGTCACCGCGCAGGCGCGCGTCGAGATGGACAGCCGCGCCCCGATGGAGACGGCCCTCATCACCAGCACGCTGGACGTCACGCCGCCCCGGACCACGCTGACCGCCACCCCCGTGCAGGCCGGCAGCGCCGACCACCAGGTCAGCTGGCAGGTCAGCGACGGCAACCTGGGCTCCGGCGTGCGCAGCACCACCGTCTACGTGCGCGAGGACGGCGGCGCCTGGACGATCTGGAAGCGCCAGACCACCGAGACCGAGGGCGTCTACAGCGGCCGGCCCGGCCACAGCTACCAGTTCCTGGCACTGTCCATCGACAACGCCGGCAACCGCGAGCTGGCCCCCAGCGGCGACCTGCCCGGTGACGGCAGCGTGGTGGACGTGGGCGGCACGCCGCAGGTCGGCCACACCACGCAGGACGTGGCGCCCGCGCCCGCGCCCGGCAATGCCACCAGTACCAACGAACTCTTCGTGAAGGCCCAGCAGAACCTGCCCGGCCCGGTCACGTCGCGGCCCTCGCTGTTCGAGACGGTGCTGGCGCCGTTCAGCGGCGAGGCCTTCGGCACCGGCATCACGCAGAGCTTCTCGGGCATCGCGCCGCTGGCCCTCCTGGAGCGGCCGGACGGGCGCTTCATCGTCAGCGGCGGCGGCAACCGCGGCGCGCTCTACCTGTTCGACGCCACCGGCGGCAAGGCGCTCGCCCCCGCCGTGCAGCTGGACAGCCCCGTCTACGACCTGGCCTACGACGCCGGCGGCGGCCTGTGGGCCACCAGCGGCGGCGGCCAGTTGCTCGAGCTCGACCCGCAGACGCTGGCCATCATCAACCGCTACGGCGACAGCATCACGCAGTCGCTCGCCTTCGATCGCGCCAAGGGCCTGTTCTACGTGTCGTCGGGCAACGGCGTGGAGGTGTTCGACCCCGTCGGCCGCAGCTTCCGCCACTTCAGCAACATCCGCGTCGACGACCTCGCCATCGCGCCGGACGGCAGCCTGTGGGCCACCGGCTGGCCGGCGCGCGGCCAGGTGATCCGCTTCGATGCCCAGGGCAAGGCCCAGGCCCAGCTCGACCTCGATGCCGAGCTGGACTCGCTCACCTTCGGCCAGCCCGGCACGGCGCTGCAGGGGCTGCTGTTCGTGTCCTCGCGCATCGCCTCGGGCAGCACCGACAAGGCCAGCCTCTACATGGTGGACCTGGCGACGATGGACTGGCTGGAAGTCGCCAAGGGCGGGCCCAGCGCCGAGCAGCTGCTGGCCACCTCCGACGGCCGGCTGCTGGTCTCCAACGGCGGGCAGGTCGACGTGCTGGCGCCGCTGGTGGCCCCGGCCGTGCTGCGCACCAGCCCGGCGGCCGGCGCCATCGTCGCGCTGCCGATGAGCAGCCTCACCGTCACCTTCGACCACGACATGCGCGTGGGCAGCGCGGGCGACCTCGCCTCCGTCACCCATGTCAGCAACTACAGCCTCAAGGACGGCAGCGGCAAGGCCGTCGCGATCAGCGCGCTGAGCTACGACGCCACCACCCGCACCGTCACGCTGCGCTTCGAGTCGCCGGACGGCGGCAACTACACACTGACCGTCGACAAGCGCATCCGCTCCAGCGTCGGCCTGGAAATGGCCGCCGCGCACAGCGTCGCCTTCACCGCGGTGTCGGACTTCTCCACGCTGCTGGACATCCAGTTCGTCGCCACCCGCTCCGACCGTGCCACCGGCACGCTGTCGTTCGACGTCAAGGTGACCAACAAGAGCGGCTACGACCTCAAGGTGCCGCTGCTACTGGTGCTGGACCCGTCGCGCTTCTTCCAGGGCTCGGCCGCCGGCGCCACCGCCGGCGCCGATGGCCTGTGGCTGCTGGACCTGGGTGCCGGCCTGCCCGGCGGCGTGTTCGCGCGCGGCGCCAGCACGCAGCTGACCACCGTGAAGCTGAACAACCCGCAGGGCCAGCGCGTCGAGATCGGCGCGGGCGTCTATGCCCTGCCCTACCCCAATCAGGCGCCGGCCTTCGAGCAGGCGCCGCCGACCAGCGCCAGCGTCGGCAGCCCGTACGCCTACCAGGCCAAGGCCGGCGATGGCGAGAACAGCACGCTGACCTGGGTGCTGCTGCAGGGCCCGCAGGGCGCGACGCTGGACGCCGCCACCGGGCTGCTGCGCTGGACGCCCACCGCCGACAGCCCGGAGAAGGCCTCGGTGGTGCTGCGCGTCTACGACACCCGCGGCGCCTACGCGACCCAGGCCTTCGTCATCGAGACGGCCGGCGCCAACCGTGCGCCGGTGCTGGACCTGCCGCCCTCGGTGCGCCTGATCGAAGGCCAGGCCCTGGTGCTGCCGGTCACGGCCGCCGACCCCGAGGGCCGGCCGCTCAGCTACGCCGCCAACGGCCTGCCGCCGGGTGCGCGCTTCGACGCCCAGCGCGCCGTCTTCGAATGGACGCCCGGCTTCGATGCCGCCGGCGAATACCGCAACCTCAGCTTCACCGTCAGCGACGGCATCAACACCGTCACGCGCTCGGTCACCGTCATCGTCGACCAGGCCAACGCGCCGCCGGTGCTGCAGGGCATCCCCGACCGCACCGTGCGCCAGGGCGACCCGGTGCAGTTCACGCTGCGCGCCACCGACATCGACAGCCAGACGTTGACCTACAGCGCCGAGCTGCTGCCGCCCGGCGCCACGCTGGACCCCAACACCGGCGCCTTCCACTGGGTGCCGCCGCTGGACAGCGCGCCCGAGTACCTGCTGCGCTTCCGCGCCAGCGACGGCGAGACGAGCGTCGAGCGCACCGTGCGCTTCACGGTGCTGAACGTCAACGCCGCCCCGGTGTTCGTGCCCGTCATCAATGCCGCGGTGCTGGAAGGCCAGGCGCTGACGCTGCTGCTGAACGCCACCGACCCCGACAACCCGCGCTACCAGCCCCAGGTCCGCCTGGCGGACGGCACGCTGTCGCCGCCCGAGACCACGCTGCCCACGGTGACCTACAGCGCCACGGGCCTGCCCGATGGCGCCAGCTTCGACACCGCCACCGGCACGCTGCGCTGGACGCCCGGCTATGCCCAGGCCGGCCTGTACCAGATCGTCGTCACGGCCACCGACAACGGCGACGGCACCGGCACGCCGCTGTCCACCAGCATGGTGGTGCCGGTCCAGGTGCTGAACGCCAACCGGCCGCCCGAGGTGCCCAGCCAGGACAACCTGACGGTGGCCAAGGGCCAGCCGGTCGACGTGCCCGTCACCGTGACCGATGCCGACGGCGACCCGCTGGACATGGTCTTCACCGTCACGCTCAAGGGCCTGCCCTATGCCGTGTCGGTCAACGGCCAGCCCGGCCGCGAGGGCGGCGGCACGCCGCTGTTCAACTTCGTGCCCACCGGCAACGGCACCGGCTACCTGCGCATCACCCCCGGCGACCGTGACCGCGGCGACTACATCGTCACGCTGACCGCCCGCGACAACGGCGATGGCGGCGGTGCCGGCGCGGTGCTGGCCACCTCCCGCACCTTCATCGTCAAGGTCACGTCCGCGGCCGAGCCGCCGCTGCTGGCCACCATCGGCCCCAAGGTGGCCCTGGTGGGTCAGCCGCTGCAGTTCACCGTCAAGGCCACCGACCTGGACCAGGACGCGCTGACGTTCACCGCCAACGGCAAGCCGGCCAGCGCCACGCTGGTTCCGGGCGCGCAATACGGCAGCGCCGTCTTCACCTGGACGCCCACGGCGGCCGACGCCGGCACCACGTCCATCACCTTCGTCGTCACCGACAGCGCCGGCAACCGCGACACGCAGACCGTGGCCATCACGGTGCGCAACGACAACGTCGCCCCCCTGCTGCAGCCCATCGGCAACCGCAGCATCGCCGAGGGCCAGCTGCTGGACCTGCAGTTCTCCGCCACCGACGCCAACGGCGACACGCTGACGTACAGCATCGCCAACGCGCCCCCGGGGGCCGTGTTCGACCCGCTGACCGGCCGCCTGCGCTGGGCCACCGACTATTTCTCCGCCGGCATCTACCGCGACGTGCTGGTCACCGTCTCCGACGGCGCCACCAGCAGCAGCGAGAAGTTCGACATCGTCGTCACCAACACCAACCAGACGCCGCGCATCGTCACCATCCCGCCGCTGGGCACGCAGGAGCAGCGCGTGCTGACCTTCACGCTGACCGGGGCCGACCCCGACGGCGACGGCCTGACCTACGCGGCGCTGGCCCCGCTGCCGCAGGGCGCCGAGTTCGACCGCGCCACCGGCGTCTTCACCTGGCAGCCGGGCTACGACCAGGCCGGCAGCTACGACCTTGCCTTCGCCGTGCGCGACCCGCTGGGCCTGCAGGACACCACCACCGTCCACGTGACGGTGGCCGACGTCAACCGCGCGCCGGTGCTGTCCTTCACCCATCACCAGGTGGCGCTGGGCGACACGCTGCAGTTCAAGCTGCAGGCGACCGACCCCGACCTCGGCACGCAGCTGCTGTTCACCGCCCGCGGCCTGCCCGATGGCGTCGGCTTCGACGCCGCCACCGGCCAGATCAGCTGGACGCCCACGGCCGGCCAGGTGGGCGACTACCTCGCGGTGGTCGGCGTCACCGACGGCATCACCACCGTCGAGCGCGGCCTGGCGCTGCGCGTGACCGCCCAGCCCACGGGCCCGCAGCCCACCATCGTGCTGACGCCCAGCTTCCCGGCCGTGCCGGGGCAGCCGGTGGCGATCAACGTGCTGGCCGATGCCTTCTCGGCCGTCGCCGCCCGCACGCTGACCGTCAACGGCGCCCCGCTGGCGCTCAACGCCAGCGGCCAGGGCGTGTTCACCGCGCCGGCCAGCGGCATCTACCAGCTGGTGGCCACGGCCACCGACCTGGACGGCTACACCGCCACCAGCACGCTGCTGCTGCGCGTGCGCGACCCGCTGGACCACGGCGCCCCGGTCGTGGCGCTGGACACGGCGCTCGGCGGCGCCCATGTCAGCTCGGCCATCGCCGTCGGCGGCAGCGTCGTCGACAGCAACCTCGAGCGCTGGACGCTGGAGATCGCCCGCACCGGCAGCGACCGCTACACCACGCTGGCCAGCGGCACCGGCCCCGTCGCCGGCACGCTGGCGACGCTGGACCCGGCCCGCTTCGCCCGCGGCTTCTACCAGCTGCGCCTGACCGCCACCGACATCGCCGGCCGCAGCGCCGAGACCCGCACCGCGCTGGAGCTGGATGCCGCCGGCGACGCCGGCCGCTACACCCGCGCCAACACCGACTTCAGCGTCACGCTGGCCGGCCATGCGTTGGACTTCACGCGCCGCTACGACAGCTTCTCGGCCGACCAGGCCGGCAGCTTCGGCCCCGGCTGGCGCCTGGGCTGGCGTGACCTCGCGGTCACCACCGACGTGCCGGACACGGGCTCGGAAGCCAGCGGCGTCTACAACCCGCTGCGCTGGGGCAGCCGCGTCTTCGTCGACACGCCCGACGGCGGCCGCGTGGGCTTCAGCTTCCAGCCGGTGGCCGTCAGCGGGCAGGGCTTCACCTACTACGAGCCGCGCTGGGTGCCCGATGCGGGCGTGACCTGGCAGCTGGAATCCGCCAAGCTGCCGCTGCAGCAGGCCTCCGGCCGCTTCCATTCGCTGGACGACGGCAGCGCCTACAACCCGGCCTCGCTGGCTGGTGAGCGGGCGCAGTACACGCTGGTCGACGCCGCCGGCACGCGCTGGGACATCCAGGCCGGCCACGGCGTCACCGGCATCACCTATGCCGACGGCGTGCGCCTGGACGTCAACGGCAGCGGCGTCACCGGCCCCGGTGGCGAGGCCATCGTCTTCAGCAACGATGCCCAGGGTCGCCTGACCCGCATCACCGCTCCGGACGGCCGCGTCTACGACTACGCCTACGACACGGCGGGCAACCTGGTGTCGGCCCGCGACCTGTCGGCCGGCAGCTCGCAGCGCTATGGCTATGCCGACCCGGCGAGCCACCTGCTGACGCTGGCCACCGCGCCGGGCGCGGGCGGCCAGTCCATCGCCTACGGCAACACCGTCAGCGTACGTGCGCTGGACGGCGACCTGGGTGCCGCGCTGCGCTACCTGGCGCAGGACAGCACCGGCACGCTGACGGCCGGCGGCGAGGCCCTCTATTCGCTGGCCGTGCGCGCCAGCGAGGTGCAGCTGCCGCAGGGCGGCGCCTTCCTGCTGGGCGTGCGCGTGCAGGCCACCAGCGGTTCGCTGGCACCGGCCCTGCCGGTCATCGAAGGAGCGCAGGCCGTCGTCTCGGGCAGCGATGCCGAAGGCGCGTTCGCCATCTTCCGCATCACCGCCGACGGGCTGAAGACGCTGCGCATCGCCGGCAGCGGTGCCGGCGACTACAAGCTGCACCTGTTCGCCGCCGGTGACGTCAACGGCGACAGCCGGGTCGACGGCAGCGATGCCGCCGCGCTGATGGCCGCCCGCGGCAGCAGTGCCGGCCAGGCAGCCTTCCTGGCCGCCGCCGACATCAACCGCGACGGCCAGGTCAGCCAGGCCGACGCCCAGCTGCTGTTCGCCAACCTGGGCTTCGCGCCCAACCAGGGGCCCAGCGTCGGCGCCGGTGCGGGCCTGACCCACGTGGACCTGCTGGCGCGGCTGCCGGTTGCGTCTTTCCTGAACGACCCCGAGGGCGACGCGCTGACCTTCCGCATCGTCGCGGCCACGCATGGCAGCGCCACGCTGTCCGGCGACGGCACGCAGGTGCTGTTCCGCCCCGATGCCGGCTTTGCCGGCGACGCCACCTTCACCGTCATCGCCGACGACGGCTTCACGCAGTCCGCCGCGGGCAACATCACCGTCAAGGTCAGCGACGCGCCGCTGCTGAAGCTGGACTTCGCCCAGCGCAACCCGACGCTGGCGCTGGGCGGCCGCTACCTGCCCACCGTGGTGGGCGACTTCGCCGACCAGCAGGGCGTGCTGCTGGACAGCAGCTACCTGACGCTGTCCGTCAGCAACCCCACGACCACCCGCCTGGTCGCCAACCAGGCCGTCATCGCCACGGCCCAGGGCTTCTCCATGCTGACCGCCCAGCGCGGCAGCATCTCGGCCGCCACCGCACTGGTGCTGGGCCAGCCCAACCCATTCGAGCACCTGCAGATCTTCAGCGGCCTGGACGTCTACCCGCATGCGCTGACGCTGGTGCCGGGCACCGGCTTCAAGCCGCTGACCGTCAACGTCGAGGGCGGCGACAACGTGACCGCCGCCACCGCCTACGTGGCGGGCAACAGCCAGCTCGTCAGCGTGGACGCCGCGGGCGTCGTGCGCGGCCTGGCCGAGGGCGACACCGAGGTGACGCTCATCTACAACGGCGCCGAGTTCCGCGTGCCGGTGTATGTGCGCGCGCCCGACGTGGGCAGCACCACCGTGGGCGCCCAGGGCGGCGCCGTGGCCACGCCGGACGGCGCCGTGCTGACCGTCGCACCCGGCTCCATCGCCGAGCCGCGCACCGTCTCCATCGAGCGGGTGGCGCAGTCCGCCCTGCCGATGCCGGTGCCGCAGGACTTCGAGTTCCTCAGCGCCTTCGACATCGACCTGGGCGGGGCCACGCTGGACAACCCGGCGCAGTTCGCCGTCAAGGTGCCGGACAGCGTGCCGGTCGGCACGCGGCTGTACCTGTTCCGTGCCGGCGCCCTGCCGAACGCGCAGGGCGAGATGGAAGGCAAGTGGTTCCAGAACGAGGTGGCCGTCGTCGGCGCCGACCACATCGCCCGCACCAGCTCGCCGCCCTGGCCGGGCGTGCTGAACTCCGGCATCTGGATGCTGGGCATGGCCGGCTCCAACGTCAGCCTCGCCAAGGGCACGCTGACGGTCAACGTGCCGGTGGGCATGATCCCGTTCATCGCGGCGCCGGGCGTCGGCGGCATCGCCACCTACGCGCCCACCATCGCGGTCAGCTTCAACGTCAGCCAGCTCCACATCGTCGCCATCCCGGCGCAGGGCCTGCCCATCATCACGCCGGTGGGCGTGCGCCTCAACCCGGGTGCGCTGACCACCTTCAACGCGGTCGTCAACCAGCCCGCGGCGGCGGTGCCCGAGTCGCCGGTGATCCTGTCGCGCGGCTTCGAGTTCCGCAACGTCAACGGCCAGGTGCAGCCGGTGCTGGTGCTGGCGGGTGTCAATTTCGCCAGCAGCCCGTCGGCCACGCTGGGTTCGCAGCTCAAGGTGCTGTTCCAGCAGAACGGACGCACCGAGGTGGGCGAGATCATCGGCAGTGTCACGACCGATGCCAGCGGCCTGGATCGCATCGCGGTCAAGGTGCCGCAGTCCGTCATCCTGGGCCTGTCCAAGATCTCGGTGGCCCGCATCGACCAGGTGCCGCAGTGGGACGAGTGCACCGGCACCATCAAGCCGCTGGAGCAGGCCTACATCAGCCTGCCCGAGCAGCTGCCGGCACCGGGCAGCTATGTCGTCTCGGCGCTGCGCACGCTGGGCCAGGTGGGCGTCTTCACCCAGGGCAACCCCAGCGCCGCCAACCCGGCCGGCGCGCTTCAGCTGGTGTCCACCATCCCGGTGGGCCTCTACCCGCGCGACACCGCGCTGACCGCCGACCACACGCGCGCCTACGTCAGCGTGTCGGGCAACCCCGACGGCCGCAACGGCCTGGCCGTGGTGGACCTGATCGCGATGCAGCAGGTCAAGATCAAGGACGCCGCCGACCCCGCCAGCACCATCATCAAGCTGCCCAGCGGCGCCCGCCCGATGTGGGTCGAACTGGACCCGAGCAACCGCTACGCCTACGTGACGGAGGAAGACCCGCAGGGCGGCGCCGGCGGCATGGGCCGCGGCCTGATCTACGTGGTCGACATCGACCCCAACTCGCCCACCTTCAACCAGTTCGTCAAGACCATCGACGTCGGGCCGGCGCCGTTCGGCCTGCGCCAGCTGGTCATCAGCGAGGACGGCAAGCGCCTGTACGTCGCGGCGCCCAACCGCAGCGGCTACGGCCAGCCGCTCGCCGTGCCGGGCTCGGAGGCCAGCGCCGTCTACGTGGTCAACGTGGACATGGCCGACCGGCCGGCCAACGCCAACCACAACCCCAAGCACTACTGGGAAACGCTGGGCCTGATACCGACCGGCCAGGAAACCTATGGCCTGCGCAACTCGGGCGACCCCAACCGCATCCTGTTCACCAACCGCTACTTCGACAACAGCGACGCCGTCAGCGTCATCAACGTGCAAGACCTCCGTGGCTCGCCGCTGGGCACCGCGCAGGCGCTGCTGGACGACAAGGGCCTGACGCTGGGCGGCACCAACAACAGCTTCGACGTCAACAACGCCAGCGACGTGGTGGTGATCCCGGCCGACGCCTTCAAGAGCGTGCTGGGCCATTCGCACCCCGAGTACATGCTGGTGGCCGGCTACAACCGCTACCAGCAGGGCATCCCGTCGTCCGACCCCGACTACGCGCTGACGGCGCCG
>CAXDTK010000117.1:0-15423 GCA_963992225.1 uncultured Comamonadaceae bacterium | reverse complement strand
ATGCAGGTGCCCGGCGTGGAAAACCGGGTCAACGAAATCTCCGAGATTTCCCGTAATCTGAAGGGGCTGGCCAAGGAGTTGAACTGCCCGGTGGTGGCGCTCTCGCAGCTCAACCGCTCCCTGGAGCAACGCCCCAACAAACGCCCGGTGATGTCCGACCTGCGGGAATCCGGGGCCATCGAGCAGGACGCCGACGTGATCATGTTCCTGTATCGGGACGAGGTCTATAACCAGGACACCACCGAAAAGGGCATCGGCGAAGTGATCATCGGCAAGCAGCGGAACGGCCCCATCGGCACCGTGCGCGTGGCGTTCCGGGGCGAGTACCTGCGCTTCGACGACCTGGCGCCGGAATACTATCAGCAGTACGCCGGCGACGAGTAGCTGCGCATGCGCGGTACCTTTCTGGAAATCCGCCCCCGGGCCCTCACCGACAACGCGCGCCGCGCCCGGGCGCTGGCCAACGGCGCCCGGGTGTTCGCCATGGTCAAAGCCAACGGCTACGGCCACGGCCTGGGCCTGGCGGCCCGCGCCTTCGCCAACGCCGTCGACGGCCTGGGCGTGGCGGTGATCGAAGAGGCCCAGGCCCTGCGCCATCTGGGGCTGGCCCCCCCGGGGCTGGTGGCGGAGGGGTTCGTCGACGCCGCCGCGCTGGCCCTCGCCCTCGCCCTTTCCCTTTCTGGCTGCGGGGGTGGCGGCAGCGCCGAGCCCGCCAGCCTGGTGGTCGGCACCCCGCCGTCCACACCCACGCCACCGGTGGCCAGCGGCACGCGGCTGACCTGCGACCTGGCCAACTTCCAGGCCGACATGCTGGCCGCCGTCAACGCCCACCGCCGCGCCGGCGCCACCTGCGGCAGCCGCGGCAGCTTCCCGGCGGCGGCCGACCTGGCCTGGAACGACAACCTCGCCCGCGCCGCGGCGGCGCACAGCGACGACATGGTGGCGGGCAACTTCTTCAGCCACACCGGCAGCAGCGGCAGCAGCGTGGGCGACCGCGTCACGGCCGCCGGCTACGCCTGGCGCGGCGTGGGCGAGAACATCGCCGCCGGCCAGCCCAGCGTGGCCGTGGTGGTGGACGGCTGGATGAAGAGCGAGGGCCATTGCGCCAACCTGATGAACGCGGCCTTCCGCGACATCGGCGTGGCCTGCGTGGCCGGCAACGCCAACACCAGCTACCGCACCTACTGGACGCAGGACCTGGCCACCCCACGCTAGGGGGTGCGCCCAGAACACGGCCCCGGCCGTGCGCGGGCCGCGCTAGGCTGCGCCTGCGGCCCCCTGCCCGGCCGCGCCAACCCAGGAGCCCTCATGAAACGCGTCACCGGCCTCGGCGGCATCTTCTTCAAGGCCCGCGACCCGGCGGCGCTGAACGCCTGGTACCGCGAGCACCTCGGGCTGGACGTCAGCGAATGGGGCGGCACCGTCTTCAAGTGGGCCGACGACAGCCCGACCGGGACCACGCTGTGGACGCCGTTCAAGGCCGACACCGGCTACTTCGCCCCCAGCGAGGCGCCCTTCATGGTCAATTTCCGCGTCGCCGACCTGCACGGCCTGCTGGCCGCGCTGCGTGCCGAGGGCTGTGAGGTGCTGGAGAAGGTGGACGAGTCCGAGTACGGCAAGTTCGGCTGGGTGATGGACCCGGAGGGCAACAAGGTCGAGTTGTGGGAGCCGCCCGCGGGCTCCTGAGCCGGCGCGTCGACCGACGCCGCGGCCGGGGCGCCGCTGGTTGACAATCTAGGGAGAAGGCCGGGCAGCGGGCCGCGACGCGGGTCATCTCAACCTGCACGCGCGCCGCCCCGGCCGCACGCCTCCGCCACGTTGTCGCAGTACCGGATGAACTCCCGAGATCAAGGCCCGTCCACGCAGCCCGCGGTGCTCGCCACCCCGGTGATCGACCCCGTGCAGCAGGGGCTGGCGCTGTTCCACGCCGCCACGCCCGACTACCGGCGCGCGGTCGGCTGGTTCCAGGCCGCGGCCGCCGCCGACCACGGCGAAGGCCTGGCGATGCTGGGGCTGTGCCAGCTCGAAGGCCTGGGCATGCCGGCCGACCCGGTGGCCGCGCGCGCGCTGCTGGAGCGCGCCGCGGCGCGCGGCAGCGTGGTCGGGCGCTTCCAGCTCGGGCGCGTGCTGCTGACCGGCCGCGGCGGCCCGGCGGACGAGGCGCGCGGCGTGTCGGCCTACATCGCTGCGGCCGCCCTGGGCCATGCCGAGGCGACGCTGAACCTGGCCAACTGCCTGCATGCCGGCGTGGGCTGCCTGCCGGACCGGCTGGCCGCCAAGGCGCTGTACCTGCGCAGCCGCATCCTGGGCTGCCCGCTGCGCGTCAGCGGCGTGCGGGTGCGGCGCCGCGAGCTGAAGGCGGTGCGCACGCTGGCGCAGCGCTTTGCCGACCCCAACCGGCTGATTTTCCTGATCCGCGAGCGGCAGCAGGAGCTGGCGCTGCTGCAGTCGGTCGCGCAGCCGCGCGAAGGCCCGGCCCGCAGCGGCGAGGCGGCGCGGCCCCGCCGCTGGCGCCGCGCCGGCCAGATGGCCGTGGGCGTGGTGGCCGCCATGGCCGGCACGCTGGGCCAGTACCTGAAGCCGGCCTCGCGCGACGCCGGGCCGACCACCCTCAACAGCTTCTGAGCCCGCCGGCCCGACCGCTGGCTACGATGGCCGCATGACCGCGCGCTCCATCCGCCTGCCCTCGCTCGACGCACTGCTGGCCTTCGACGCCGTGGCCCGCGCCGGCAGCTTCGAGGCGGCGGCCACCGAGCTGGCGCTCAGCGCCAGCGCCGTGGCCAAGCGGGTGGCCGGCCTGGAGGAGCGGCTGGACCAGCCGCTGTTCCTGCGGCAGCCCGCCCGCGGCCTGCTGCTGACCGCCGCCGGGCACGAGTACCTGCCACAGGTGCGCCAGGCGCTGGCGCTGCTGCAGGCCATGCCCCTGCACCGGCGCGCCAGCACCCAGCGCGAACGGCTGCGGGTCAGCTCCACGCCCACTTTCGCCCGCCAGGTGCTGGTGCCGGCCCTGCCCGGCTTCAGCGAAGCGCACCCGGACATCGAGCTGGAGCTGACGCTGTCGGTACCGCTGCTGGCCGAGGGCGACGCCGGCGCCGACGCCGAGATCCGCCACGGCGCGGTGCCCGACGAGATCGCCCCCGAGCAGGTGTTGCTGCGCGACCGGCTCACGCCGCTGGCCGCACCGGCCCTGCTGGCGCGCCACGCACCGCTGCGCGCCCCGGCCGACCTGCTGGCGCTGCCGCTGCTGCGCACGCCGCTGCAGCCCTGGGCGCCCTGGCTGCGCGCCGCCGGCCTGGCCGACGCGCCCGAGCCCGACGACGGCCCGCGCCTGGTGGACCTGGGCCTGACGCTGGCCGCCGCGCTGGCCGGCCAGGGCGTGGCGCTGGCGCGGCTGAGCCTGGCCCGGCACGAGCTGGCCGAGGGCCGGCTGGTGCAGCCTTTCGCGCTGGCGGTGCCGGCCGAGCGGCATTACGGCCTGGTGGTGCACCGGCCCAGCGCCGCGGCCGAGGCCTTCGCGGCCTGGCTGCACGGCCATGGCCGCGAGCTGGAGGCGCTGCAGGCGGCGCCGCCGGAAAACTCTTCCGGGCCGGCCTGAGGTTTTTTCCGGGCCGCGCCGGCCGCCCGGGGCCTAGCATCGCGGCCTTGCCGACCCTGCGTGAAAGCCACCCGCCATGCCCGTCATCACCTGCATCGAAGACCTGCGCCAGCTGGCCGAAAAGCGCGTGCCGCGCATGTTCTACGACTACGCCGACTCCGGCTCCTGGACCGAGACCACCTACCGCGCCAACGAGAGCGACTTCCAGGCCATCAAGCTGCGCCAGCGCGTGGCGGTCAACATGGAGAACCGCAGCACGGCCGTGACCATGGTGGGCCAGGCGGCCAGCATGCCGGTTGCGATCGCGCCGGTGGGCCTGACCGGCATGCAGCATGCCGACGGCGAGATCCACGCCGCCCGCGCGGCCGAGAAGTTCGGCATCCCGTTCACGCTGAGCACGATGAGCATCTGCTCCATCGAGGACATCGCCGAGCACACCAGCGCGCCGTTCTGGTTCCAGCTCTACATGATGCGCGACCGCGATGCGATGGCCCGCATGATCGACCGCTGCAAGGCGGCCAAGTGCTCGGCCCTGGTGCTGACGCTAGACCTGCAGGTGATCGGCCAGCGCCACAAGGACCTGAAGAACGGCCTCACCGCGCCGCCGCGGCCCACGCTGGCCAACATCGTCAACCTGATGACCAAGCCGCGCTGGGTGCTGGGCATGGCCGGCACGCGCCGCCACACCTTCCGCAACCTGGTGGGTCATGTGAAGGGCGTCAGCGACATGCGCTCGCTGTCGGCCTGGACCAACGAGCAGTTCGACCCGCGGCTGTCCTGGGCCGACGTCGCCTGGGTGAAGGAACGCTGGGGCGGCAAGCTGATCCTGAAGGGCATCATGGATGTCGAGGATGCCCGGCTGGCGGTGCAGGCCGGGGCCGACGCCATCGTCGTCAGCAACCACGGCGGGCGGCAGCTGGACGGCGCGCCCAGCAGCATCCATGCGCTGCCGGCCATCGTGGCCGAGGTGGGTACGCAAACCGAGGTCTGGATGGACGGCGGCATCCGCGCCGGCCAGGACGTGCTGAAGGCCTGGGCGCTGGGCGCGCGCGGCACCATGATCGGCCGCGCGATGGTCTACGGCCTGGGCGCCATGGGCGAGGCGGGCGTGACCCGCGCGCTGCAGATCCTGCACAAGGAGCTGGACGTGACCATGGCCTTCTGCGGCCACACCCAGCTGACGAACGTGACGCGCGACATCCTGGTGCCGGGCACCTACCCGACCGCCTGAGCGGCGCGGCGCACGGCCCGGCCGGCCTCAGCCCTGGAGGCTGCGCACCAGCCGCAGCGGCAGCCGCTCGCGCTTGGGCATGTCGCCGCGCGCCTCGCCGCTGCGCGGGTCGACGGCCCAGCCGGCCTGCACGCGCAGCCGGTCGGCCTGCGTCTCGGTCGCGCCGCGCTGCACGTTGCGGTAGGCGTAGGGGTTGACCGCCTCGCTGTCGATGCGCGCGGAGCTGCTCCAGTACCAGCCGGCCGGCGCCGCCGGGGCCAGCAGCGCCGGCTGCGCGGCATGGTTCAACCGCTCGCCCAGGCGCTTGAGTTCCGGCACGCGCGGCACCCGCCAGGCCCGCCCCTCGGCCTCGCTGCGCGCCCGCGCCATGGCCAGCGCCTCGGCATGCGTGAACAGCGCCGGCCGGCCCTGGCAGCTGCGCCCGTCCCAGCGCATGCCCTCCACGCAACGCGCCCAGGCCTGCTGGCTGGCGGCGTCCACCAGCTCCAGGCCATCGGCGCTGGGCACCAGGGCCGGCGTGGCGCTGGTGGCGCCGCTGGCGCGGGTGGTGTTGTCGCCGGCATGGGCGGCGAGGCCCGCGCCCAGCGCGAGGGCGGTCAACCAGGGCATCCAGGGTTGCATGTGCATCTCCAGGGGATCAGCGGCCGGCCGCGGTGACCAGCGCCTGAGCCTCGGCCGCCGTCACCGGCCCGTCGCCGGGCAGCTCGACGACCACCAGGTAGCCGGCCAGATCGCCGCGCGGGCTGGCGGCGGCATAGGCCTGGGCCAGCGTGAGCTGGCGGCTGGCCCGCAGCCGGCCGGTCGCCGGGTCCCAGTCCTCGCTGGAAATCAGGCAGCCCTGCTGCGGCGTGCCGGGGAAGTAGGCCGAGCCGGCGTAGTAGGCCGGGTTGATCGTCGTGCCGTGGACCAGCAGCTCGTCGCGCCCGGCACGGCCGGCCAGCCAGGCCTCCTTGATGGGCGGCCAGCCGCGCCAGCTGTCGGGCAGGTAGCTGTCGTAGAGCGCCTCGCTCCAGGCCGCCGCGGGGGCGTCGGCGGTGGTGGCGGCATGCTCGAACTCGGCCACCGTCGCCTCGATGGGCAGCTTGCTGTGCAGGTAGGGCGTGGGGCCGATGTTGGGGTTGGTGGCCGTGCCGGCCCCGACGATGGCGAACACGCCCTGCGGCGTGTTGCCGTTGGTGAGGGTGCCGGGCAGGCCGGTGCGCGCCAGCGTCAGCTGCGGCGAGCCGAACAGCGCCCCCGCGGCATCGCGCAGGAAGCGGCCGTCGGCCCGGCGCACCAGCGCCAGGCCCAGGGCCTGCCGGCCGGGGCGCTGCAGGCTGAAGATCGCCGGCAGCCCCGGCCGCAGCGGCGCGCCGAGCAGTTCGGGCAGCGGCGGCTGCGCAGCGGCCGAGGGCTGCAGGCGCGCCATCAACGCGGTCAGCCGCGCGTCGTCGGCCCACGCGGGGAACTGCTGCGGCAGCAGCTCGTGCAGCCGCAGCGCCGCACCGGGGTCGGCCTGCAGCAGCGTGTAGGCGGCGATGGCGAACGGCTTGCTGGTGCTCAGCTGGGGCAGCAGCGGCCAGATCAGCGGCGCCGCGTCGGCCGGGTACAGCGTGTGGGCGGCGGTCAGCATGGTGCGCTGGAACTCGGCGTCGCGCGGGCCCAGCGTGGCCAGCGCGTCCAGCAGCAGCGGCCGGGCGGCGTCGATGCCGGTGTTGTACTGGGCCACCAGGTCGAACAGCCGCGGCAGCGCGGCGTCGCGCTCGGGCCCGGCGGGCAGCGCGATGCGGGCGCGGATGTCGGCCAGCACGGCCTCGCGCAGCGCACGCTCGCCGTCGGCGGAGGTGGCCGGCCAGCTGAAATCGCCGGGCTGCAGCGCCAGCAGCTCGGCCGCCGTGTAGCGCTTCTCGGCCGGCTTCTCGGTGGGCTTCACGGGAGGCTTCAGCGCGGTGCAGGCGGTCAGCAGCAGCGCGGCGGCCAACACGGCCAGGGAGCGGGCATTCATGGATTCAACAGATGCAGGGCATTGGCCACGCGGCGCAGCGCGGGCTCGTTGAAGGGCCGCGGCAGGCGCGACTCGCCGCGGATCAGCAGCGTGGACGAGCCGCCGCCGTCGAGGTTGAAGGCCTGCTGCGCGCCCAGCTCGCGCAGCAGCCGGGCCGTCTGCGCCAGCGTCAGGCCTTGCACGTCGCCGCGGCGGCCGGCGGCCAGCATCACGAGGAGGTAACGGCCGGAGGCATCGAGGCCCACGGCGGTGCGCGGATGGGGGTTGGCGCAGAGGCTGGCGCAGCCGGCGTCGTCTGCGGCCGTGCGGGCGGCGCCGTCGCGCACCAGCCAGGGCGTGCCGCTGACGGCCATGGCCCAGCCGGGCTCGGGCGCGGCGGGCGCGTCGAAGCGGATGCTGCAGCGGCTGTCGCAGGCCAGCAGCGGGTCGCGGGCCGCCGCCGGGGCCTTCAGCAGCGCGGGCCAGGGCTGGCCGTCGGACACCGTCAGCCCGCGCGGGCGGAACTCGCGGTCGAAGAAGGAGGCGTTGACGCTGGCCAGCGCGCCGTGGGCGCTGGGCATCTGGTCGACGGACTGGCCGGCCTCGGCCGGCGGCGACAGCGCGACGCGCACGCGCGTGAGGTCCACGCGCAGCGCCTGCACCTCGCTGCCGGGCCAGGGCGACCAGGCGCGGTGGGCCAGGCCCGGCGCCAGCGGCTGCCAGCCGTCCGGCAGGGTCGAAACCCCGGCACAGCCGACCAGTGCCAGCAACCATCCTGTCAAGAGCAGACGCAGCATGCGGCGATGCTAACGGGCGGTTGCAACGCGGCCCGCGATGCGCCCCGATGATGCTTGTCGAAATCAGACGGCCTCGCTCGTCGTCCGATCACTCAACCCGCAAAGGACCTTGTCGATGAAAGCCCTGCTGCTCGCTTCCGCCCTGCTCGCCACCACCGCGGCCCAGGCCGCACCGGTGACCTACGAGATCGACCCCACCCACACCTACCCCAGCTTCGAGGCCGACCACATGGGCCTGTCGGTCTGGCGCGGCAAGCTCAACAAGAACGCCGGCACGGTGGTCTACGACAAGGCCGCCGGCACCGGCACGGTGGAGGTGCAGATGGACCTGGCCAGCATCGACTTCGGCCTGGACGCGATGAACGCCTGGGCGCGCGGCAAGGATTTCTTCGATGTCGAGAAGAACCCAGGCGCCACCTTCAAGGGCCGCTTTGATGGCGTTGCCGGCGGCGTGCCGGGCAAGCTGGTGGGCGAGCTGACGCTGAACGGCAGGACCCGGCCGCTGACGCTGACGGTTCACCAGCTCAAGTGCATCCCGCACCCGCTGCACAAGCGCGACCTGTGCGGCGCCGACGCCTCCGGCAGCTTCAACCGCGAGGACTTCGGCCTCGGCGCGGGCAAGGACTGGGGCTTCAAGATGGACGTGGCCCTGCGCATCCAGGTCGAGGCCGTGGCGAAGGAGTGACCGCACAACGAAGAACGGCAGCGAAACGCTACCGTTCTTCTCCCCCAGCGGCTGCCGTGGAACCGGCTTTGCCGGGCCACTGACAGTGCCTTCCTTGAGGGGGCCGGCGAAGCCGGTAGGCGGTGGTCTACTTCACGCCCATCTCGTCCAGCAGGCGCGTGGTCTTGTCCACCGTGCTCATCTGCCACAGCATGTAGCGCGAGTCGACGCAGATGCTGCGGACCATCCTGGGGTTGAAGTCCCAGTCGGAGATGACCGCATCCAGCGTGCCATCGAACAGCAGGCCCACCAGCTCGCCCTTCTTGTTCAGCACCGGGCTGCCGGAGTTGCCGCCCGTGGTGTCCAGCGTGGCCAGGAAGTTCACCGGCACGGAGTCCAGGCCCTTCACGTAGTAGGGGCCGAAGTTGCGCGCCTTGATGGCGGCCAGCTGTTCGGCCGGCGCATTGAACTCGCCGCCGGCTTCCGTCGGGCCCTTGTGCTTGGCCTGGATGCCGCGCAGCGTCGTGAACGCAGACCAGGTGCTGCCGTCGCTGCCGGGGTTGCGGCCCTGCACCTTGCCGTGGCTGATGCGCAGCGTGCTGTTGGCATCGGGGTAGACGGCGCCGCCCTGGGCGGCATGGAAGTCGATGACGGCCTGCATGGTGCCGGCATAGGCCTGCTGCAGCTTGCCGGCCAGTTCCTTGTCGCGCGCCTCGCGGGCCTGGTCGTCGGCGTACAGCGCCACCGCCGCCTTGATGAAGGCGTCATCGCTGGCCTGGAAGGCCGCCACGTCCTTGGACAGCCAGGACAGGCGCGTGGCCTGGTCGCCCAGCTTGGAGCCGGCGTAGAACGCTTCCAGCTTGGCCGCCACCGCGGCCTCGTCCATGCCGGGCTTCAGGCCCAGCGCGGCCAGCAGCGCGGGGTTCAGCGTGTCGGCCGGCTGCGCCAGGTACCGGGCCAGGAAGTGGGCGGCGCTCTTCTTGTCGGTGGGCTCGTCGTAGCGACGGTCCAGGCGCTCCTGGTTGGCCTTGATGCGCGAGGCGTCGCGGTCCTGGTAACCGGTCTTGCGCTCGGCGTCGGGCTTGGTGCGCTGCTGCGCGTTCTCGTACAGCTGGCGCGCCGCCTGCAGCAGCGACGGCGTGCCGAAGCCCAGCAGCAGCTCGTTGCGGGTGATGGTCTCGCGCTCGGCCAGCAGTGCCTCGGTGGCGGCGAGGTCGGCGCCGTAGCGGGCGTTGCGCTTCGCATCGGCCTTGACCCAGCTCTTCAGGGCGTCGAAGCCGGCCGTCTTGCGGGCCAGGATGTCGCCGCCTTCATAGCTCTGCTGCTGGCCCTGCAGGTTCTTGAAGTAGTTCTGCAGGCCCTGCATGCGGTTGGCCATCCTGATCTCGGCGTCGCGGCGGTTCGCCGTCTCGGCCTTGATGATGTCGATGGCCTCGCCCATGGTCTTGATCTGCATGGGGTGCTGCCAGCCGAAGGCGAAGTCCACCTCGCGCGGCAGGCGGTGGCGGTCGGTGTGGCCGGGGTAGCCGGCCACCATGACGAAGTCGCCCTCGTTCAGCGGGCTGGCCTTGGGTGACGCCACCTTCAGGTGGTGCTTCGGAACATAGGGCTTGTTGTCCTGGTGGAAGTCGGCCGGCTTGCCGTCCGGGCCCACGTAGGCGCGGTAGAAGCTGTAGTCGCCCGTGTGGCGCGGCCAGATCCAGTTGTCGGCGTCGCCGCCGAACAGGCCCACGCCGGTGGCCGGTGCGTGCACCAGGCGCACGTCGCGGATCTCCAGCTGCTTGATGAGCTGGTACTGCAGGCCGCCGAAGAAGGCCGGCACGCTGCAGCGGTGGCCGGCGTCGGCCTCGCAGGCGGCGATCAGCTGCTTCTGCGTGGCCTCGATGGCGTCGGTGCGGGCCTTGCCCGTCAGCTTCAGCGTGGCGGCGTTCAGGATCTCGGCCGACACGTCCTTCATTTCCACCGTGACCAGGATGCGGCTGCCGGGCGCGGCGGGCAGTTCGTCGGCCAGCGTCGCGGCGTAGAAGCCGTTCTTCAGCAGGTCGCGCTCGGGCTTGGAGTTGTACTGGATGCTGCCGTAGGCGCAGTGGTGGTTGGTGACGGTCAGGCCCTGCGGCGACACGAAGCTGGCCGTGCAGCCGCCCAGGGACACCACGGCGCCCATCGGGAAGGCGGTCAGGTCGTTGAGCTTGGCGGGGTCCAGCGCCAGGCCGCCGGCCTTCAGGGACTTGGCGATCTGCGGCAGCTGCTTGGGCATCCACATGCCTTCGTCAGCATGGGCGGCGGTGGCGGCCAGCGCGGCCGAAGCGGCGAGTGCCAGCAGCGAAAGGGAATGACGGGTCATGGAGCGGTTCGGCAAAAAGGCGAAACCGCGAGGGTACCCCGGGCCCCTCGGGCCACCGGAGTGAGGAAAGACAGGCTTCGGCCTCAGGAAAGCCCGGGGGTGGGCGCCGCCGGCCGGCGCCTCAATGCGCCAGGCCCAGCCACTCCCCGGCGGCCTGGTAGCCGTCGAACAGGTCCAGCGCCAGGTCCTGCAGGCCGGGGTGGGCACTGCCCAGGCCCTGGGCCAGGCAGGCGTGGGCATAGGGGCGGTCGTACAGCATGCGGGTCGGGTTGATGGCCAGGCCGGCGTCGCTCATCAGCTGGCCGAAGCGCAGCAGCTGCGCGCTGCCGACCGGCCCGGCGTCGGTGACCGTCAGGCCCAGCGCCCGGATGTCGCCCAGCCGCACGCCCTCGGCGATCTTCAGGCCGCTCCAGGCATGGCCCGGGTCGCCCAGGCCGCGCGGCTCGTCGGCAGGGACGGGGATCAGGTGCAGGGGAATGAGCATGGCGGACCTCGGCTAGGTGTCGCCATCGTGCCGGCCCCTCGGTCGCGCGAAGCCCGGATAAAGCCCGAAAAGCCGCGGCTATCCGCCGCTGATGCCGCTCAAGTGAAGCGCAGGTCGGCGTCGCCGTGCGCGTAGATGACCACGCCGGTGTCGGTTTCGGTGATGCGGTGGCCCGTGCCGGCCGGCGCCAGCTGGTAGTCGCCCTGCTGCAGCAGTACGTCGTCCAGGAACAGCTCGCCGTCGACCATCAGGCATTCCTCGTCATGGCCGTGGCTGTGCGTGGGCACGCTGGCGCCGGGCTCGGCCTGGTAGAGCAGCGCCGCCTGGCCGCCGCCGGTCCACAGCACGCGGCGGCGGATGCCCGGCGCGAACTCGGGCCAGCCGGCCTCGGCGTCGCGCACCAGCGTCGCTTGCGCGACCCGCGCCGCGCCCTCGCCGGCGGCATCGGCCTCGCGCACGAAAACCTGCGCCCCGCCTTGGCTGCTCAGCTGCACGCCGCCACCGGCAGGCAGCAGCAGGAAGTCGCGCGGCGCGAGCAGCTGCTGCCCGACCTCGGCGCTGCCCTGCAGCACCAGGAACTCGCGCGGCCCGCCGGGCGGCAGCGCCAGGCTGGCGCCGGCCGGCAGCTCGATCACGCAGGCCGCGCGCGGCTCGCCGGCGCGCAGCGCCCGGTCGGCCGGGGCGCGGTAGAGCCAGCGCCGCTGCGCGCCACCGCCCAGCGGGTCGGCCGCGGCGGACCGGCGGCGCACGGTCACCATGCCCTGCTCGGCCTGCAGCGAACGGGCCAGCCGACCGGCCAGGCGCTCGCCCAGGCGCGGGCCCAGCGGGGCCGGCAGGTCCGGCGCCGGGGCCGCCCAGGCACGGGCAAAGGGTTCACTGAGCAGCGGACTCAAATCGGTCTCGTCGGGATCGGGGGCGGTGGCGGAAATGGGTGAAATGGGGGTCGTCATGGCGGCGCCTCGGGTCTTGCGGCTCAGGCCGGCAGTGCGTGGGCACCGGCATCGCCCAGCGTCTCGCGCAGGGTGATCAGCGCGCGGCGGATCTGGGACTTCACGGTGCCCAGCGGCAGCTGGGTCTGGCTGGCGATCTCCTCGTGCGACAGGCCGCTGAAGAAGGCCAGCGCCACCAGCTGGCGCGGCTGGGCCTTCAGCCGCAGCAGCGCGCGGTGCAGCTCGGCATGGCCCTGGGCCACGGCCAGCAGCTCGTCGCCGCTGCCGGCGGCGGGCGCCGCCGCGGCCGCGGTGTCGTCATCGAGCACCTCGTGCTGGAAGCGCGCCTCGCGGCGGATGGCATCGATGGCGCGCGAGCGGGCCATGCCCAGCAGCCAGGTCAGCGGCCGGCCACGCGCGGGGTCGAACCGCGGCGCCTGGCGCCAGACCTGGTAGTACACGTCCTCGGCCACCTCCTCGGCCAGCTGGGCGCGCCGCACCAGCCGCAGCACCAGGCCGTAGACGCGCGACAGCGTGGCCTCGTACAGCGCCAGCAGTGCGCGCTCGTCGTGGTCCACGATGCCGGCGATCCAGGCCTGCAGCCGGGCGTCGTCCAGCGGCACCGCGTCGGTGCGGGCCGGGCCGCAGGCGACGTCGGCCAGCACCTCGGCCTCGGCCTCGGGCAGTTCGGCATCGTCGAACAGCAGCGCCGGCGCGGGCTGGTCATCGTCGGCTTCCGGCAGGTCGGGGGCGGTCATGGTGGGCTGGGGTGTCCGTTTGCAACCAACTGGGCGATCATCGGCAGGCATACGGCCAGTCCCGCAGTTCGGATGCAGCCTAAACCCTCGCATCTACCCTGACCAGCCCGGCGTAATCCCTTGGCATGTCCCAGACCGCCTATTTCGACCTTGTGAGCCACTGGCGCCTGGACGCGCCCATCCCGCGCGTCTGGCGCGCCATCACCGAAACGGAGCAATGGCCGCGCTGGTGGCCGGGCGTCGTGGCGGTGCGCAAGCTGCGCAGCGGCGACGGCACCGGCGTGGGGCTGCTGCAGCAGATCACCTTCCGCACCGGCCTGGGCTACCGGCTGCACCTGCAGCTGGAAGTGACCGAGGTGCTGACGGAGGAACGGCTGCGCGCCCGCGCCGCCGGCACGCTGGCGGGCGAAGGCATCTGGCTGATGAAGCAGGCCGCCCCCGAGCGAGGTGGGCACACCGACGTGACCTTCGTCTGGCGCGTCACGCTGCCGCCGGGCCTGTTGCGCTGGCTGGCGCCGGTGCTGGCGCCGCTGTTCCGCTGGAACCACCGGCGCGTGATGCGGGCCGGGCGGATTGGGTTGGTTCAGTACTTGGCGACAGCTGGGTAGGGTCCGTGCTGCGGGCCGGGCGCCGGGCCGCCTTGGCGATGTGCCTGCGGCTCGATGCTGCAAGCATCGCCGTCCACTCGGCGGTCCCGACGAGGGGGCTGTCAAGGTCAGGCCTTGGGCAGCGTCACCCCGACCTGGCCCTGGTACTTGCCGCCGCGGTCCTTGTAGCTGACCTCGCAGACCTCGTCGCTCTCGAAGAACAGCACCTGCGCGCAGCCCTCGCCCGCGTAGATCTTGGCCGGCAGCGGCGTGGTGTTGCTGAACTCCAGCGTCACATAGCCTTCCCACTCGGGCTCGAAGGGCGTCACGTTGACGATGATGCCGCAGCGGGCATAGGTGCTCTTGCCCAGGCACACCGTCAGCACGTTACGCGGGATGCGGAAGTACTCCATCGTGCGCGCCAGCGCGAAGCTGTTGGGCGGGATGATGCAGACGTCCTTGTTGACATCGACGAAGCTGTTCTCGTCGAAGTTCTTCGGATCCACCACCGTGCTGTGGATGTTGGTGAAGACCTTGAACTCCGGCGCGCAGCGGATGTCGTAGCCGTAGCTGCTGGTGCCGTAGCTGATGACCTTGCGGCCATCCACCTGACGCACCTGGCCCGGCTCGAACGGCTCGATCATGCCGTGCTGCTCGCACATGCGGCGGATCCACTTGTCGCTCTTGATACTCATACTGATCCTCTTAGAAATCCCTGGTGCATGCCCAAGCGGCTGCCATGGCGCCGGTGCGGGGTGGTCTCATTTCGGCAGCACCCCGTCGAGGTAGATGCTGCCGTCCAGCTCCAGCACGAAGCCCTTGACGCTGGCGCGCAGCGGCACGGTCAGCGCACCGTAGGCGATCGGGGTCCAGGGCAGCTCGGCCATCGCCAGCCGCTGCGCCTTGGCATAGAGCGCCTGGCGCTCCTCGCGCCGCAGCGCCTGGCGCGCCTCGGCCAGCAGCTTGTCGTAGGCCGGATTGCACCAGAACGTGCCGCTGGCCGCGCCGCAGGCCAGCTGGCCGGCGGTGTTGGCGGGCTCGGGGTCGCCGTTCCAGCCTGACAGCGCGGCGTCGTGCTCGCCGGCATCGATGCGCCGCAGGTACTCGCCCCACTCGTAGGTCACGATGCGTGCATTGACGCCGACCTTGGCCCAGTCGGCCTGGATCATCTGCGCCATCAGCTGGCCGTTGGGGTTGTAGTTGCGCACCACCGGCATGGCCCACAGCGTGAGGTTCAGCGGCAGCACGCCGGCCTTGTGCAGCAGCGCGCGGGCCCTGGCCGGGTCGTGCGGCACCGGCTTGAGCGTCGCGTCATGCGCCCAGTTGGCCGCCGGGATGGGCGTCGTGGCCCGCACGCCCGCGCCGCCGTAGACGGTGCGCAGGATGGCGGCCTTGTCGATGGCCATGTCCAGCGCCTGGCGCACCTCCACCTTGGCCAGCGCCGGCCGGCGGGTGTTGTAGGCCAGGATGCCCACGTTCAGCCCCGGCGCGGTGGCGAGCTTGAGGGCCGGGTCCTTGCGCAGCTCGCCCAGCTCCACCGGGCCGACCGGCGCGGCGATGTCGCACTCGTTGCGCTTGAGGCGCTGCGCCCGCACGGTGGCATCGGGCGTGATGGCATGCACCAGCTGGTCGGCGCGCGGCACGTCCTTGGCCCGCCACCACTGCGGATGGGCGGTGTAGCGGATCACGCTGTCGGGCCGGAAGCTCTTGAGCTGGAAGGGCCCGGTGCCGACCGGGGCCTGCGTCAGCCGCTGCGGCGTGCCGGCCTTGAGCAGCTGGGCGCCGTACTCGGCCGACTGCAGCATCGTGAACGCAAAGGTCAGCGCCGACAGGAAGGACGCATCGCGCTCGGCCAGCGTGATGCGCACCTCGTGGTCGGTGAGCTTCTCGACACCGCGGATCAGCTTCTCCCAGCCGAACGACACGACGTAGGGCGACAGGCCCGGCAGCGCCTTCACGAACGCGCCGGCCGGCCCGTCCTGGCGGTTGAGCAGCCGGCCGAAGGTGAACAGCACGTCGTCGGCGTTGTAGGGCCGCGTGGGCGTGAAGCCCTCGGTCGTCTGCCAGGCCC